>PLSW01000241.1 GCA_003165275.1 Caulobacteraceae bacterium
CCGGGCGCCGCCGTGGCCGGATGCGCCGCCGCCTGGGCGGCCGCGGCGGCCTGCTGGGCCGCGTGTTGCCGGGCCACCTGCGGCCCCAGGAAGAAGACCTGATAGAGGACCAATATCGCCGCCGCAATCACGACGAACATCAAGAGATTGCGGTTTGACTCGTCTTGCATGGAGCGGGTTTACCGGGAAGCGGTCGTCGGCGCCGTCGCCGGGGAGACCTGATTGGCGGCGAGGCTTATCAGCGCGCTTTTCATATCGTCAAGCAAACGCAGCCAGGGTCGGGCCGTTGTGCCGCCCCTGGCGATGAACACATAGTCAAAGCCGGCCCGTCCATGAAGGGGCAGCATGACGCGGGCCGCCTCCCGCAGGCGCCGCTTGGCCCGGTTTCGCACCACGGCGCCGCCGATCTTGCGGGTGGCGGTGAAGCCGGCGCGGACCAGGGGCGCGTCGTCGGCCCGGTCTCTGGCCTGCACCACCACCGCGCCGCGGGCGCAGGATGGCGCCTTCGCCGCGGCCAGGAAGTCCGGCCGCTTGCGGATGCGCTCTATCTGGAACGGGGTTGGGGTCGGGATCGAGGCGTCGGTCAGGCCGAGCCTCCCTGGTCTGCGAGGGCCGGTCGGCCCGACGTACAAGACTAGGCGGTCAGCCGCTTGCGGCCCTTGGCGCGGCGCCGGGCGACGATCTTCTGGCCGTTCTTGGTGGACATGCGGGTGCGATAACCGTGACGGCGCTTACGCACGAGGCGGGACGGTTGGTAGGTCCGCTTCACGGGACGGCTCCGGTCTGTTTGGGGCGCGCGAATTCGGGCGCGAAAATTGGAGCGCGGTGGATACGCAAACCCGGGAGCCGAGTCAAGTTCGCGTGACGCCAGCTGAATGGGACGCTGATACATGCATGCGCGCGAATGATCGTCCGTCGCACAGGTCGCAACTTAGCACCCGCTCGAAGGCCCCGTCCTGCATCGGCTCGGAATCCTGGATGCGTAGTGGTCCGCCGTCGCACCAAGGACAGGAAACCTGTGCAGATGGGTCATCCGCCAGCGTCTGAACCGCTTCGATGAGTCGTTGAGTTCTGTCTGACGGCATAGCGCCGAGTTTAGGCTCCCATATGGCTAGCGTTCCAGTCCGCTGCCTCTAGCCTTGGTGTTCTGATGTGGTTGTCGATTGATCGCCCTGGTCGGAGGTGGCCGCCGAACGCATGGGGGCCAGTCTTTCCGAACTGTGGCCTTGGTCAAGGACGCGGCCTCTTGGCCGCGCCGCATTGCGGCGGCCCCTTGGGCCGTCCTTGAGCAAGGCCACAGTTCGGAATCATGCTCCGCAAAGCGATCGATGGCGCAGTGTGCCCGGCGGAGGGGGCGCCCCAGCCAGACTGCGTGCTTCGACACGCGCGCAAAGTGCGCGCTACTCAGCATGACGACTATTTTTGCAGCCCACCCTCCCCGTCATGCTGAGTAGGGAGCGCAGCGACCGTGTCGAAGCACGCAGCGGCGGTCGTGCGCGGCCCCCCCTCGCCTGCTAGAACCGATTCGATGACCGTCGCCTCCCCGCCGCCCCCCGTCCTCTCCGTCGAGGGCCTCTGCAAATCCTTCGGTCCCCTGCGGGCGGTGGACGGCGTCAGCTTCCACGTCGCCCCGGGAGAGATCGTCGGCCTGGTCGGCCCAAACGGGGCGGGCAAGACCACCACCCTCAACATGATCCTGGGCGTGCTGGGCCCGACGGCCGGCCGGATCGAGATCGAGGGCGTCAACCTGGCCGCCGACCGCACCCGCGCCCTGACCAAGACCAATTTCGCCGCCGTCTACGCCCCGCTCCCCGGCAATCTCACCGTCGAGGAGAACCTGCGGGTTTTCGGCATGATCTATGCGGTGCGCGACCTGACACGGCGCATCGACACCCTGCTGACGACCTACGATCTGGCGCGATATCGAAAGTCGAAGGCGGGGGTGCTGTCGTCCGGGGAGCAGACGCGGCTGTCCCTGGCCAAGGCCATGCTCAACCAACCCAGGCTGCTGCTGCTGGACGAGCCCACTGCCTCCATTGATCCGTCCACCGCCCGGGACATCCGGACCGTGATCACCGACATGGTGGGCGGCGGCGATTGCGGCGTGCTGTGGACCAGCCACAACATGTACGAGGTGGAAGCGGTCTGCGACCGGGTGATGTTCATCTCCGGCGGCCGGATCGTGCTGACCGGTGATCCGAAGACCCTGCCCGGCGAACACGGCGCCGCCAGCCTGGACGACCTCTTTGTCGCGGTGGCGCACGAGGCCGCGCATCAGGGGCGCGCCGCTTGAACCCCTCCCGCGTCGGTGCCATCGTCCTGCGCCAGCTCTTTCTCTATCGCGGCAGTCCGCAGCGCATCCTGCCGATCTTCGCCTGGGTGGCGGTGGACATCGCCCTGTGGGGTTTCATTTCCCGCTACCTGAACACCGTGGGCCGGACGGGGATGAACTTCGTGCCGACCCTCCTCGGCGCGGTGCTGCTGTGGGACTTCCTGACCCGGGTGATGCAGGGGGTGACCATGGCCTTTTTCGAGGATGTCTGGTCGCGCAACTTCCTGAACTTCTTCGCCACGCCCCTGCGCATCTCCGAATATCTCGCCGGCCTGGTCATCACCGGCGTGGGCACCAGCCTGATCGGCCTCGGGGTGATGGTGGTCATCGCCCGGGCCGCCTTCGGCCTCTCGTTCCTCGCCTACGGGGCCGCGCTGGCGCCGTTTCTCCTGGTGCTGTTCCTCACCGGCGTCGCCCTGGGGGTGTTCGGCGCGGCGATCGTCCTGCGCCTGGGCCCGGCCTCGGAGTGGCTGATCTGGCCAATCCCGACCCTGGTCTCGCCGTTCGCCGGGGTCTTCTATCCGGTGTCGATCCTGCCCGGCTGGATGCAGGCGATCTCCAAGGGGCTGCCGCCGGCCTATGTGTTCGAAGGCATGCGCGCGATCATCGCCGGCAAGCCCGCGCCCTGGGACCGGCTGGCGATCGGCGGCGGGCTCGCGGTGCTCTATGTGGCGGCCGCCTGCCTGACCTTCGCCTGGGTCTACCGCTACGCCATCCGCACCGGCCTGATCGCCCGCTACAGCGCCGAGTCGGTGAGCTAGGTTTCGCCGTCGCTTTCGCCGGCTTCCGCGCCGCCGCTGGTTCCGCCAGCCATGGCGCTGGACCGCGGCGCGATCCAGGTCACCAGATCCCAGGCGTTGCGAATCCCGAGCAGAAGCTGGAACAACAGCAGACCCGCCGCCACGTAGGGCGCCCACGCCGCATGCATCGCCAGGCCGATCGCGGCCGCGCCGAGGCCCAGATAGATCACCACCGGCGCCGCGCCATAGCACCAGAAGTCCGACCAGTGCGGCCGCTCCGTCACGTCCCTCGGCTTGGCGATCCCGATGCTGGACCGGATGGCGTTGCCGAGGCCGAACAGGGCCACCGCGCCGAAGCTGATCGCCATCCCCGCCGGAGACAGCCCCGGCGCCAGGGCAAGGGCGGAGATCGTCAGGACCGAGGCGAAATTCAGCCCCGTCGGCGTCATGTAGAGCACCTGGCCGCGCTGGGCATTGGAGGTCTCGAAACCGGCGGTCAGGGTCACCACCACGAACAGCAGCCCGATCAGCCCGGCCGACGCCGCGCCGAGCATCTGGAAATAGTTTTCCCACCCGCGAAACATCATCGCCTCAGAGATCCGGCCGGATCACTGCCTTGCCGATCACCTTGCGGTCGGCCAGGAGGTCGAAGGCGGCGCGCCAGTCGCTGAGTGGCAGTTCGGCGTGCACCCGGGGCTTCAGCCTGCCCGCGGCGGCGAGGCCCCAGACGGCGTCGATGTTCTCGCGGCCCTTTTCCGGGAACTGTCGGCCGTATTCCCCGGCGCGGACCCCCATCACCGAAAAGCCCTTGATCAGCGGCATGTTCACCGAGAGCGTCGGGATGCGCCCCGAGGTGAAGCCCACGATCAGCAGGCGGCCGTCGAAGGCGATGCAACGGGTGCTTTCGTCGAACACGTCGCCGCCCACCGGGTCATAGATCACGTCCGCCCCGCGCCCGCCGGTGATCTCTTTCACCCGCTCGCGGAACCCGCCGCTGACATTGACCGCGGCGTCGGGGGCGTAGGCCGCCTGGACCACAGCCAGCTTCTCGTCCGAGGCCGAGGCGGCGATGACCCGGCAACCCAGAATCTTGGCTAGGTCGACGCAGGCCAGGCCCACCCCGCCGGCCGCCCCATGCACCAGCACCCACTCCCCCGGCTCGACCCGGGCGCGGCGGACGAGGGCCACATAGGCGGTCAGATAGGCCGCGCCCACCGAGGCGGCCTCGGCGAAGCTCAAGGTCTCGGGCTTGCGGCGCAGGGCCGCCGCCGGCGTGACCGCGAATTCGGAAAACCCGCCGATCCGCGCTGCGCCGACCACGGGATCACCGATCGCGAACGCGGTGACGCCCTCGCCGAGGGCCTCCACCTCCCCCGCCATTTCCAGGCCGGGGATGAAGGGCAGCGGCGGCTTGTGCTGGTAGTCGCCGCGGGTCATCAGCAGGTCGGGGAAGTTGACGCTGGCCGCGCGCACCCTCACCCGCACGTCGCCGGAGCCCGGAATTGGGGTTTCGAATTCACGAATGGCGCAGCCGGCGTAGTCCGGGGCCAGGGAATCGACGACGAGCGCGCGCATCAGCAACGAGCCTCAGAATAGCGCTCATCCCCGCGAAGGCGGGGATCCAGGAGGTTACCAGGGGCCTGGGCGAGTCCCCTGGGTCCCCGCCTTCGTGGGGATGAGCGGGATGAATAGCCCACCACTAGTGGATTCGGCCTTCATAGCCTTCGCGCACCAGGCCGGCGATTTCCCGGCAGGCCACGTCGGCGCAGGGCACGGCGCCGGTGAAGGCGGTAAAGGCGTGGGCCAGGGCGTCATAGCAACGATAGACCACGGGCACGCCGGCGTCGCGCAGGGCCTTGGCGTAGGCCTCCCCCTGGTCGACCAGGGGATCGAAGCCGGCGGTGACGACAATGGCGGGGGCGAGGCCGGTCAGGTCCTTGGCCCGGGCCGGCGAGGCGCGCGGATCGCGGGGATCGGCGTCCGAGCCCAGATAGTGGCCGACGAACCAGTCCATGGTGCTGCTGGACAGGGGATAGGCGTCCGAATAGGTGCGCATGGACGGCGCCTCGCTGGCCAGGTCCACCGCGGGATAGATCATCAACTGCAGCACCGGCTGCGGCTCGCCCGCCGTCTTCATCTCCTGGGCGACGATGGCCGCGAAGCCGCCGCCCATGGAATCGCCGCCGATGGCGACCTGACCGGCTGCCGCGCCGAACCGTTCGGCGTTGTCCCGGCCCCAGCGATAGGCGGCCAGTACATCCTCCAGCCCTGCGGGGAACTTGTGTTCCGGCGCCAGCCGATAGTCCACGGACAGCACCGGACCGTGGGTGCATTTGGCGAGGATCGAGCAGAAGACGTGGCAGGTCTCCAGATCGCCGATCACCCCGCCGCCGAAATGGGCGAAGACCATCAGCGGCGCCTTGGGGTCCGGGGACGAGGGACGGTAGGCGCGCAGGGGGATCGGCCCGCGCGGTCCGTCGATGGAGAGGTTCTCGACCGCCACCCCGGGTTCCGGACGTCCGGCGACGGCGGCGAGGCCGGCGGCGCTGCCGGCCCGGGCCATTTCCGGCGGAACCGAGCTCATCGGCGGCGCGCCCTTGGCGGCGTTGGCCAGGAACTGGAAGCGCGGATCGAGGGTGCGGCCGCCCTGGAACACCACGCCGCCGCCGGCCAGCATGCGCAGCACCGGCGTCGGTAGCGCCAGCATGGCGTTCAGCATCAACTTCTGCAGGGCGGGATCGGCCATGGGGCGGGCAACCTTTCGTGGGTCGTCAGGACTCTTGCCGGGGCAGGGCGGGCAGGCCCCCGAGGATCATCTGGGTGGCGAATTCGACCGCGGCGTCCACGTCGATCGGCTGGCGGGTCAGCATCTGCTCGCCGACCTCGCGGGCGATGGCGATGCAGGCGCCGGCCAGGTATTCGGTGTCGACCTTGGGGCCGTGGCCGCGTTCCAGGGTGTCGCTGATCGACCACCAAACCTGATCGTAGACCGCCTTCATCTCCGGGGTCTGGCCGCGCAGGTGCGGCTGGGCCGCGTCGTTCTGCCAGCTGTCATGCTCCTCGACGAGGAAGCGGAAATAGGCGGCGATGGCGCGGCGGATATAGCTTTGGAAGTCCGTGGCGGCCTCGTACTGCGCCGCCAGGATCGGCCGGAAGCGCCGCGCGCCGTCGTCGGCGAGGGCCTCGTACACCTCTTCCTTGGAGCGGTAGTAGTTGTAGAAGGCGCCCACCGACAGGCTGGTGCGCCGGATGATGTCGCGCACGGTGACGGTCTCGTAGCCCAATTCGCCGAAGGCCTCCCGGGCCGCGTCCAGGATGGCGCGCCGATTGGTCAGCTTGGTCTGCTCGCGCTTGCCGGCCGTCTGCGCGCCAGGGGCGCCCGGTTCGTCGGGCTGGGGATCGAGGTCGATAACGTTCGACATGCTTACTCAAAAGTGAAGGGGGCTCAAAGGTGACGGGGGTCACGATTTGGACCCTGTCGCCAACAAGCCTCATTCGCGCCGCCGGGGCAAGGGGCGCGGGCTCAGCGCAGGCCCGCGCCGGCCCGGCTGCAACCCGCCAGGCAAAGGGTCCAGTCCTGCGGGCACCGTTCGGCGTAGTCGCCGGACAGGCACCGATAGTAGGTGTGGGCGCAGGACAGCCGGCATTGGCCGTCGTCCGCGGGCAGGGGCGTGGCGAGGGGCGCCGTCGGCGGCGCGGTTTGGCGCAGCTTGGTGGCGGGGGTGGTGACGGTCGACGACGCAGCCGCCGGATCGCTCGTCGAAACCTCCCCGCGCAGGCCCGCGGCGTCCACCGCCGGCCGTCGCGGCGACGCCGAACCGGCGCTGGACGCGGCGATCAGCAGAAGGAGGGCAAGGGCGGTCGCAAGGCGCATGGGGGCCAGAATAGGCGCGCGCTCGTTAAGCGGCTGTTAACCATGTTTTTTAGCGCCTCGTTCATGGTTTGTGTGAGCCGGCGGATATGGGCTGGGCAGAAAAATATAATCTGAAACAATGTGTTGTGGTCTGATTTCCTGCCGCCGTTCATCTCGTGTTAACCATGTTTTTAAACCTTGTGTTGCCTAAATGTTTCCGGACGACCCACGGCGGCCTCGGGGGCGCTCATGCCTTGCCGCACAGCCGCCCCAGGGCCATCGCCCCCGCCGGCGCCCGCACCTTGCCCTCGTGGATGATGAAGGCGAACACCTCGCGTGGCTTGGCGACGGGCCTGTGGGCCGGGTCAGCGCAGGGCAGGTCCGCGGGACGGCCGCCCTCGGCCCAATCGATCAGCCGCCCGGCCCAGGTCTTCAGATCGGCCGGCGAATAGGCGGTTTCGATGTCGTCGGAGCCAGTCTGCAGCCGGGCGTAGACGAAGTCGCCGGTGACGTCGGCGAGGGCCGGATACACGTTGTGGTCGGCGAAGACGACCGGGATTTCGTGCTGGCGCAGCAGGGCGGCGAAGGCGGGATCGCGGAAGCTGTCGTGGCGCACCTCCACGCAATGGCGGATGGCGCGGTCGTCCAGTTTCCGCGGCAGAAGGTCGAGGAAGGCGCCGAAGTCGGCCTGGTCGAATTTCTTGGTGTTGGCGAACTGCCAAAGCACCGGCCCCAGCTTGTCCCCCATCTCCAGCACCCCCTGGGCGAAGAACCGGCTGATGGACTCCCCCGCCTCGGCCAACACCTTGCGGTTGGTGCAGAACCGCGAGCCCTTCACGGCGAAAACGAAGCCCTCGGGGGTCTCGGCCGCCCACTTGCGGAAGGTCTCCGGCTTTTGCGAGCCATAGTACGTGGAATTGATCTCGATCGTGCGCAGCCGCGCGCTCATATATTCAAGCTCGCGCCGCTTCGGCAGGTCGCCCGGGTAGAAGACCCCCCGCCAGGGCTCGAAGGTCCAGCCCCCCACGCCCACCCGGATTTCGCCTCGTTGCGCCACGTCTGGTCTTCGCCTCCATCCCGCGGCGCCCAAAACCGGACCGATGTCGCGCCAGCGTCCAACCTAGCGGCCTATTTGCCGCAGTTCGCCGCGCGCGCTCCTCACAGAACCGTGTTTCTCTTGACACAACCCCGCGAAAACCGGCCTAGAACGCCGAATAGGGCCGTGCGTCGCGAGCAAATGGGGGCGAAGGCCCTTAGCTGTACTTTGGCTGGCGACGTTGGGGCCTCTATGGTGCGCCGAAGCCATCCGACTCGTTGATTCTCTTCCAGATAGTGGGCCATGCGCCGCGTCATTCTCCTCACCCTCGTGCTGGGCCCATTGTTGGCGGCCTGTGCGCTCGGCCCCAAGGTCGTCAAGCCGGATCTGCGGCTGCCGGCGGCCTATGATGCGCCCGCGGGGGCGGCGGCGTCCGACGCCGCGCTCGACCGCTGGTGGAGTCTCTACGGCGACCCGCAGCTGGAAAGCCTCGTCGATCAGGCCCTCGCCCATGCCCCGGACGCCCGCAGCGCCCTGGCGCGCCTGCATGAGGCCAAGGCGATCCGCACCGAGGCCACCGACGCCTTCAATCCGCAGGGCGCCGTCCAGGCCAACGCCACCCGCACCGACACGACGGCGCTGGCGGGGGGATCGTTCCAGCTCACACCCAGCAGCCCGCCGATCTCCCTGGTCAACGCCGGCTTCGCCAACGCCTACAGCGCCAACTTCAACGTCAGCTGGGAGCTGGATCTTTTCGGACGCCGGTTCGTGACCGCCCACAAGGCCAACGCCGACTTGGCGGCCGCCCGGTTCGACTTCGAGGCCACCCGCACCAGCTTGGCCGCCAATGTGGCCGACAGCCTCTTCCAGGCCCGCGGCCTGGCGATCCAGCTGCAGGACGCCAAGGAGAGCGCGCGCCTGCAGCGCGATCTGGCCCACGTCGCCGACGTCAAGGCCGACCACGGCATCGGCGCCCGCTCCGACGCCGACCAGGCCGATTCCCTCGCCGCCCAGTCCGACGCCGAGGCCGTCGACCTGGAGGGCCAGCTTCACGCCGCCCGCCGCACCCTGTTGATCCTCGTCGGCCGCGGCGTCGACCCCCTCGACACCCTGCCCACCGACGCCATGGCCGCCACGCCTCCCGCCGTGCCGGCAGCGGTGCCGCCGTCGCTGCTCGCCCGCCGTCCGGACGTGCGCGAGGCGGCGCAGAAGCTGATCTCGGCCACCGGCCAGCTGCACCTGAACGAACTGGCCCTGCTGCCGAAATTCACCCTGCTGCCGGGGGCGGGCTACTCCTCCTCCGAGACCTTCGGCGCGCCGACCGCGACCGACTTCTGGTCCATCGGCCTGGGCGTCGCCCAGCCGATCCTGGACATGCCGCGGTTGAAGTCGGAAATCCGCGCCCAGGGCGCCCGGGTCGATCAGGCGGCGATCGCCTATGAAAAGGCTGTCCAGACCGCCTATGGCGAGTCGGAAAACGCCCTGGTGCAGCTCGCCGCCGACGAGAACCGCATCCGCATCCTCGGCGCCGGCGAGGCCCAGGCCCGGGCGGCCTATGACGCGGCCCGCAAGCGCTACGCCCTCGGCATCGACGATCTGACCAGCGCCATCAGCGCCGAACGCACCTGGCGCACCGCCCGCACCGCCCTGACCGGCGCGCAGGTTCAGGCCCTGCGCCGGTCGGTCCAGGCCTTCAAGGCGCTGGGAGGCGGCTGGACGCCGCCGTCGATGCAACGCGGGTCTTCCCGATGAGAAGAAATGCAATGATGACGACAAGTCGCTTGGGGATTGCGGCGCTGCTCGCGCTGAGCCTGGGGGTCGCCGGCTGCGGCAAGAAGCCGGTCCCCGCGGACGAACGCAAGGGCGCGCGCGCCGTTCGCGTCTCCACCGTGGAGATGCGGCCGATGGCCAGCGGCCTCACCGCGTCCGGCCTGCTGGTCTCCCGCGAGGAGGCGGCGGTGAATCCCGAGCTGAGCGGCTATCGCGTCGCCAAGGTCTATGTCGAAGTTGACGCCAAGGTGGCCGAGGGCCAGCCCCTCGCCCAACTCGACGACACCCTGTTGCGCTCGCAGATCGCCCAGCAGACCGCCCTGGTCGCCCAGCAGCAGGTGGCCGCCGACCAAGCCGCCTCCCAGGCCAAGGACGTCGAGGGCCTGGACAGCCAGGGGGTTTTGTCCAAGGAGACCATCGATCAGCGCCGCTTCTCCGCCCGCAGCGCCAAGGCCGCTCTCGACGCCCAGATCGCCCAGCTTCACGACCTGCAGACCCGCGATGCGCGCATGACCATCCGCGCGCCGGTGGCCGGTCTGGTGCTGGAGCGCAATGTGCGCCCCGGCGACGTCGCCGCCCCCAGCGCCGCCACCCCCATGTTCCGCATGGCCCGCGACAGCCTGGTCGAGCTGGAGGCCGATGTGGCCGAAGGCGACTTGGCCGGCTTGCGCGTCGGCGATCCTGTCCAGGTGAGTTTGCCGGACGGCGCCGCGACCGAAGGCCGGGTGCGGCTGATCTCCCCGAGCGTCGATCCGCAGACCAAGCTGGGCAAGGTGCGCATCAGCCTGCCGCTGCGCGACGACCTGCGCCCCGGCGGTTTCGGCCGCGCCACCTTCGCCGGCTCCAGCCGCGCGGTGTTGTCGATACCGGAATCGGCCATTCGCTATGACGCCGACGGCGCCTCGGTGATGGTGGTCGACGACGCCGATCACGTCCACCAGGTCCCGGTGAAGACCGGCGCCCACGGGGGCGGCTATGTCGAGCTGCTGCAGGGGCCGGCCGCCGGCTCGCGCATCCTGCAGGCGGCCGCGGTCTTCGTGCTGCCGGGCGATGTGGTGAAGCCGATCCAGGACGGTCGCTGATGGCCGAACTGCGCATATCCACCTGGGGGATCAAGAACCCGATCCCCGTGGCCCTGGTCTTCTCGGCCTTGGTGCTGGCGGGGCTGCTCGCCTACAACATGCTGCCGATCAAGCGTTTCCCGAACATCGTCTTCCCGGCGGTGACGGTGACGATCACCGAGAGCGGCGCGGCGCCCGCGGAGCTGGAGACCCAGGTCACCCGGCCCATTGAGGACGCGGTGGCGGGCATCTCCAACATCAAGTCCATCGAATCGGTGGTCAACAACGGCGCCTCCACCACGGTGATCCAGTTCGAGCTGGGCCAGGACCTGCAGAAGGTCACCGACGAGGTGCGCCAAAAGGTCGACCAGACCCGGGCCGTCCTGCCCCGGGAAATCGATCCGCCCTTCGTGCAGCGGCTGGAAATATCGTCCCAGCCGATCGTCACCTACGCCGTCTCCGCGCCCAACATGTCGCCCAGCGGCCTTAGCTGGTTCATCGACGACACGGTCGCGCGGACCCTGCAGGCGGAGAACGGCGTCGCGCAGATCTCCCGGGTCGGCGGGGTCGAACGCGAAATCAACGTCATCATCGACCCGGACAAGATGGCCGGGGTCGGCCTGACGGCCACCGCCCTCAACACCGCCCTGGCCGCCTTCGACATCAACTACCCCGGCGGACGTCTGCAGATCGGCGGCCGCGAACAGACGGTCCGGGTGCTGGGCTCGCAGGACACGGTGGAGCGCCTGCGCGCCCTGACCATTCCCACGGCCAGCGGCCGGTTCGTCAAGCTGTCGGACGTGGCGTCGGTCGGCGACGGGGAGAGCGAGCCGCGGGGCTTTGCGCGCCTCAACAACCAGCCTGTGATCGGCTTCCAGGTGCTGAAGACCAACGACGCCAGCGAGGTGCAGGTCGAGGACCGGGTCAAGGCGGCGGTGGTCAAGCTCGGGACCCAGTACAAGGACGTCAAGTTCACCGAGATCTTCTCCACGGTCGACGACACCCGCAGCGCCTATACGGCGACCCTGCGGACCATGATCGAGGGGATGGTCCTGGCCGCTCTGGTGGTGTGGCTGTTCCTGCGCGACTGGCGCTCGACGGCGATCACCGCCATCGCCATGCCGGTCTCGCTGATCCCCACCTTCATCCTGATGGCGGTGTTCAACTTCAGCCTGAACGTGGTCACCCTGCTCGCCCTGACCCTGGTGATCGGGATCCTGGTCGACGACGCCATCGTCGAGATCGAGAACATCCAGAAACGGGTGCAGGCCGGCGCGCGGCCCTATCGGGCGGCGATGGAGGGCGCGGACCAGATCGGCCTTGCGGTGGTCGCCACGACCGCCGCCATCGTGGTGGTGTTCACCCCCGTGTCGTTCATGGGCAGCATTCCGGGCCAGTTCTTCAAGGAGTTCGGCATCACCGTGGTGATCGCCGTGCTCTTCTCCCTGGCGGTGGCCCGCCTGCTGACCCCGCTTCTGGCCGCCTATTTCCTAAAACCCGAAACCCACCCGCATCCGCGCGCCGAAATCAACCGCCACTACCGCGCCATCCTCGACTGGTCCCTGTCCCATCGGATGCTCACGGTGGTGGTGGGCGTGCTGATCTTCATCCTGTCGATCCTGCTCAACCGCTTTCTGCCCTCCGGCGTGCAGCCGCCGGACAACAACAACTACGTCTTCGTCGGCATGGAGGGGCCTCCGGGCGCGACCCTCGCCGACATGGAGCGGATATCCCGCCAGACCACCGAGCTGCTGATGAAGCTGCCGGAAGCCGACCTCGTGTTCACCCAGATCGGCTCGGTGGCCGGTGAGGGCTTCGGCGGCGGCGGACTGGGCGGCGGCGGGATCAATAACGGCACCGCGACCCTGGTGCTGAAGGACAAGCGCGCGGCGACGGTCACCGAGATCCAGGACCGGGTCCGCGCCTCCCTGCTGTCGATTCCCGACGCCCGGGTGACCTTCCAGGGCGGCGGCTTCGGCTCGGCCGGGGTGCAGATCTATCTGACCGGCCAGGACGGCGACCAGCTGATCCGCGCCAGCGACGAGCTCGAGCGGGAGATGCGCGGCCTGAAGGCCGTCGCCGATCCCCGGCCCTCGCATCCGCCGACGGGTCCGGAAGTCATCATCCGGCCCAAGCCCGACGAAGCCTCGCGCCTGGGGGTCAGCGTCCAGTCCATCGCTCAGGTGGCCCGGGTGGCCACCCTCGGCGACATCGACGCGAATGTGCCCAAACTCACCGAGGGCGAGCGGCGGATCCCGATCCGCATCCGGCTGCCCGCCTCCGCCCGCGACAACCTAGCGATCATCCGCGCCTTGCCGGTGCCCACCGCCAGCGGCGGCACGACGCCCTTGGACAGCGTCGCCGACATCAGCTTCGAGGCCGGTCCCTCGTCGGTCTACCGCTACGACCGCAAGCGCGACATCGCCATCGACGCGGATCTGGCCAACGGCGCCCAGCTCGGCCAGGCGATGAAGGAGATCAACAACACCCCGTTGATGCGCAGCCTAGGACCACCGCCGAAGCCGGGCCTGCTCCAGGCTCTCGGGGGTGGGATTCAAAGACTGAAGCTGGCCATCTGCAAGCCGTTCCGGCCAAAAGCCGTCTGCGATCGGATTCCTCAACCGCAGACCACCCAGCAGCTTCCACCGCGCTATCCGGGCGTGGAACAGGTGACCAACGGTCAGACCGAGCAGTTCGTCGAACTGTTCAGCCAGATCGGAATGGCGATCCTGACCGGGGTCAGCATGATCTATGCGGTGCTGGTGCTGCTGTTCCGCAGCTTCTTCAAGCCGCTGATAATCCTCTCCGCCCTGCCGATGGCCGTCGGCGGCGCCTTCCTGGGCCTGATGGCCATGCGGCTTGCGATCAGCATTCCATCTCTGATCGGTCTCTTGATGCTGATGGGCCTGGCGGCGAAGAACTCGATCCTGCTGGTGGAATACGCCATCGAGCGGGAGCGCGAGGGCATGAGCCAGCGCATGGCGATCATGGAGGCCTGCCGCGAGCGCGCCCGGCCGATCATCATGACCAGCATGGCCATGGCCGCCGGCATGCTGCCGACCGCCCTGGCCATCGGCAAGGGCTCGGAGTTCCGCCAGCCCATGGCCGTGGCCGTGATCGGCGGGCTGATCACCTCCACCGTGCTCAGCCTGATCATGGTGCCGGTGGTCTATGAGATGATCGACGACCTGGAGCATTGGCTGGCGCCCCGCCTGGCCCGCTTCATCACCCCGGTGGAGGCCCCGCCGGTCCCGGCGCCGGAGGATCGGCTGTAAGGCGCTATTTCGGTGACAGTTTACTTAACGCGTCAGCTGACCGCTGGGGTGGCGCGATAGCATGCGAGTTAAGTAAACTGTCACCGAAATAGCCGGGCCCGGTCCGCGAACGAAATCGGCCGTCATCCGTTGCGGCCAAGGGCCCTTGGGACCATCTTAGGGCCCCGCCCCACCGCCAGAGGACGCCATGATCGGAGAGATGACCCCGGGCCCCGCCAAGGCCGACCTGATCAAGGACGGCTCGGACGCCGGCTTCATGGCCGACGTGATCGAGGCCTCCAAGACCCAGCCGGTGATTGTCGATTTCTGGGCCACTTGGTGCGGTCCCTGCCGGCAGTTGACCCCGGCCCTCGAGAAGGCTGTGCTGGCCGCCAAGGGCGCGGTGAAGCTGGTCAAGATCGACGTCGACAAGAACCCCGCCTTCGCCGGCCAGTTGCGGGTGCAATCCATCCCCACCGTCTACGCCTTCGCGGGCGGCCAGCCCGTGGACGCCTTCATGGGCGCGGTGCCGGAGAGCCAGATCAAGGCCTTCATCGACCGGTTGAGCGGCCCGCCGGCGGCCAGCGAGCTGGACGAGATTCTCGACATGGCGCGGGAATCCCTGGCGTTGGACGATCTGGGCGGCGCGGCCCAGGCCTACGCCCAGGCCCTGCAGCTGGCGCCGGACAACGCCAAGGCCATCGCCGGCCTCGCCCGCTGCTACCTCAAGGGCGGCGATGTGGAGCGCGCCCAGGAGGTCGTCGACATGGCGCCGGAAGGCGCCAAGGACCCTGAACTCGACAGCGTCCGCGCGGCCCTGGCCCTGGCCAGCGAGCCCCCTTCGGAAACCGCCGAGCTTGACCGCCGCCTGGGCGCTGACCCCGACGATCACGAGGCCCGCTTCGACCTGGCCAAGGCGCTGGCGGCCCAGGGAAACCTGCAGGGCGCCGCCGACCAGCTGCTGACCATCATCCGCCGCGACCGGGCCTGGAACGACGAGGCGGCGCGCAAGCAGCTGCTGCTGGTGTTCGAGGCGGCGGGACCGATGTCGGACGTGGCCAAGCAGGGCCGTCGCCAACTTTCCACCATCCTCTTTTCCTGAAGGCGCGCCATGGTCGCCGGTCGCCCCACCCGCAAACTGGCCGACCTGCCGCAGGTGATCGCGGTCTTTCCCCTGGACGGCGCCCTCCTGCTGCCGCACGGCCAGCTGCCCCTGAAGATCTTCGAGCCGCGCTACCTGAACATGATCGACGACGCCATGGCCGCCGAGCGGATGATCGGCATGGTGCAGACCCGCGCCGGCGGCGACGCCGCCAACCCCAAGCTGGCGTCGGTAGGCTGCGTCGGCCGGATCACCGGTTTCGCCGAGACCTCTGACGACTGCTACCTGATCACCCTCACCGGGGTCTGCCGCTTCGCCCTGGGCGATGAGTTGCCCCAGCGCCTCCCCTACCGCCAGATTCGCGCGGACTACGGCCCCTACGAAGCCGATCTCGCCCCCGTCGCCGACGACGACGGCTTTGATCGGGTGCGGTTTCTCCGCGCCCTGAAGGCCTATCTTGACCGTCGCCAGATGGAGGTGGACTGGGACTCGGCCAAGACCGCCCCCGGCGAGGCCCTGGTCAACAGCCTGGCCATGCTGCTGCCCTTCGAGACCGCCGAAAAACAGGCCCTGTTGGAGGCGCCAGGCCTGATCGACCGCCGCGAGGCGCTGATCGCGCTGATGGAGATCGACACGGCCGGCCGTTCGGGCGAGGACGAGCCCTCGGCCCTGCAATAGGCCACCGACCAACACGACTTAGGACCGCCATGACCGACACCGCCCAAACCCCTGCCGACGACCTCGGCGCGCCGCCGCCCCTGGACGTCGATCCGCGTCTGCTGGAGGTGCTCGTCTGCCCGATCACCCGCTCGCCCCTGACCTATGACCGCGCCCGCCAGGAGCTGGTCAGCCGCGCCGCGCGCCTGGCCTATCCGATCCGCGACGGCGTGCCGATCATGCTCCCCGAGGAGGCGCGGACCCTGGACGGGGGCGAGTAATGGGGGCGGGTGAGGGCGCGGCGATGACCGGCGCGGCCCAACCCTGGCCTACGGAGCTGCGTCTGCGCCGCTCGGCCCAGGTGCTGGAGGTGAGTTTCGACGACGGCGCTCGCTTCACACTTCCGGCGGAATACCTGCGGGTGCTGACCCCCAGCGCCGCCGATCGCGGGCATGGCGCCGGGCCCGGCCGCACAGTGGACGGCAAGGCCGGGGTCGGCATCCGCGACCTTCGCCCCATCGGCCGCTACGCCGTCCGCATCGACTTCGACGACGGCCACGACACCGGCCTCTACAGCTGGGCCATGCTCTATGACCTGGGCCGCGACCAGCCGGCCAAATGGGCGGACTATCTGGCGCGGATGGCCCGCGAGGGACTGTGCCGGTAAGGCGTTTCGCGCCTCCCCCACAAATGGGGGAGGCCCGAAAATCCCTACAGCGCCTCGCCGCGGAACAGCCGCGGCAGGGCTCCCACCGCCCCGCCGGCCTCCTGCATGAAGAACCGCCGCGCCGGGGCGATGCGGTTGACGACGCTCATACCGACCCCCCGCGCCAGGCGCACCAGGGGATCGTCGTTGGAATAGAGGCGGGTGAACAGGTCCCCCGCCAGGGCCACGGCCACATTGTCGAACCGCCGCCAGGCCGCGTAGCGCTCCAGCACCGCGGGAGAGCCGATGTCGTCGCCCAACCGCATCGCCTCCGTCAGCACCTGCGCCAGGGCCGCCGAGTCCTTCAGCCCCAGGTTCAGCCCCTGGCCGGCGATGGGGTGGATGCCGTGGGCGGCGTCCCCCAGCAGGGCGATGCGCGGCGCGACCAGCGTTTCCGCCAGCTGCAGGGACAGGGGATAGACGAAGGTCGGGCCGACCACCTCGACGGCGCCCAGGAACGGACCGAACCGGCGGCGTAGCAGGGAAAGGAAAGCCTCGGGCGAGGCGTTGCGCAGGGCCTCGGCGGCCCGGGTCTGCTCGGTCCACACCAGGCTGGCGCGGTTTTCGGTGAGCGGCAGGATGGCGAAGGGGCCGCTGGGCAGGAAGTATTCGTGGGCGACGCCTCCGTGCGGCCGCTCCAGCTTCACCGTGGCCACCACGCCGCTCTGCCTATAGGGCCAGCCGACGACGCCGATTCCCGCCGCCCGCCGCACCGGCGAGGCGCGGCCCTCGGCGCCGACCACCAGCGGCGCGCTGATGGCCTCACCGCCCGCCAGCACGACCCGGGCCGAACCCGGCTCGACCTCGACGGTCTCCACCCGCGCGGGGGCCAGGACCGGAATGCCCGCCGCCGCGACAGCCATCGACAGGGCCTGCCGCGTCCGGCGGTTCTCGATCAGATAGCCCAGGGGCTCGCCCTGCACCCGGTCGGCGATCTCGGCGGCTTCGAAGCGCAGGAAGAAGGGCCCGGGCGCCGGCGAGGCCGCGCCCGGAGAGCGGCCGTCGGTGACCAGGATCTGTTCGATGCGCTGGGCGTGGGGGCGCATGGCCTCGCCGGCGCCGATGGCGTCCCAGGCGCGAAACGATGAAAAGGCGATGGCGCTGGAACGGCCGTCGAAGGACGCCTCAAGCTGGGTCTCGAAGGGCTGGGGATCGATCAGCAGCGGCCGCAGCCCGCCCTTGGCCAGGGACAGGGCCAGGGTCGCCCCGGCCATGCCGGCGCCGGCGATGATCACGTCGCAGGATGGGGGGGCGGTCATGGCGCCTATGTCGACCCGTGGAGGGCGCGTGTCCAGATGGAAGGGTTGCAATCTGGCCGCTGCTCGTTCCGGATTGTGGTTGGTCACGGGTTTCATCCGGAGCGGTTCGTGTTCCTGGCTGGCCTCGACAAGCCCGGCCATGACGGAAAATAGTGGCCCCCCTACGGCGCGGTCAGCCCCGTCGTCTTCAGCTCCGCCCTCGCCGCCGCGATCTGGTCCTGCAGGGCGGGGCTCTTCAGCAGCATGACGCCCACCGCCGTCCCCAGCACCTCGCTGGCGACGATGTCGGAGCGGAAGTGCACGCCGCAGATCAGCCGGCTCTCGGCGTATTCCGAGACGCGGGTCATGATGTCGGCGGCGTGGTCGGGCATCAGGGCCGCCAGCACCACCGCATCCGTATAGCCGACGGTGGCGTGGCCGGAGGGATAGGACGACAACGGGTCCTTGGCCGCCCCGCGCGGGCAACCGACCAGGCCGTCGTCGAAGATCCAGGGCCGGTGGCGGTGGAAGGCCTTCTTGGCCGCCGTGGCGGCGATGGTCTGGTCGTTCTCGACGACGGCGATCAGCCTGGCGGTCTGCGGCAAGGTCGCCAAGTCGAACTTGGGACCCAGGACCGAGATGAACAGGGTGGCGTTCTCATGCGCGTCGTCCCACAGGGCCTGGTCGAGCTGGCCGCCGCTTCGGGTGTCCTGATAGTGGCGCAACTCGGCCAGTTCGGTCTTCTGGCGGTCGGAGCCGTCGGTGGGGGGCGGGGGCAGCAGGCGAATAGGATCGATGTCGGCGGGGGTCAGCGCCTGGAGGGCCTTCGTCGGCTTGGCGGCCGTGGCCTGGCCGTTCATGTCCTGAGCGACGCCCGCGGCGGGCAGGGCGATGGTCAGGGCCGCCGTGGCGGCCAGGGCGAGCAGAAGGCGCTTCATTTCGGGCTCCAGGGCCGGCCGACCCGCCGGCGTCGATCGTCGCCCCCTAGCGTCGACCACGCCCGGTTCCAACCACACAAATGTGACGCTTGATTGCGATCGCGGGCCGCCGGCCGCGCGCCGCCGCTTAACCCTTCATTAATCGCAAAGACGGCTTTGCCTGTTGGCCGTCGGCGCGCGATGGTGGGGAACACATGACGAACGCGATTCGCATTCTCGGGCTCGACCCCGGTCTTCGGCGCACCGGCTGGGGCGTGGTGGTCATCGACGGCGCGCGCCTGACCCACGTCGCCCATGGGGTGATCGCCCCCCGCGAGACGCTGCCCTTCGCCGAGCGGCTGCTGTTCCTGTTCGAGGCCATCACCGAGGTGATCGCGTTGCACGCCCCGCACGAGGCCGCCGTGGAGGAGACCTTCGTCACCGCCAACGGCTCCTCCACCCTCAAGCTCGGCCACGCCCGGGCCGCGGCCATGATCGCCCCCGCCCGCGCCGGCCTGCCGGTGGCCGAATACGCCGCCAAGGTGGTCAAGAAGTCGGTGGTCGGCACGGGGACGGCGGACAAGGACCAGGTCGCCTTCATGATCGCCCGCCTGCTGCCCACTGCCGGCGGCCCCACCGCCGACGCCGCCGACGCTCTGGCGGTCGCGATCGCCCACGCCCACGCCCGGCGCGCGCGAAGTTACGGAGCCGTCGCGTGATCGGCCGGCTGCGCGGGGTGCTGGCGGAGGTCGGCGAGGAGGACGCCCTGATCGACGTGGGAGGGGTGGGCTATGTGGTCCGTTGCGGCGCCCGCACCCTTTCGCGCCTGCCCGCCCCGGGGGACGAGGCGCTGCTGCATATCGAATCCCACTGGACCGAGTCCGGCGGCCCGCGCCTCTACGGTTTCCTCGCCCGCGACGAGCGCCGCGCCTTCCTGATCCTGCTGAACATCCAGGGCGTCGGTCCCAAGGCGGCCCTGTCGGTGCTGGACGTGCTGGCGCCCGCGGAACTGGCCGGCGCCGTGGCCCGCGAGGACAAGGCCGCTATCGGCCGAGCCCAGGGCGTCGGCCCCAAGCTCGCCCAGCGGATCGTCACCGAGTTGAAGGACAAGCCGATCAGCGACGGGCCCGTTGCGCATGGGGGACTCGCCCCCGGGCCGGCGCATGTTCCGGCCAAGCCGACCCCGACCGGCGAGGCCGTCGCGGCGCTGATGGGGCTTGGGATCGCGGAGCCGGCGGCGCGGCGGGTGGTGGACCAGGCGAGCCTGCGTCTGGGCGAGGGCGCCGACGAGCGGGATCTGATCAAGGCCGCCCTGCAGGAGTTGGGGCGATGAGGGCGCGCGCAGTAGACCTTCTCCCCTTGGGGGAGAAGG
>PLSW01000239.1 GCA_003165275.1 Caulobacteraceae bacterium
TACTTCTTGGCATTGTCCCAGGCGCCGCCGCCGGTGCACATCGAGATAGCCACGAACAATCCGGTCACGATCGTACCGATCAGCAGGCCACCCAGGGCTTTGATGCCTTCACCCGGACCCATCAGCCAGTTGATGCCGAAGGCGACAATCACGGGCACCAGGATCGGCAGCAGCGACGGGACGATCATTTCCTTGATCGCCGCGCGGGTCAGCAGGTCGACTGCCTTGCTGTAGTCGGGCTTGGCAGTGCCTTCCATGATGCCCTTGATCTCGCGGAACTGGCGCCGGACCTCGGTAACCACCGAGCCTGCAGCTCGTCCCACGGCCTCCAGCGCCATCGCGCCGAACAGGTAGGGGACCATGCCACCGATGAACAGGCCAATGATCACCGCCGGATCCGAGAGCTGGAAGCTCACGATGTGCCCGGCAGCCTCGAGGTTGTGCGTGTAATCGGCAAACAGCACCAGCGCTGCGAGCGCGGCCGAGCCGATGGCATAGCCCTTCGTGACCGCCTTGGTGGTGTTGCCCACCGCGTCGAGGGCGTCTGTGGAGACGCGGACCTCGGCCGGAAGGCCGGCCATTTCCGCGATGCCGCCGGCGTTGTCGGTGACGGGGCCGAAGGCGTCGAGGGCGACGATGAAGCCGGCCAGGGACAGCATGGTGGTTGTGGCGATGGCGATGCCGAAGAGGCCCGCCAGGTTGAAGGTGATGATGATGCCCGCGATGATCACCAGCGCGGGACCGGCGGTCGCCTCAAGCGAGACGGCCAGGCCCTGGATCACGTTGGTGCCGTGGCCCGACTCGGAGGCCTTGGCGATCGACTTCACCGGGCGGAAGCCAGTGCCGGTGTAGTACTCGGTGATCACCACGATGGCCGCGGTGACGGCGAGACCCACAAGGCCGCAACCGAACAGGGCGTTGGCGTCCACCGACTTGTCCTGCAGCGTGACCGCGTCCGGCACGAGTCGGTGAATAACGAACCAGATCGCGACGATGGACAACAGGCCGGTGACGATCAGGCCCCGGTAGAGAGCGCCCATGATGTTGTTGTTCTTGCCCAGGCGGACAAAGAAAGTGCCGATGATCGAGGTGACGATGCAGACCGCGCAGATGGCCAGCGGCAGCAGCATCATGTTGCCGACGATGTCCTGGCCTTTGAAGAAGATCGCGGCCAGCACCATGGTGGCGACCGTGGTCACCGCATAGGTCTCGAAAAGGTCCGCGGCCATGCCGGCGCAGTCGNNAGATGCCGCCGCCGAGACGGGCGAAGATAGAGATCAGGCTGGCGCCGAAACCCAGGGCCACCAGGGCGTCGACCACCTCACGGCTGGTGGGATCCTTGCCCAACACGACGGTCAGCAGGGTGAAATAGCCCGCCACGCCAATCAGGGCGAAGCCCGCCACCAGCATGCCGGTGATGGCGCCGGAGGTGAAGGCGAGGTTCAGACCCTTGGCGAGGCTCTCGCTCGCCGCCTGGGCGGTGCGCACATTGGCGCGGACCGAGATCAGCATGCCCGCAAAGCCGGCCAGGCCCGAAAGCACCGAGCCGATGAAGAAGCCGCCGGCGGCGAAGGGGCTGATCAGGAAGTAGACCGCGATCAGGATGACCACGCCCACCATGCCGATGGTCATGTACTGGCGCTGCAGATAGGCCTGCGCGCCTTCCTGAATCGCCGCGGCGATCTCTTGCATCTTGGCGCTGCCGGCGGACTTGCCGAGCAGCGAGACGGTTTGGAGGATGCCGTAAAGCACCGCCAAAGCACCGGCTGCAATCACCAGCCAGAGGAATGAACTCATGGGTTAGGCGCCCCTTCTCGTTTCCAGATTTGGGAGTTCCACGAGCGCAGGCTCGCGTTCGGCCGGACGGCCGCCCCCTTTGATTATTCAGGAGGCGCATCCATGGCGCCCCGCGAAAGACGCGGGAAAGTGCCAAAAGAGCGACGGCTGCGCAACCGTGCTTGAAAACTTCGGAGATTCAGTGCGGTGAAGCGACCCGATGCTGCGCCTGCTGGGTCAGCACGTCGATGCCGCGCACGGCGCCGGGCCCGGCGATCCGCACGGCCTCCGGATAGAGAGCGGCCTTCAGCTTGGCCTCGTCGATGTGATTGTAATCGTCCTTGAGCACGAAGGGCGTGCGGTGGGCGGCCCGCACCAGGGCGTCGCGGAAATAGGGTTCCTTGTCGCTCAAGGCGATGGCGTTAACCCCTGGATTCAGCAGGATCTTGACGGTGACGAAGATGTAGTTGGCCAGGCGCCCGTCGACGACCACCGGCAGGGCCACCGGCGAGAGCTTCACCGACTGGTCCACATCCGACTTGGCGTCTCCCTCGGCCATCGCAGGCCCGAAGGTGGCCAGGGCGAGGATCGCAGCGAGAATCAGGGGGGGAGCGCGCATATCGTCCGGATAGGCCTGCAATGGTTGACCTAAGGTTTCCGGCGGCGCCGGAGCGCGCGCCGCTAGCGGCGGACAACCGCGCCAGCGAAGTCGATTACGCACATATAGCGGTAGGTTCTGTGCGGACCGCAGCCGACGCCCGCGGCGCTAAGGCTCTGGTCGAACAGCACGGCGCGGTGGCCGCGTCCTGGAACGCCATCATCGATAATCAGCTGCTGGACCACAGCCGCGGGGGTGGTCATGCCGTAGGAGATGGTCTCGGCGACTATGCCGGAAAAGACGCCGTTGGCCTCGAAGCGCTCGCGCAGGGCGCTGGTGTGCCCCACGCGCCCGCTTTGCGCCTGGTCGTCGGCGAGACGCGCGGCGGCGCCGGTCAGGCCATGACTGTCGCTGAGCGGCGGCAAGGGCCGTTGGCGCGACACGAATTCGATCGCCTCCTGCCGCGCCGATCCGCCGTATCCCTGGTCCTCGTCGCCCCGACGCAGGGTTTCGGCATAGGCCGCCGGCTGGGTGCGGGCGAAGTTGATCTCGGCCAGCACCGCCGACTCGAGGGTCGCCGGCGACCGGTCCCGCGGCGCCGCCGCTCCTCCGACTAGGCTGGCCGAAACGACCGCCAGTCCAAGCCAAAATCCACGCAAATACAAACGCATGCGTCGCCCCTTAAGGAGCCGCCCCAACACCCGCCGGCGCCACCGAGCGCCTAAAGATGGGCTGGGTCAATGCGGCGAAGCGCCGTGCCGGTAACCGGTTCTTGTGACGTCGAGGACGCGCGGGCCGCAACGAACCTTGACGCCGCCCGATGGGACGACTTCGCCGATGTCGGTCAGCGGCAGTCCGAGGGCGGTTGCGGCGGCCATCAGGCGCGCGGCGGCGCCCGGCTGCGCGGTGCACACCACCTCGTAGTCATCACCCCCCGTCGCAAGCGCCAACCGCGACTGCACCACATCCGGCCGACGCGCGCACCAGGCAAAGGCCGCATCGGACAGTGGCAGCCTGGCGAGATCGATGGCGAGGCCGACGTCGCTCGCGCGGGCGATGTTGGCCGCGTCGGCGATCAGGCCGTCGGAGACGTCCGCCGCCGCGCTGGCCTGCGCCCGGAGGGCCTCGGCCAGGACGCCCCGCGGACGCGGCAGTCGATATCGATCGGCGAGCCAGGCCGCCTGGCCCGGGTCCAACCCCAGGTCCGCGCCCCGGGCGGCGGCGAGGCCGAGCCAGCCATCGCCGATGGTCCCGGTGACCAACAGGTGGTCCCCTGGCCTGGCGCCGCTTCGCCGGACCATCCGGCCGGCCGGCGTCCAACCGAGCATTGTGACACTGGCGGTCAGGGGACCGGGGGTGGCGACGGTGTCGCCGCCGAACAGGCGCAGGCCGAACTCAGCCTGGTCCGCCGCCAGTCCGGCGGCGAAGGCGCGCCGCTCGGGCCAACCGAAGCCCGCGGGCCACGCGACGGCGAGAAAGTAACCATCCGGCGTCGCCCCCTTGGCGGCCAGGTCCGACAGGTTCACCCGCAGCAGCTTGCGGGCGACCATCGCCGGCGGGTCACCCTCCAGGAAGTGCACGCCGGCGACGATGGCGTCCTTGGTGACGATCAGGTCGAAGCCCGGCCGCGACGGGATCGCCGCGGCGTCATCGGTCAGGCCGAAGGCCTCGGGGGCGTCCGCCGCCAATGGACGCAGGCCCTTGGCGATCCAGTCGAACTCGTCGACCGGCACTTGCGGGTCGTCAGGCGCGCTCATCCCGGGCGATCGCATCGAGGGCCGCATTGACGAAGCCGGCTTCCGGGCCCTCGAAGAAGGACTTGGCCAGCTCGACGTATTCGTCGATCACCACCTCGATCGGCGCCTCGGGGCAGGCGATCAGTTCGAAGGCGCCGGCGCGCAGGATGGCGCGGAGGGTGGCGTCAAGGCGCTCGAGCTTCCAGTCCTTGGCCAGACGCCTCACGACCGCCCGATCGACCCGGGCCTGATCGGCGACCACCCCGCGGACGATCACCCCGAAATAGTCGATGTCTGCGGGGGCGAGCTGTTCGCCCTCGATATCGGTCTCGAACCTATGGTCGACGAACTCGCGCACCACCGCTTCCACCCCGACGCCGGAGACTTCCATCTGATAGAGGGCCTGCACGGCCGACAATCGCGCCACCGAGCGGGCCTGGTGGGGGGCCGGGCGGCTCACGCGCGGTGTTCCGACGGCGCCAGGGTGCTGATCATTCGCCGCTGTCCTTCAAAGGGAGGAGATCCGGCTCCGCGCCGTCGTCCAGACCCTCGGCGCCGAGGAACTTGGCGAAATCCTGGGTCTGGCGGAAATCCCGGTAGACGGAGGCGTAGCGGACGTAGCCCACCTCGTCCAAGGACTTGAGCGCCTTCATCACCATCTCCCCCACCACATGCGAGGGAAGCTCGGTTTCGCCCATGCTTTCCAGCTGGCGGACGATGCCCGAAATCATCCGCTCGAAGCGCTCGGGATCCACCGGGCGTTTGCGCAGGGCCACGGAGATGGAACGGACCAGCTTCTCCCGGTCGAAGGGCGCGCGCCGGCCGGACCGCTTGACGATGGTCAGTTCGCGCAGCTGCACCCGCTCGAAGGTGGTGAAACGGCCGCCGCACTCCGGGCACAGACGCCGACGCCGGATCGCCGCCCCGTCTTCCGACGGACGGCTGTCCTTCACCTGGCTCTCGGCATGTCCACAGAACGGGCAGCGCATTCGGTATCGACCCTTCCCCGGGCCTGACCCGAGAGCGACTAGTTACAAGGCTTCGCCATAGATGGGAAATCTGGCGCACAGCGCCAGCACTTCGGACTTCACCTCCGCCTCGATGGCCGCGTCGCCGCCCTCGGTGGCGGCGAGGCCGTCGACCACCCGACCGATCAACTCGCCCACCTTACGGAACTCCGCCTCGCCGAAGCCGCGGGTGGTGCCGGCGGGGGTTCCGAGGCGCACTCCGGACGTCACCGTCGGCGGGGTGGGGTCGAAGGGAATGCCGTTCTTGTTGCAGGTGATGTTGGCCCGCTCCAGCGCCGCCTCGGTAGCCTTGCCGGTAACGCCCTTGGGCCGCAGGTCGACGAGCATCAGATGGCTGTCGGTGCCCCCGGAGACGATATTCAGCCCCGCCGCCGACACCGAGTCGGCCAGCGCCTTGGCGTTGGCGACCACCTGGGCGGCATAGGCCTTGAACGCCGGCCGCTGGGCCTCGCCGAAGGCCACGGCCTTGGCGGCGATCACATGCATCAGCGGGCCGCCCTGCAGGCCGGGGAAGATCGCGGAGTTGATCTTCTTCGACAGCGCCTCGTCATTGGTCAGGATCAGGCCGCCGCGGGGGCCGCGCAGGGTCTTGTGGGTGGTCGAGGTGATCACGTGGGCATGGGGAACCGGGCTCGGATAGACGCCGCCGGCCACCAAGCCGGCGAAGTGCGCCATGTCGACCATCAGATAGGCGCCGACCGAATCGGCGATGGCGCGGAAGCGGGCGAAGTCGATAATGCGGCCATAGGCGGATCCGCCGGCGATGATCACCTTGGGCTTTTCGCGTTCGGCGATCTCGGCCAGGGCCTCGTAGTCGATCAGGTCGTCTTGGCGGCGCACCGTGTAGGCCACTGGCCGGAACCACTTGCCCGACTGGTTGGCGGGGCTGCCGTGGGTCAGGTGGCCGCCCGCGGCCAGGTCCATGCCCATGAAGCTGTCCCCCGGCTTCATCATCGCCATGAAGGCCGCCTGGTTGGCCTGGGAGCCGGAGTGCGGCTGAACATTGGCGAATCGCGCATCGAACAGAGCCTTCACCCGCTCGATGGCCAGGGTTTCGACCACGTCGACGAACTCGCAGCCCCCATAGTAGCGGCGGCCCGGATAGCCTTCGGCGTATTTGTTGGTCAGCACCGAGCCCTGGGCCTCCAGCACGGCGCGGGAGACGATGTTCTCGGAGGCGATCAGTTCGATCTGGTCGCTCTGGCGGCGCAGTTCCTGCCGGATCGCGCCGAAAACCTCCGCGTCCGTGCGTTCGAGGGGGGCGGAGAAGAAGGCTGCGGCGGAGCCTTGCGGGAGCGGGGTCTGCACAGTCACGGGCGGCCTTTCCGGGGGGTGATGCGGCGAAGGCTCTCTTTAACCCGCTGAGCGGCGCGATCAATAAAATCCGGGTTCGCCATCATCTCGACCTGGAACTCGGAGAGGGTCGGCACGTTGCCGCCTAGTGGGCGGCGCGCGCCCTGACCCACCCCAGGATCAGGCGCGGTGTTAGCGTATAAAAGGAGTGTCCAGTCCCATGAACGCCCATAACCCCCCGGTGATGGCGAATCCTCTGTCTTCCAAGACCGATACGTTACGATTGAGCGCCGAGATCGTGGCCGCCTATGTGGCGCAGAACGCCGTCGCGCCGTCCGCGGTCCCCGGGCTCATCGGCCAGGTGCACGCCACGCTCTCCACCCTGGGACAGGCGCCGCAGGAGGCCGAGCCGGAACGGCGCAAGCCGGCCGTGCCGATCAGCCGGTCTGTGCATGATGACTACATCATCTGCCTGGAGGACGGCGCGAAACTGAAGATGCTCAAGCGCTACCTGCGCTCGCGCTTCAATCTGTCGCCGGAAGAATACCGCCGCAAATGGGGCCTGCCGCCGGAATATCCGATGGTGGCGCCCGTCTACGCGGCCCGACGCAGCGATTTCGCCAAGAAGATCGGCCTGGGCCGGGGCGTGCGGGGCCGCAAGGCCTAGCCGCGCCTCCGCTTGGATTCCGCCTAGGCGGCGTAGCCGCCCAGGCGCTTGACGTTACACCGCGCCCAGAGAGCGTCCAGGGCCTTCACTAGATCGTCCATCATCGCATCGGTGTGGAACGGCGTCGGGGTGAAGCGCAGGCGCTCGGTGCCCCGGGGCACGGTGGGATAGTTGATCGGCTGCACATAGATGCCGTGATCTTCCAGCAACATGTCCGAGATCATCTTGCAGTGAACAGGATCGCTGACCAGCACCGGGACGATGTGGCTGACCGAGTCCATCACCGGCAGGCCGGCCGCGGCGAAGCGCGCCTTGAGGCTGGACGCGCGTTCCTGGTGAATTTCGCGCACCTCGTTGTGGTCGCGCAACCAGCGCACGCTGGCCGCGGCGCCGGCGCACAGGGCCGGCGGCAATGAGGTGCTGAAGATGAAGCCCGACGCGTAGGAGCGAATCGCATCGACCATGTCCGGGTCGCCGGCGATGTAGCCGCCCATGACTCCGAAGGCCTTACCGAGGGTGCCTTCGATGATGTCGATCTGATCCATCACCCCGTCGCGCTCGGCGACGCCGCCGCCATGCTCGCCATAGAGGCCCACGGCGTGGACTTCGTCGAGATAGGTCAGGCAGCCGTATTTCTTGGCCAGCGCGATCGTTCCAGCGAGGTCGGCGATGTCGCCGTCCATGGAGTAGACGCTCTCGAAGGCGATTAGCTTCGGCGCAACCTCCGGCGCGGCGATCAGCAGCTGTTCGAGGTGCTCCAGGTCGTTATGACGGAACACGTGGCGCTCGCAGCCGCCGTTGCGGATGCCGGCGATCATCGAGGCGTGGTTCAATTCGTCGGAAAAGATGATCAGACCCGGCAGGACCTTAGCGAGGGTCGACAGCGCGGCCTCGTTGGCCACGTAGCCGGAGGTGAACAGGAGGGCGGCGGGCTTTTCATGCAGCCGGCAAAGCTCCTCTTCGAGCTCCACATGGAAGCGGGTGGTGCCGGAGATGTTGCGGGTGCCGCCGGAGCCGGAGCCGGCCTCGTCGATCGCCTGGTGCATGGCGTCGATGACCACCGGGTTCTGACCCTGGCCGAGATAGTCGTTGGAGCACCAGACGACTACGTCGCGGCGGGAGCCGTCGACTTGCGTCCAGGCGGCGCGAGGGAAATCGCCGCGATAACGCTTCAGGTCGGCGAAGACGCGATAGCGGCCTTCGGACCGAACCTTCTCGACAGCGGATTGGAATGCGGCCTTGTAATCCATGCGCCTTAAATCCCCGCACATCCGCTCGAATGCGGATCATTTTGTGCACCGGCGTTTTCGCACGCAGGCGTCGAAGCTGTCCACCTCGGGCGAATTACTTAAGGGGGACCCTTAGGCGCAGGGACAACCCAGACCGGCCGAACCCCGCGGCGGCGACGTCTCCGCCGCCGCAAAAGGCTGACAGGAAAGGGCCCGCCCGATCAGCGGGCCTTGCTTGGCTCCGCGAGCGACCGGCCGGACCCCCGCGGCCCAAGACCCTCGCCACCCGCGACGGCCCATGGATCGCAATTCGCCCGACCATCGGGCGGCCGGTCAGCGCGGCTTGCGGAACCGCAGCAGGAACTGGTCGGTATGGCCGCGGATATCGGGGGTGAAGACGTTTTCCGTGCGCGGATCGGCGGGATTGCGCAGAACCTCGCTCTCGCCGTCGAAGACGAAGCCGGCGGCTTCGACTTCCTTTTTGACGACGTCCTCGTTGATCCGATGCAACTTGTCCGGGACCGTCAGGTCGGAGCCCGCGACGGCGGCGTGGTCTTCGATGATCAGCAGACCGCCCGGCTTTAGCGCCGCAAACAACCCGCGATCCAGGCCCGGCACGTCGAGGTTCAGTTTGCTCAGATGGAAGTCGTGATAATTCTGGGCGGTGAAGATCAGGTCCACCGGTTCGGGGACGGCGACGGTCCGGCCAAGCACGATCGGCGTCACGTTCGCGAACGCCGGGTCGACCGGCTTGGCCACGACCGCCTTGCCGGTCTCGGGGTTCATCCCAGGCGCGGCGGCGTAGACCTTGCCGGTCGGCCCCACCGCGCCGCTGAACAGCCGGGAGAAATAGCCGCCGCCAGGGATGAGTTCGAGCACCTTGTCGCCGGGTTTCACCCGCGAGAACGCCAGCACCTCGCCCGGCTTTCGGGCTGCGTCGCGGGCGGTGTCGGCGGCCGGCCGGGCCGGGTTGGCCACGGCGGCGGCGATGGTGGCCGAGGCGGCCTGGGCCAGGGCGGGACCCTCGCTGATCAGGGCCAGGGCGCAGGCGCTGGCGACGACGCCGGCCAGCAGGGCGTTCAGGTTTCGCATGGACGGCTTCCTCAGCTTTTTGATTCCACGAGCGCAAAGCGCTCTTGTTCAGTTCAACGGGCGCCATTCCTCATCGGCTGGCAAGGGCGCGAAGATGGCGTCCAGCATCGCCGGCGTGACCCCCTCCAGCGTGGCGGGATCCCACCGGGGGGCATTATCCTTGTCGATAATGACAGCGCGAACGCCTTCGATGAAATCGTGGCGCTGAACGACCCGCGCCCCGATGCGGTACTCCATCATCATGTTGTCCGAAAAGCGATGCATTTCAGCGCCCCGTTGAAGCTGGCGGAAGGCCACCTTCATCGTCTGCGGTGACTTGGTCTTCAGGGCGCTCAGCTGGGCCTGAGCCCAGTTGGACGGGTCCGCCGCTAGGGCGGCGAAGATGGCCTCGACGCTTTCGTGACAGAATAGCTGGTCGATGGCGTCCCGGTGGTCGCTGACCGGGGCGCGGCCGGGATCGACCTCCATCTCGGTCAGGACCCGCTCGATCGCATCCGGATCGGCGACCACGGCGGCCTTGAAGTCGCCCACGCGGGCGCTGTCGATGACGTCGGTGGCGATCCCCAGCAGCTCGCAGTCCGCCGCCTTCAGCCTCGCCCCGGTCAGGGCCAGCCACAGCCCGACCTTGCCGTGCAGCCGCGGCAGGTGCCAGCCGCCGCCGACATCGGGAAAGAGGCCGATTCCGGTTTCCGGCATGGCGAAGGTGGTGCGCTCTGTGGCGACCCGGTAGCGCGCCGGCAGGGACAGGCCCACGCCGCCGCCCATGGTCACCCCGTCCATCACAGCGACCACCGGCTTCTCGTGGCGCAGCTCCATCAGCAGGGCGTTGAGCTGGTATTCGGCGAAGAAGAACTCGCGGGCCTCGCGACCATCCTCCGCGCCGCTCTCGGCCAGCATGCGGATGTCGCCGCCCGCGCAGAAGCCGCGCTCGCCGGCGTGATCAATCAGGATCGCCGTTACTGCCGCATCGGCACGCCAAGCCTGCAATGCGGCGATCATCAGCCGGCACATGTCGGTGTTGAGCGCATGCAGTGCGCCAGGCCGGTTGAGGGTCAGGCGGCCGACGGCGCCCTCGACGCGGGCGATCACGGATGCGTCGCTGATCGGAACGTCGCTCATGATCGCAGCAACTCGCGGGCGATGATGACGCGCATGATCTCGTTGGTGCCTTCCAGGATCTGATGGACCCTCAGATCGCGGACGATGCGCTCCAGGGGGAAATCGCGCAGGTAGCCGTAGCCGCCGTGGAGCTGCAGGGCCTGGTTGGCGATCTCGAAGCCGGCGTCGGTGGCGAAGCGCTTGGCCATGGCGCAGTACTGGGTGGCCTGCGGATCGCGGGCGTCCAGGGCGGCGGCGGCGCGGTGCACCATCAGCCGGGCGGCCTCCAGCTCGGTGGCCATGTCGGCGAGACGGAACTGCAGGGCCTGAAGGTCCTTCAACGGCTTGCCGAACTGGTGGCGCGTCTCCAGGTGGGCCTTGGCGGTGGCCAGGGCCAGGCTGGCGCCGCCGAGGGAACAGGAGGCGATGTTCAGCCGCCCGCCATCCAGGCCCATCATGGCGAAGCGGAAGCCCTGGCCCTCGTCCCCGACCCGGTTCTCCACCGGGATGCGGCAGTCGTCGAACATGACCATGGCGGTCGGCTGGCTCTTCCAGCCCATCTTCCGCTCATTGGCGCCGAACGTGAGCCCGGGGGTTCCCTTCTCGACGATGAAGGCGGAGACCCCGCGCGGGCCGCCCTCCCCGCTCCGCGCCATCACCAGATAGACGTCCGACACGCCGGCGCCGGAAATGAACGCCTTGCCGCCGTTGAGCACGTAGGTGTCGCCGTCGCGCCTCGCCGTCGTGCGCATCGACGCCGCGTCGGAGCCTGAACCCGGCTCGGTCAGGCAGTAGGAGGCGATCAGCTCCATCGCGGTCAGGCGCGGCAGGAAGCGGGCCTTCAGCTCCGCTGAGCCGAACTTATCGATCATCCATGAGGCCATGTTGTGGATCGACAGGAAGGCCGCGGCGGAGACGTCGCCGTACGAGAGCGCTTCGAAGATGATCGCCGCGTCCAGCCGGCCAAGTCCGGAGCCGCCGAATTCCGGATCCACGCAGATTCCGGCGAAGCCGAGGGAGGCCGCCTCGCGCAGGGTGGGCACCGGAAAATGCCCCTCCTCGTCCCATTGGGCGGAAAAGGGCGCCAGCGCCTCGGCGGCGAAGTCCCGCGCCGCCGCCTGAATCGCGCGCTGGTCGTCGTTGAACTGGAAATCCATGGACGCCTTGCCTGACCGGCTCCGTGGCCGCACCACGAGATGAAGGTTGAGGAACTGATCCCTAGGGCGCAACCTGTCAATCGCGTGAGCCGCGTCGCGGCGCCAGGACCAGCGCCCAGGATGTCATCCGTTTCCGACTACGCCCCGGCTTCCCGGTCCGACGAGGTCGATCGAAATCTCGCGCTGCTCGCTTACGGCCTGCTGTTCGTGGGGGTCTTTTGCGCGGGGCTCTCGGCCTTGGCGGCGGTGGCGATCGCCTATGCGCGTCGGCGGCAGGCCGCCCCCCTGGTCGCCAGCCATCACCGGTTCCAGATCTTCATCTTCTGGGTGGGCTTCGTGCCGGCCCTTCTGGCGGGCCTCTGTGGCATGGCCGCCGTGGTCTCCCTGGTGCTCGGACTGCTGACCTATCCGGAAAAGCCGCCGGTGGGGGGGATCCTCAGCTTCGCCGGCTTGGGGGTCGCCCTGGCCGTCGCAGCGGGCGCTTGGCTGATGGCGACCTCCCTGTTCGGCTTCATCCGGCTTGCATCGCAGCAATCCATCGGCCAGACCGCGCGCTGACCAACGAGTTTCGGAGTCCGCCATGACCGGTGCGCCCCTCGCGCCCTACCCCGCCCTGCGACTGCGCCGCCTGCGCCAGGCGGACTGGACCCGCCGGATGGTGCGCGAAACCAGCCTGTCCCCCGCCGACCTGATCTGGTCGATGGTGGTGCACGAGGGCGAGGGCGTGGTCCCGGTGGCCTCGATGCCCGGGGTGGCGCGCCTGTCGGTGACGGAGGCGGCCAAGGCGGCGGTGGAGGCCCGGGCCCTGGGCATTCCCGCCATCGCGGTCTTTCCGTACATCGACGGGGAAAAGAAGGATCGCCACGGCTCCAAGGCCGCCGACCCGGAGGGGCTGATCTCGCGGGCCGTGAAGGCGATGAAGGACGCTGCGCCGGAGGTCGGGATCATGTGCGACGTGGCCCTGGATCCCTTCACCGACCACGGCCATGACGGGGTGATCGAAGGCGGCCGCATCCACAACGACGCCACCATCGAACGGCTGATCGAACAGGGACTCGTCCAGGCCCAGGCCGGCTGCGACATCCTGGCCCCCTCCGACATGATGGACGGCCGGGTCGGCGCCCTGCGCACCGCCCTGGAGGCGGCAGGCCTGCAGGACACCATGATCATGTCCTATGCGGCGAAATACGCCTCGGCCTTCTACGGCCCCTACCGCGACGCCATCGGCTCTGGAAAGCTGGGGGGCGGCGACGTCAACAATCCCGGCGACAAGAAGACCTACCAGATGGACCCGGCCAACACCGACGAGGCCTTGCGCGAGGTCGCCCTGGACATCGCCGAGGGCGCGGACATGGTCATGGTCAAGCCGGGCATGCCCTATCTCGACATCGTCCGGCGGGTGGTGGAGACCTTCGCCATGCCGACCTTCGCCTTCCAGGTCTCCGGCGAGTACGCGATGATCATGGCCGCCGCGCAGAACGGCTGGATCGACGAGGAGCGCGCGATCCTGGAAAGCCTGGGCGCCTTCAAGCGCGCCGGCTGCGCCGGGGTGATCACCTATTTCGCGCCGAGGGCGGCCCGGATGCTGGGGGCCTAGGCGCCCCGGGAGACGCCTTAGGCGAATTCATTGGCAATATCGCCCGTGGCCGGCTTCGTGCGGCCCTTGGGATCCGCGCCGAACCGGTTGGGTCCCAGCGTGCCCTCGAGCAGGGAGAAGACGAAAAGGGCGATCGCCCCGAAAAAGGGGAGCAGGCCGATCAGGAGCCACCAGCCGGTGCGATTGGTGTCGTGCAGGCGGCGGATGTGCAGCGCCAGGGACGGAATTAGCGTGCCGAGGGCGAGAATCAGCACGCCGAACCCGCCCACGATCCGCAGCGCCGGTATCGACAGGCTTTCGCCGGCCGCGGCGACCATTTCGCAGGCCACGAGCGCGATAAACACGAAGAGGGCGAAGAGCCAATATTCCGATCGGCGCGCCCGCCCCTCAAAATCGAAATAGTTGCGGAACGGCTGGAACATCAAGTCCATGGCGGCGCATCCTTTCGACCTGCCTGGACTGGGAGGGTGTCGCCGGAGGTCAGGCGCGTCAACGGCAAATCATCGATGGCGTCACGCCCGGTCCCGCGATCACCCCGCCGCCCGCTGCGGCGTCTTCGGCCGGCCGAAGGGCAGCATGCGCCACAGCACCGGATTGCCGTCGAACTGGTGCTTCAGGGCGCCGGCGACGTGCAGGGCCAGAGTGGCCAGGATGATCCAGACCAGGAAGTCGGTGTGCACAGATTGCAGGCTGTGGCGCAGGGGGCGCTGGTCTGGAGCCATCAGGAAGGCGACGCCGGGGAGCCGCGGCCAGGGCAGGCCCCAGAAGCTGATGGTCGGCGCGCGGGCCGAGACCATCGCCCAGCCAGTGAGCGGCAGCGCCAGCATCAGCAGGTAGAACAGCAGATGGCTAATGCCGGCGAGCACGCGTTCCCAAAGGGCGAGGCCCGCGGGCATGGGCGGCGCCGGATGGGTGATTCGCAGGGCGACGCGCGCGGCGATCAGCAGCAGGGTGGTCAGGCCCAGGGAGATGTGCAGGCTTTCGATCCCGGCCTGCACCTTCGAATGGTCGGGTACGAAGTGGTTCATGTACCAGCCCAGCCCAATCTGGGTCAGGATCAGCGCGGCGATCGACCAGTGCAGGATCATGGAAATCCGGCCGTAGCGGCGCACACGGGGACCGCGCAAGGCCGGATTGTCGGCTATGGACATGGATACGTCTCCTTGGGCGACCGCCAAATTAACGCCGGCCGTTGGCAAGAGTTCAGCACCGAAACCGCGCGCCGATCAAATCCAGTCTAGCAGAGGGTGAGTTTCGCCGCCCTCCCGGGTCATTCCCGGTCGAGCCGCGCGGCCAAGCTGGAGGTGTCCCAGCGCTTGCCGCCCATGGCCTGAACCTCGGAATAGAACTGGTCGACGAGCGCTGTCAGCGCCAAGTGGGCGCCATTGCTGCGCGCCTCGTCCAGCACCAGGCCGAGATCCTTGCGCATCCAGTCCACGGCGAAGCCGAACTCGAACCTGCCCTCGACCATGGTCTTCCAACGGTTGTCCATCTGCCAGGACTGGGCGGCGCCCTGGGAGATGGCGGCGTAGACGGCGTCGGCGTCCAGGTCCGCGTGGCGGGCGAAATGCACGGCCTCCGCCAAGCCCTGGACCACGCCGGCGATGCAGATCTGGTTGACCATCTTGGCCTTCTGGCCGGCGCCGGGGCCGCCGATGCGGCGCACGGCCTTGGAATAGGCCGCGATCACCGGCGAGACCCGCTCGATCGCCTCGGTCTCGCCCCCGGCCATCACCGTCAGCGTCCCCGCCTCCGCCCCCGCCTGGCCGCCGGAGACCGGGGCGTCGACGAACCAACGCCCCGTTTTCCGCGCGGCGGCCGCCATCTCGATGGCGATCTTCGCCGAGGTGGTGGTGTGATCGACGATCACGCCGCCGGCGGCCATCGCCGGCACGATCTGAGCGACGCATTGGCGCACGTCGTCGTCATTGCCGACGCAAAGGGCGACCAGCTCGCAGCCGGCCACCGCGCCCGCGAGGTCCTTCCCCGTCCGTCCGCCATGCTCGGCGACCCAGCGTTCGGCCTTGGCCGGCGAGCGGTTGAGGACGCTGACCTCATGACCGGCCTTGGCCAGATGGCCCGCCATCGGAAAGCCCATCACCCCCAGGCCGACAAAGGCGACTTTCATGGTTCAAATCCCTGCATGGCAACGGCATCTTAACGCTAACGCCCCACCGTAAAGGCCTCTTCCGCAGCCGATCTGGGGGCGTTCGAATGTCTGTCAGCGACAGACCGATAATGGTCAAGAAGGTCAAGAAGATCATCGCCGCCGGGCACCACGGCGGCGCATGGAAGGTGGCCT
>PLSW01000292.1 GCA_003165275.1 Caulobacteraceae bacterium
AACACCTCGTCCATGGGCTCGGCCAGGGCGTCGTTCAGCCCCATGGGCTGCATGCCCAGGATCGCCTCCATGGTCCGCACCATGTTCACCGTATTGTAGCGGTGATGCACCACCGCGCCCTGTTTCACGTAAGGCCCGGCGACGAAGGCGATGGAGCGGTGGGCGTNNGGTCCGGGCCGTCCTGGGCGTCGTCCTCGACCACGAAGATCAGGGTGTCGGACGCAAAGCGGCTGCGGGCGATCTTCTGGATGACTAGGCCGACGGCGTAGTCGTTGTCGGCCAGCTCGGTCTCGATGGTGTTCACCCCGTCGATCCCCTTGCCGAAGTTGCCGGTGTGGTCGTGGGCGAGGCGGGTGAGGATCAGGTTGGGAACCTTGCCGGCGACCACGAAGCCGTCGAACTCCCGCTCCCACTCCTTGAAGCGCCAATAGTCGGGGAAGCTCTGGTCGAAGCCGCGGAAATAGGGGTCTGTGACCGGCATCAGCGCGGCCTTGGTGGGATAGAGCACCGTCACTCCCGCCCCGTGCGGGTCCCGTTCAAGGGGGATGGAGTTGGGATCCTTGGCGGCCAGGTAGTAGCGGGTCAGGTCGCCGTAGAAGCCGTAGTTGCGCACGGTTAAGCCGGCGCGCAGGGCGGCGTCCCAGATGTAGCCGCGGCCGGCCTCGCCGTCCGGCCCGTCGGGGGCCGCCACGTCGCCCGCGCCGGGCAGGACGTTGGGGTCGGCCGGGCTGTAGCCGAAGGCCTTCACCCGCTCCGCCGAGGTGGCGTAGCCGACGTTGACCCCGCGATTGTCGCCCTCCTGGTCATACTGCAGGCCGCGCTCGGCGTAGTTCACCGGCGCCTCGCGCTCGGAGAAGTCGTTGGTGCGCGCCGCCGTGGTCCATTGCCAGCCGGTGTTGCTGCTCTCGCCGGAGTCGTAGAAGGCGTCGAGGTCGACGAACTGGCGGGCCAGGGCGTGCAGGTTGGGGGTCATCGCCTTGCCGAAGACGGCGAGCCGGGGGTCGCCATTGCCCACCTCCAGGTCGCCGAGGACCTGATCGTAGGTGCGGTTCTCCTTCACGATATAGACCACGTGATGGATGTGCTCGCGCAGGAACCGCATGGTGTCGCTGTCTTGCGCATAGCGGCCCGAGCCGCCCAGGTGGGTGTTCGCCGCGACGATCCTGGTCAGGCGGCCCAGCTCCGCCCCGGAGGGCGGCGGCAGCGTGAGGAAGCCGGCCTTCTCCTTCTGCCAGACGTATTCATTGGCCGACTTGCAGCCGGCTTCGGCGCCGGGGCCGACCTTCAGGGTGTTGCGGCAGCCGTCGGGCACCGGGCCGGTGTTGGACTTGCCGTTGACCACATAGATCTGCCGCCCGTCCGGGCGCACGGCGACGCCGGTGGGATACCAGCCGGTGGGGATGAGGCCGACCGTGGCCGAGGCGGCGGCGGGCTTGTCGTCGTCATCGTCGGCCTCCTTGCTCCGGGGCGCTGCGATCCCCGCGGCCCGGTCACCCAGCTGCACCACCGCGACGGCGTTCTCGCCGCCGTTGGTGACTAGCAGGGTGCGACCGTCCGGCGACAGGGCGAGGCTGTTGGATCCCGCGCCGCCCAGGGCCGGGCCCTTGGGCAGCAGGGCGGCGGGGGCAGCGGTGGGGATGTTTTCGATGATCCGCTCGCGGACGGTGTCGATGACCGCGGCGCTGTCGGTGTTGTCGAGGGCCGCATAGAGGCGGGTTCCGGCGCGGTTCAGCACCAGGGCCACGGGCTGGCCGCGGGTCTTGATCCGGGCCTCGACCGTCAGGGCCTCGCCGGCGCGCGTAAGGACGAGGATTTCCCGGTCGCGCTGGCTGGCGACATAGGCCTTGGCGTCCGTGGCCCAGATCACCGCGCGGGGAATGCTGCCGCCGACCTCCCCGGCGTGGGCGGGGTCGATGACGCCGGGACGCAGATCCTGTTCGGTGACGGCGCCGGTGGAAAGGTCGATCAGGCTGACGGAATCGTTCTGGAAGTTGGCGACGAGCAGATGCTGGCCGTCCGGGCTGACGGCGAGGCCGGCGCTCGAAGGTTGGGCCCGGACGCCGAGCCCGGACTTGTGGCCGAGGGCGAAGGTGCGGCGGGAGGCGAACTTGAACAGGCCGGACGGGGACGGCATCGGCGGGCAGGACCCCACGATGGGACAGCCGACGACATCCACGACCCCCATCGCGAACTCCAACACGTCGTCGTCCACCCCGCCGGAGACGAAAAACCGGGGCCCCTGGGGCGCCCATGCGATCCCGAGGAAGGTGTCGGGCACGGTCAGCACCTGGCGCTTCACCGGCGTCCGGCCGCGGACGTCGTAGACGAAGACATATTCCTTGGACTGACTTTCGACGAACTTGCCGTCCGGGCCGAAGTTGCGGTTGAAGCCGCTGGTCAGGATCAAGAGGGTGCTGCCGTCCGGCGACAGGGCCACGGCGGAGGCCTGGCCGGCGGTGAAGCCGGGCAGGTCGAACAGGTCCGGGTTCAGGGGCTGGAAGAGGGCGCCGTGGGCGGCGGTCGGGGTCAGCGTCTGCCCGGTGGGCAGGACTTCCGGGGCGCTCGGAGCGGCGAAGGCGGCGCCGCTGATCATGCAGGCGGCGAGGGCGGTCAGAATTCCGCTCAGGCGCATTGGTCGTTGTGTCACTGAAACCCCCGTCCCGTCCCAAGCTTGTCCGTCTAGCGCCAGTTTGCGACGACGCGGTGTCGCTGCGGCGGCGCGCCGATGCGCCATCTATTGCCGTTGCGCCGCCAGCCGCTGCAGTTCAGCCCGCGGCGCGGGCCAATTGGGCGCCAGATCGGCGGCCTTCACAAGGTCGCCGTAGGCCGCCTTGTCGTCCCCGAGGGCCTCGTAGGCCATGGCGCGATTGTAGTGGGCCTTGGCCGGCTCCTCCGAGCCGAGGACCAGGCCCCAGCGGATCTCCTCGATCCCCTCGGCGAAGCGGCGTTCGCCGATCAGGGCCGCGCCGCGATTGACGTGGGCTTCGCCGAGGGTGGGTTCCAGGGCGATGGCGCTGTCGAAATCCGCGCGCGCCTGGGCGTAGGCCTGCCGGCGCAGGTAGAGGACGCCGCGGTTGACGTAGGTGCCGGCCAAGTCGGACCGACCCAGGCGCTCGGTGTCGATGGCGGCGGTGCAGTCGGCCATGCCCTGGTCCGTGCTTACGCCGGACTTGGCCGCCTTGAAGCAGCCGCGGGCATGGGCGCCGTCGGAGATGGCCATCTGGGCGTGGGCGGCGGAGGCGGCCAAGAGGGTCAGCGCTGCGCCTAGGGCGATCTTCAGGGTCCTGGACATGGCGCCTCCCGTTTCGCGGCGAATGAGCGTTTCGGTGACAGTTTACTTAACTCATTCCACGCGCCGTCACGCCGCGAGATAGCGGTAGAGTTAAGTAAACTGTCACCGAAACTGGTCACCGAAACTCGGCCCGCGCTCGCGAAGGGCCTACCCCTCCCAATACGCGAAGCTCTCATGGTCCGCCGCCATCTGGCAGGCGCCGCGGGTCATCTTCAGGAAGAGGGCGTCGCCGCGTTCGGTGCGTTCCACGGCCAGGGCGGAGAAGACCCCCATCAGGATGCCGTGGAGGGTGTAGTGGCGGTAGTCGCGCCAGCAGGCCTCCCAGCCATAGTCCTTCACGCCGCGGCGCTGCAGCTCGCCGAGATAGAGACGGATCAGATCCTGCTCGTTCGCGCGGCGCACCTCGGGATCGAGGCCGGCGGAGAGGAAGTAGGCGACATCGGTCAGGCCGGGGCCGACGCCGACGGTCTGCCAGTCCAGGGTGGCCATCGGCCGGCTTCCGCCCTGGACGTCGAACAGGATGTTGTCGAGGCGAAAATCGCCGTG
>PLSW01000244.1 GCA_003165275.1 Caulobacteraceae bacterium
GCGCCGCCCACTACGCCTATGGCCGTTTTCGCGAGGCGGCCGCATGAACGCGCCCACCCGCAGCCCGAAACCGCCCAACACCCGCGCGACCAGCCTAGCCGGCCGCATCGACCTGAGCCACGGCGCCGGCGGACGGGCCATGGCCGAACTGATCGACCGGGTGTTCCGCCCCGCCTTCGCCAACCCGTTCGACTCGCGCGGCGAGGATCAAGCGATCCTGCCCCGGCCCGCCGGCCGCATCGCGCTGTCCACCGACACCTTCGTCATTTCACCGCTGTTCTTTCCCGGCGGCGACATCGGCTCCCTGGCCGTGCATGGCACGGTGAACGACCTGGCGATGGGCGGGGCGACGCCGCTATGGCTGACGGCGGGCTTCATTATCGAGGAGGGCTTTCCCATCGCCGACCTGGCGCGGATCGCAACCTCCATGGGCGAGGCCGCGCGGGCCGCGGGGGTGGCGGTCGTGACCGGCGACACCAAGGTGGTCGAGCGGGGCAAGGGCGACGGGGTGTTCATCAACACCGCCGGCTGCGGCGTGGTCCCCGATGGGTTGGAGTGGGGCGCGCGCCATATCCGCCCCGGTGATGCGGTCATCGTGTCCGGAACTCTCGGCGACCATGGGGTGGCGGTGATGGCCAATCGTCAGGGCCTGGACTTCGAGACCTCCATCCTGTCGGATTCCGCGGCGTTGAACGGGTTGGTGGGGGCGGTCATCGCCGCCAGTCCCCAAGGCGTGCGGGCCATGCGCGATCCCACGCGCGGGGGCCTTTCCGCCACGCTTAACGAGTTCTGCCAGACGGCCGGCGTCGGGATGCTCCTCGACGAGGCGGCCCTTCCGATCCGGCCCGAGGTGGCCGGCGCCTGTGAGCTGCTCGGCCTCGATCCGCTGAATGTCGCCAACGAGGGCAAGCTCGTCGCCGTCGTCGCGCCGGAGGCGGCGGCCACGATCCTGGCGGCCCTTCGCGCCCATCCCCTCGGCGCCGACGCGGCCATCATCGGCGCGGTCACCAAGGCCCGTTTCGTGCGAATGCGAACCCTGGTCGGCGGCGAACGGATGGTCGCCTGGCTGGCCGGCGACCAGCTGCCGCGCATCTGTTGAGCCCCACCCACGAACCAGGATTCACGGCATGCCCGCGACCAACAAGGAGCCTATGATGACCAAATCCAGATCACCCTTCCGCTCAAGCGCGCCGGCGATCGCCCTGGCGCTGGCGGCCGTCGCCGCCCCGGGGATTGCATCGGCCCACCCGGAAATCTTCCACACGCGGGGCCTCGCCGCCGGTTTCAGCCACCCCTTCACCGGACTGGACCACGTGCTGGCCATGGTCGCGGTGGGCGTGTTCGCTGCAAGGCTGGGCGGACGAGCGATCTGGCTGGTCCCAGTCAGCTTCCTGGCCATGATGGCCGTCGGCGGCGGGCTCGGCATGGCCGGCGTCTCCCTGCCGTTCGTGGAGATCGGCATCGCCGCCTCGGTCATCGTGCTGGGCGCGCTTGTGGCGACCCGCACGCGGCTCCCGACCCTGGCCGCCCTGGGCCTGGTCGGGATCTTCGCCGTCTTCCACGGCTACGCCCACGGCGCGGAGATGCCGGCCGACGCCGGCGGTTTGCGCTACGCGGCGGGCTTCATCGCCGCCACCGGGACCCTCCACGCCCTGGGCGTCGCGGCGGGCCTGGGCCTGGCGCGGTTCGGCGGCGGCGTGGGCCTTCGGGCGACCCAGATCGGCGGGACCGCCATGGCCGCGGCCGGCGTCGGTCTGCTGTTCGGCTGTTTCTGAACGACCATCCTGAAATCCGGGCCCGACGCGGCGCGACCCCGACTGGGGCGCTTCGCTCGGGCCTCCGCGGAGGCACGCCCATGACAGCCCAAAGCCCGACCCGCCCGGCGCCGAACCCTCGCCGTCTTCCTCAGTCGCTGATCGGCCGCTGGGTCATGGCCGTTCGCCCGTGGAGCCTCAGCCTGGCCCTCGCGCCGGTCGCCGTCGGGACCGTCCTGGCCTGGGCCGCGACCGGACGGTTCAACGGCCTGGTCCTGGTCGCCGCGGCCCTGGGGGCGGTGCTGATCCAGGTGGGAACCAATCTCTACAATGATGCGGCGGATTTCGAGCGCGGCAACGACGGTCCGGGGCGTCTAGGCCCGCCGCGGGCGACGGCGCTGGGATTGCTGCCCGGACGCGCGGTCAAGCTCGCCGCTGTGTTGAGTTTCGCCCTCGCGGCCGTCTGCGGCCTCTATCTGGCGGCGATCGGCGGCTGGCCGATCGTCCTGCTGGGTCTCGCCTCGATCGCCGCCGGCCTGGCCTATACGGCCGGCCCCTTGCCCATCGCCTACACGCCGCTTGGAGAGGTGTTCGTGGTCGTCTTCTTCGGCCTCGGCGCGGTGGGAGGGACCTACTGGCTGCAGACGGGCGCGCTTGGCCAGACCCCGCTTATCGCCGGCCTCGCGGTCGGACTGTTCGCCGCGGCGGTGCTCCTGGTCAACAACCACCGTGACGTGGTCGCGGACGCCCGCGTCGGCCGTCGCACCCTGGCGATCCTGATCGGGTCCGGGCCGTCGAAAGCGCTCTACACAGCGCTGGTGATCGCGCCGATCCTGCTTACGCCGCTGTTCGTGGCGCCAACGGACCGCCGGCCGGTCGCCTGGCTGGTGTTTCTGGCGGCGCTTCCGGCGGTCCTCCTGGCCAGACGGTTTTCCCGTGAGCCGCCGGGACCCGGCCTCAACCTCGTCCTCAAACGCACCGCGCAGCTGCAAATCCTCTATGCAGCCCTCGTCTGCGTCGCCCTGGCGGCCCAGAGGGCGCTGACAGCCTGAACCCCTTCGCCGACCTTGCGCCGGCGCTGGCGTCCGGACCTATGCGGGCGCGCTGGTCAGGCGGGGCGGCTTCGGCCTCGCCCTAGTCGTCGAAACCGACAAACACCGCGGCCTCGTCGACGGATTTGCGTTCGGAGACGACCGCATTCGCCGGAAAGCTTTCATCCGGCCAGCCCAGGGCGATGCTTTTCATGATGACCTGATCATCGGCGATTCCGGCGTGCTCACGAACCACCGGTGACTGCATGATGCCCTGGCTGTTGATCACGGCGCCCAGACCGCGTGACCAGGCGGCGTTGACCAGGGCTGTGGTGACAGCGCCGCAGTCGAAGGGCGTGTCATCGCTGCCGTCCAGCGCGCGATCATAGGTCACGATGACGCAAACCGGCGCGTCGAATTGACGGAAGCCGCGGAGCACCCAGTCCTGGCGCATCTCCTTGTCTTCGCGCGCAATTCCCATCGCCGAGAACAGCTGCTTGGCGACGCCGATCTGCCTTTCGCGGTGCTGACCCGCAAAAGCCTGACCCGTGCGGAACTCGCGCGACTGCGGTACGCCCGCCACCATTCGCTCGGTGTTGCCGGCGCGGATCCGATCCAGGGGTTCGCCGGTGATGATGTAGAAGTTCCAGGGCTGGGTGTTCATCGACGACGGCGCGCGCAGCGCCAGGCCGATGATTTCCTCGATCAAGGCCCGGGGAACGGGATCGGGTTTGTAGCCACGGATGCTCCGGCGACCGAGGATAACGTCGTCAAACTTCATGTGTGGGCCCTGAGTTGGCGAGTCCGGTTCAATCGGCAGGGGTTTATGGGGCGCCGTCCGGCCACCGGCAACTCGGGCGCGCAACGTCTGGCGGCGATTCGTCTCCGGGAAGGCGGGGTCGGTCAGGCCGGCAGGCCGGCGATCTCGGCGCTCACGGCCCACAGCCGCTCGGCGTTGGCGTCATTCTGGCCGGCCGCCGATGGGGCGGTCAGTTTGCGCTTCGCCCAATAGCCGCCGGTCTGACCCTTCACGGCGTCGGAACTGGCCAGGTACACCAGGGTATCGGCGCCCTGCACGGGGCCCAGCATGAACGGTTTGGCCAGCGCCAGAACGAACCGCAGCGGGCTTTTCATGTTCGATCCGAAGCCCGTCGAAACCCCGCCTGGGTGAAAGCAGTTCGCGGTGACGCCGGCGCCTTCCAGGCGTCTCGCCAGGGCGCGGGTCCAGAGAATGTTGCACAGTTTCGATACGCCGTAGGTTCGGAACCCGGAGTAGCCCTTCGTGGACTGCAGATCGTCGAAATCCAGCGCGCCGAAGGCGTGCGCCGCTGAAGCCGTGCTGACGATGCGTCCGTCCGCGGCCAGGTTGGGTCGCAGACTTTGAGTGACCACGAAATAGGCCATGTGGTTGACCGCGAAAGTCATCTCCAGCCCGTCGGCGGTCTCCTGGCGGCGATCGAACACCGCCCCGGCGTTGTTGACCAGCACGTCGATCGTCGGGGCCTTTTCGGCCAGGGCCGCGCCGGCCGCCTTCATCCCGGCGAGGGTGGAGAGATCGGCCTGCACCCAGTCGTGATCGGCCTGCGGGTTGATCGCCTTGAGCTTGTCCATCAGGGCGCGGCCCTTTTCAGCGCTGCGCGCGACGAAGACGATCCGCGCGCCCTTGGCGGCCAGCGCCTCGGCCGCCGCCTCGCCAATGCCGGAGGTCGCCCCGGTGATCACGATCGTCTTGCCCTGCATGGAGCGCCTAATCCTTTGCGGCGCCCGCACTGGGCGCATTGACCGGTCCGCCCCCGAGGGGTGATCCAGCGACAGTGTTAGTGCATGGCGGCGGCCGACGCCAAGCCTGGCTTGGGCGACCTTCGGGGCAATCGCATCGCCGGCGAGGCCGCGCCAGACGGCGGCCACGACGGTGATTAGCGGCCAGCGCTGTCGCGCGGGGGCGTGCGGCTCTGCTAGAGGATGGCGTGGACCCGAACACACCGACCAAGAGAGCCAAACCCAGCAAGGCGCTGAACGCAGCCAACCTGGGCCTGCTCGGCGCTGATCGCCTCGTGTTGATCCTGTTGGAGGTGGCTGAGGGACAGCCGATCATCAAGCGGCGCCTGCGCATGGAGCTTGCGGCGCAGATCGGCCCGGAGGCCCTCGCCGCGGAAATTGAAAAGCCGCTCGAGGCGATGAAGGCCGCCCACGGCCGGGTCAACTGGCGCAAACTCAAGGGCCTTCTCCAGGATCTTGGCCTTCTGCGCGCGATGATCACCGGGCCGTTGGCGCAGGCGGACCCCGCCGCGGCTGTCGGCCTCCTGCTGCGGTTTCTGACCCTGGAGCGCGGCGTGCTCGCGCGGGTGAAGGACACAAAAGGCCAGGTCGCCGAGGTCTTCACGGAGGCGTTGGCGGACCTTGCTCGGATGGCTTCGACCCTCACCGTGAGGCCGCCGGGTTTGGCCGAGGCGATCATGACCGCACTGGACGAGGTCGGCTCCGCCGCGATGGGCGCGTTGGCCCAGGGCCTTGTCCCGGCGCTGGACGCCGGTGAGGTCGCCCAGCTACGCGCCAGCATCGAGACGCGGATGGCGCCCCATCGCCGTGTCAACGCCGGCTGGCGCGCCGCCTTGCAGGCGCTGCTGGACGCGCAGGGTGACGCCGTGGCGTACGCCGCGACCTACTCCCCATCGGAGACCGTGCTCCCGCCTATAGGGGCCCGTATTGCGCAGCGCCTGATCAAGGCGGGCCGGCTCGACGCGGCCGCCGAAGCGCTTGAACGATCCGACCCGTCCGACGCCGACACGGGCCACGGAGCGACCCCGTCGGTCCTATCGATCGCGGATCCGGGCCTGTTGGCCTGGCGGAGCGCCAAGATCGACCTGCTGGAAGCGAGGGGGGAGGTTCAGGCGGCGCAGGATGAGCGGTGGCGCGCCTTCGAGCGCGACCTTTCCGCGGACCAACTGCGGGCCTACCTTCGCAGACTTTCCGGATTTGACGACGTGATCGCCACGGATCGCGCCCTGGCGTACGCCGCGACTTTCAAGCCGCTCGTCAGTGCGCTCGCCTTCCTGGCGTCATGGCCGGCCGTGCCGGAGGCGGCGCATCTGGTCACGAGCCGCGCGAGTGAAATCGACGGAGCCGCGGTCGAGATCCTGGAGCCGGCCGCCCGGGCGCTGGAAGGCCGATATCCGCTCGCCGCGACCCTATTGCTGCGCGCCATGGTGCTTGACGTCGCCCGGTTCGGCCGCGCTGAACTCGTCGGACGTGCGCGGGGTTGGCTGGCTGAAGCGGCCTCTCTGGCGACCCTCATGCCGGATTTCAACGAACACGAAGACCATGGCGCCTTTGAAGCGCGGGTCTCCCACGCCCTGAGGCGGGGCTCTACGCCGCCAAGCACTCGGGCTTCATGAATTTCGCGTCGGTCCAGGCAGACCCGACCCGCGCCGCCCGCATTGTCGGCTTTGACCACCTGGACGCCAACCTGGCCTCCGGCGATCTACCCAACTTCGCTCTGATCGCGCCAACCCGTGCAATGAGGTGCACGGGCTGTACTACAAGGGCAAGCCAAGCGACTGCGACGAGCGCCAACCACGCATGCTACCGCGACTTCTAGGCCTCGTCGCCGGCCTCGATGACTGCCTGGATGTGCAGGCGAAACGCCGGCTCGCCGCGAGCTAGGCTGGCGAAGGCCTCGACCAGTTCCGATCGCGCTGTCTGGAGATTATAGACGCCCTCCGAATGACGGATCAGCACGCACTCGCAATAGCGTTCGAGCAATAGGCGGGCTTCATCGGATAGGTTGATCATGCCGCCATGGTAGGCGGCCGATCGGGCGGAGGCCAGGGCGCGGCGGGCGAAATGCGGGGACCATCCGTTGTCGAGTTCTGACTCTAACCGGAATCCTCCTGGATTCGGTGCGATTTTCGGTCCCACACAAGAGGTCTTGGCCGAATTGGCTTGAGGAATTTCGGTGGGTTGGCCGCGGCGAATGAATCTTGAGCCGGGTATTGGAGTGAATGGCGGTGCTGTCAGTCAAACGCGCCAAATTCCGAGAGGGCTGGGGCAGCTCTGACTTCCGATGGCTAACCTGACAGGGTGGGGCAGGCGACCGCCAGACCTCGCCCCAGACCCAGACGGTCATCTTCGGCTAGGTGTCGGAACACCCGCCGGTGTCCGCAGTTTCCTCGAAGCTCGCTATGGTGGCGGAAAATCGGTTCAGGAGTTCGAGCAGCGTCGATCGCTCCTCCTCCGTCCAATTCCCGAGGCGCTTGCTGACGAACTTGCGTCGCGCCGCGGCGAATTGATCCAACATCGCCCAGCCAGCCCCGGAAGGTTCCAGGCGCCGGACACGCTGATCGCCCTTGGCTTCATGCCGCTCAACAAGACCGAGGGCCTCGAGCTTGGCGGCCTGGCGGCTGACCGTGGAATGATTGCGGCCGACCAGGCCGGCGAGTTCGACGACGCTGATCGGATGGGAGAGCCCGATCCGGGTCAGCAGGGGGAACAGCGCCCGATCCAGCTTCACCCCGGCGCGCGCCAGGAACGCCTGATCGAGGTCGGGCCGGTTCATATAGCCGTTGAGCCGCAGCAGAACGGCGTGAAGATCGTCTGACCAGTCGTTCATCCGTGCATTATGCACGACCAGCCTTGCCAGGGGCAACCTGTCTGCGATACGTTGGCCGTGCATTATGCACGGAGATAGGGCCGATGAGTTCGCGCTGGATTGGTTTAATGGGCGTCGCGGTCGGGGCAATCGCCGTTGGCTTGGCCTCGTGCGCCGCGGCGGCGCCTACCGGCGACCAAAAGCTTCATCTGGCCACCACGCCGGCCGACTTCGCCGCCCTCGGCATCGGCCAGAAGATCGCGGTCCGGGAAGATGGTCGGCGGACGCCTCAAACGGCCGACACCTTCGAGTGGTGGTACTTTGACGGGCTGCTCGACGATGGAACCGTCGTAGTCGTGTGGTTTGGCGACAACTGGTTCTACGGATCGCACAAGCGGGCGGTCAGCATAGAGTTGACCCCGCCCGGCAAGCCGACCCGGCGCATCATGCGGACCTTCGAAGCCCCGGGATCGTTCTCGCGTGACGGCGCGAACATCCAGATCGGACCGCACGGGTTCAGCGGCGACCTGGACACCTACTCCATCCACGTCGATCCGGCGGAGACCGGCGGCGTGGGGTGCGATCTGACCCTGCGCCGGCGGGTCGCCTCATATCGTCCCGCGACCGGCTATATCGAAGCCGGCGACAAGTACTTCGCCTGGCTGGTCGCCGTGCCGGAAGGGGCCGTCACGGGCACGCTGACCGCGGACGGAGTCACCCGGCAGGTTACCGGCAGCGGCTACCATGACCACAACTGGGGCAATGTCTCGCCCGCCAAGATATTTGACAACTGGTGGTGGGGCCGCGGCCGGACTGGCGACCACACGATCATCGCCTCCGAGATTCACGGCAAGTCCGCAGTCGGCGGGACTAGCATCCCGCTCTTCTTTGTCGGCGACGAGCATCAGGTCGAGGTCAATGTCTTTGGGGCGGATGTCACTACGGTCGAGGGAGGGCCTGTGCGCCACCCGGACCCGAAGCACACCCGAACCATCGGGTCTGGAATCGCCTTCAGCATCGCCGATGGAAGCCGGGCCGAGTTCAAGATCTCCGATCACCTGCTCACCTCGGGCAACCTGCTTTCGAACGCCCCGCTCCCCGTGCGCGTGGTGGCGACGGTGATGTCGATGAAGCCTTGGTACACACGCTTTGAAAGCCCAATCACCTTGAACCTGCCAGGCCAGCCGGCTGAGGCGGGCCACGGCACATTAGAGTATTTCGAGCTGAAATAGGGGCACGCACAGATGACGACGTCCTCAGCCGAAAAGCCGCCCGTCGCCTTCATCGGCCTGGGCAAGATAGGCCTGGCCATGGCGACAAACCTCCAGCGCGCCGGCTATCCGCTGGTGGTCTGGAACCGGTCGGCGGAGAAGGCGGCGCCGCTGGTCGCGGCCGGCGCGAGCCTCGCCAGATCGCCGGCCGCGGCGGCCGAGGCCGCGGACATCATAATCTCAAGCCTGGCGGACGACGCGTCCTTGCGGGCGGTCGTGTCCGGCCGGGAGGGGATTCTGCGCGGCCTGCGTCCCGGCGCCGTTCACGTCGGCGCAAGCACGGTCTCGCCTCGCCTTTCGGATGATCTCGCCGCGCGGCATATCAAGGCGGGCGGCCGCTACGTCGCCGGCCCGGTGGTCGGCCGCGTGCCGGCCGCCGAGGCGGCGCAGCTGGTGACCTTCGTCGCCGGCGACCCCGACGCCATCGAGGCCGTGCGGGGGGTGATCACCGTCTATGCGCCGCTGATGGCGGTTGTCGGCGAGCGCCACAGCCTCGCCTCCTCCGCCAAGCTGATGGCCAATTTTCTCGGCGCCTCGGCCATGGACCTGATTGGCCAGACCCTGGCCTGGGCCGAACGGACCGGCCTGCCGCCCGCCCTGGTCTCGCAGATGCTGAACGGCTTCTTCGGCAATCCAGCGACCAGGGAGTATGTGGCCAAGATCGGAGAGCGCGACTTCGACACTGTCGGCTTCACGGCGGCCGGAGGGCTGAAGGATGTCGAGCTGATGATCGCCGCCGCGGGAGAGGTGAAGCTCAAGCTGTCAAGCGCCGAGGCGCTGCGCGCCAAGCTGCGCGGCGCGGTCGCGCGCGGCTGGCGGGACAAGGACTGGAGCTGCTTTACCGACATCGATCGCGGGTAGCCGCTTCGATCACGCACACACCCAGGGAGACGAGGCCATGTCGCTCAGCCCATTCGTGCCGACGCCGAAGTTCGAGGAGTACCGGGAGCGGTTCAAGGATCACTTCAAGCTGGAGCGGCGCGCCGACGGCGTCCTCCTGGCCCAGGCCCACACCCTGGGCGGCTCCATCCAGCTCAGCGTCGAGAACCATCGGGCGCTCGGCCAGCTTTTCAAGACCATCGGCGCTGATCCAGACAACGAGCTCCTGATCCTTACAGGTTCGGGCGAGCATTTCATGGCCGCTCTCGATCCCGAAGGCTTCGCCCTGGAGCAGGAGAATCTGCAGCATTGGGCCTATGAATATGCCTACAAGGACGGGCGGATAAACGTCAGTTCACTGATCAACGACCTGGAGATTCCGACCATCGGGGTGATCAACGGTCATGCCTCCCATGCCGAAATCTGCCTGATGTGCGACCTGACCCTGTGCGCCGAGGAGGCGATCATCTTCGACCCGCACTACACCATGGGCTCGGTCCCCGGCGACGGCATCCACAGCTGTTTCCAGGAACTGCTGGGGGTGAAGCGGGCCGCCTACGCCCTGCTGACCGGCCAGAGGATCGACGCAAGGCTCGCCCTGGAGTGGGGGATGGTCAACGAGGTGCTGCCGCGCGATCAGCTGCTCGCCCGCACCTGGAAGCTGGCCGACCATATCATGGGCCAGCCTCGCGTCACCCGCCGCCTGACGACCCAGATACTCCGCCGGCCCTGGAAGCGCCGGATCACTGACGATCTGGACGGCGGCTTCGGCATCCAGATGTTCGCCCACCTGGCCAAGAACCAGGCGATCCACGACGCCGCCCACGCACAGGCGGCGGCAGAGGCTTCGCGCAAGGTGCTCGAATAGCGCCTCAAGACGCCTGTCCCGGCGGCCCCGTGCGACGATGTCGCTGGATGGAAAGCGTATCGTCGTGATCGTGGGCGCCGCGCGTATCGGTCATGCGATCGCCGCGCGGCGCTTCGCCGAAAGAGGCCGCCACAAGCCATGTCTATCTGATGCTGAACAGCTACATCGCCGGTCGGACGCTGGCCGTAGACGGCGGCGGCTTGTTGGTGTGAAAAGTCGCGCGCCGTCTGTTCAGTGCCATGCAGGTTGGGCCGACAGCGCTCGCGCCTAAAACCCCGCGGTCTTGCCGTTCGGCCGCCCCTCGACGATCTGGTCGAGATATTCCGACAGCCCATAGCCGGTGAGGCCGTCGCAGCGGAATTCGGTCAGGCCCTCGGTGATGCGGGTCTGCAGTTCCTGGCCGTCGGGGGTGGTGCGCCGGTTGCGCAGGGGGATCAGGGAGATGACCTCGCCGGCGACCGTGTAGTCGCGGCCCGCCACCGTGCGCACCTGGGCGCGCAGGCGGATCTGGTAGTCGTTCTCGTCCCAGTCGCTCTCGATGCGGCATTCGCTGATCAGGTCATAGACCCCGTCGCGGAACACCATCCCGCCCTGGCGGGCGCCGCCGTTTCCGTCGCCGATCACTGATAGCATCATGCCGAAATCAGGCCCGAAGTTCATCGGACACCAGCGATACCATTCGATCGCCTGCCAGTGTCGCGGTCCCCACGACTTGTCGCGCAGGCCGTAGCCGGAGATCTCGAACGTCTCGCCGTCCACCCGGAATTCGCCCTTGGCCGCGCAGTGTTGCTCGTAGTGCGCCTTGGCGAAGGATTTCTCCGGATCAATCTCCAAGGGGGCGCCGTCCACCCGCACGGTCTCGCCGCCGTACATGGGCGACAGGCCGGTAAACTCCAACTCGACCTCGCAGGGCGCCGAGGGATTTTCTCGGTAGGCCTTCCTGGGGTCCGCCATCTCGAAGGGGCGGTCGAGAAGCAAGGCCTTGCCGGAATAGGTGACCTTCAGCCGCTTGAACGGCTCGATCACCTCGATCTTGAGCCCGCCGGCGTTCATCTCTGCGTTGCCCTCGATGGTGGGGCGGCCGAAGGCGAATGCGATGCGGCCGTTCGGCAGATAGAGGCAGACGCTGACCTCCGCGTAGTTCTCGTTCGGGCGGTTGCCGATGCGGAACCAGCCGCCGATCCGCCGCTGCGGGTCGATGACGTTGAAGTACATGCTTTCGTTGTAGTTTTTCGCCAGCCCCGGATCGTGCGGAAGCTCGTCGGCGGGTTCCAGGCGGGTCGTGAATTCGCTGGCGGGCTTGGCCATGGCGTTCGCTCCTATGGGCGGGATGTCGGCTTATTGAAAATGGACAGATCAGTTACGACAGGCGGTCAAATTCTGTTCGCGAAACGGCTTTGAGCCGCCTCCAGGGCGCTGGCGTCGCCGGGGACGGTCGTGGCCACGCCAATGGCTCGGTTTGGCGGCTCCTCCGACACCGAGGCAAGGGCGCTCGTCGTAGAGCACGCCCTTGACCGCCAGCGGACTCGCCCGAAACACTGGGAGCACCCGTCCTTATAACTTGGTAGTTGGCCGGCTACCATCAGAATGTTAGCGTGCCTTCGCCGGCCCGCAGCTGAAGCGGGCGGCGAGGCGTATGGTCTGGGAGAAACGCCGGATGAACGGCGGCCCAGGAGGCCAGCCGTAGGAACGAGGGAGGAATGTGACGATGACGGTTCTGACCTCGGGCCCGCTTGAGATCCACCCCGAACGAACCGAACGCGGCGACGCCCCATTCTTGGACATGACTCGCGGCGCCTGCGCCCCGGCGCTCGACCATCAAACCCTTGACCTCTGGCAGGACTGACAGGACACGCCATGCAGATTACAGCCGCTGTCGCCCGGGAGCCGGGCGCCGACTTTACCCTTGAGACCGTCGAATTGGACGAGCCCCGCGCCGACGAGATTCTCGTGCGTGTCGCCGCGGTCGGCGTCTGCCACACGGATCTGGTCGCCCAGCAGGGGTTCATGCCCTTCTCGATGCCGGCGGTGCTGGGCCACGAAGGCGCGGGCACGGTCGAAAAGGCCGGCTCGGCGGTGACCAAGGTCGCTCCGGGCGACCGGGTGGCGCTTACGTTCCGTTCCTGCGGCCAGTGCGATCGGTGCGCGAGCGGCGACCCGGCCTACTGCCGCACAATGCCGATGCTGAACTACATCGGCATGCGCCCTGATGGCTCCAAGGCGATCCGTCAGGGCGAGACGGCGGTTTCCTCGAACTTCTTCGGCCAGTCCTCGTTCGCGTCCTATGCCCTGGCCTATGAACGCAACGTCCTGAAGCTCCCGGACGACATCCCTTTCGAGGTCGCCGCGCCTCTCGGCTGCGGCGTTCAGACCGGCGCCGGCGGGGTGATGCTGGCCCTGGCCTGCCCTAGGGGCTCCTCGATTCTGATCACCGGCGGCGGGACCGTCGGCCTTTCGGCGGTGATGGGGGCGGCGATCCAGGGCTGTGCGACGATCATCGTCGCCGAACCGCACGCGTCGCGGCGGGCGCTGGCTCTGCAACTGGGCGCCAACGCCGTGATCGATCCCGCGGAACATCCGGACCTTGCCGCCGCGGTGCGGGCTATCGTCCCGCAAGGCGTGGACTTTGCGTTCGACACCACCGGCCGGCCGGAGATACTCACCGCCGCGATGGCCACGCTGGCGCCCAAGGGCGTGCTCGGGATCGTCGGCATCCCGCCGCCCGGCACGCCCATGCCCGGCGACCTCGGGACGGTTCTGACCTTTGGCCAAACGGTTCGCGGAATCATCGAGGGCGACAGCGACCCGGACACCTTCCTTCCCATCCTGATCGATCACTGGCGCGCCGGTCGGCTGCCGCTGGAGGCGCTGATCCAGGCCTATCCCTTCGATCAGATCAATCAGGCGATCGCCGCCCAGCACCACGGCGAATGCGTCAAGGTGGTCCTGACCCTGCCGAACGCCTGAGGAGGTCGCCATGACCCATCTCGGGTCCGACTTCACCATGACCGTGGGCGGCGGCGCCGTTGCTGGAACATCGTCCTGCGCCGTCCTGGATCCGGCGGCGTTCGGCGGCCACAAGCAATCCGGCCACGGGGTGGAGGGCGGGCTCGATGGGACGCGGCCCTCAAGCTCGCCGAGCGGATCGCCAGCCGCGCGCCCCTGTCGGTGGAAGCGAGCAAGCGCATGATCCGCCAGGCCTTCGACCTGACGCGGGACGCGGCGCGGGACGCGTCAGGGCGCGAACTGGCCGTGCTGACTCGCAGCCACGATCACCGAGAAGGCGTGGCGGCCTTCGTCGCCAAGCGCGAGCCGTTGTTCACGCGATCCTAGGGGTAAGGCCTACCTGACCGCCCATGGTCATTGACTGTTGTCCTTCCGATATCGGCCGTTAGGTGCAGAACAGGGGCAGGGGATATATTGCAGCTTGCCCGCCGCTTACGTCGGCGGCTATCGGAGCTACGCTGCTTGGCTGAGAGCGTTCACCGAGAGTTCATAGGCCTTGGACGAAGCCAGCTTCATCAAACCGTTGCCCCACAAGGGCTTTAGTCCCTCAAGCGACTGCAAGTCAACGTTGCCCTGACAACGCCGGTTTACGCATTCATCGCCGGTTCAAGTCGATGGGACGAGATCGACTGATGAAATGGACACCCATCCTCGGCGCGATCACTCTGATCGGCCTTTCGGCCATGCCAATCGCCGCGAATGCATCGCCCCGAACCTATAGCTACACGATCAGCCACCCACTCTACGGCGCTATCGGAACCTACAGCCGCACCATCGACGAAGTCGGCGGCGACACGCGCGCGGTGTCGCGACTGCGCGTGACAGTAAGGGTCCTCGGTATCGTGGCGCACCGGGAAAACGCCGATCAGACGGAAGTCTGGCGCGGAAAACGGTTGGAATCCTTCAGCAGCGCCACCACCGTTAACGGCCAATTGATCAGTGTCAGCGGCGAGGCTCGCGGCGACCACCTCTTGGTCACCACACCATTGGGGACGGCGGCGGCGCCCGCAGACGTCGCTGCGTCCGATCCCTGGTCGCTCAACCGGCTGGGCCCCGGCGTAGTCGTCTCGATCAAGTCCGGCCGGATTGACAACGTCGACGTCACTGGCGGTGAGGTCGAAACGGTGATGTTGCACGGAGGCTCCGCGCCGGCGCGCCACTACCATGTCCGCACCGCGGCTCAGCCGAACAAGTGGGAAGTCTGGATCGACGCCCACGGCGTGCCGATCAAGTTTCGCAGCGCCGAGAACGGCGGCGCGGTGGACTTCACCCTGGTGTCGCCGGCGCCACAGGCCACCGACGGATTGGCGCCGCAGGGTTTCCAATAGGGCGCTGGCGACCGATACTGCTTGGCTTGAGTCTATGTCGAGCGGGCGGAGGGGGGAACCATCGCCTTGAGATTCTTCCTGAGCTCGCCCGTCCATCACCTCTTCCGCCCTGGCCTGCGTCGAGCGGCGACCATCGCCGTCTGCCTGAGCCTTTCCGGACTTAGTGATTGCGCGGCCCTCATGCATGTCGGTGCGGGCGTCGGAGAGCCGGCCAGCGCGACCAGGCCCAACATCGTCAGCGCCCGCGGCCCGCTTTCGACCCAACAGGTCAAGTCTCTGATCGTCCGCCTCAGCCTGGAGCCCGGTGACAACGCCCTGCTGCGGCGGCACCTGGCCATCGAACAGGCCGTGGCCGAAAGCCCGCTGGTGGCCGGCGAAACCACCCATCTGCTGCGGGATGGCCCGGCCACCTTTCGCGCCATGTTCGCCGCGATCCGCGGCGCCAAGCACCATGTCAACCTTGAATACTACATCTTCGAGGACGTCTCGATCGACGGCGAAAGCTTGGGCGACCTGCTGGTGGCAAAGCGCCAAGAGGGGGTCGCCGTCAATGTGATCTATGACAGCTACGGGTCGGGAGACACGCCCAAGGCCTTCTTCGACCGGCTGAAGGCCGCCGGCGTCGGCCTGGTGGAGTTCAACCCGGTCAATCCGCTGAAGGCCAAGAAGAGCTATTCGCTCAACGACCGCGACCACCGCAAAATCCTGGTTGTGGATGGGGCCAGGGCCATCGTCGGCGGCGTCAATCTCTCCACCACCTACCAGCCCCATTCCCTCGGCAAGTCGGGTAATGTCGACAACCAGCCGGCGACGCACTGGCGTGACACCGACCTGGAGATCAACGGACCGGCGGTCGCCCAGTTGCAGACCCTGTTCCTGACCCACTGGCGTGAACAGAAGGGCCCGGCTCTGCCCGACCTGGACTGGTTTCCCACCATTCCCCCGAGCGGGGGCGCGGTGGTGCGCATCATCGGCAGCACGCCGAAGCACGCCATTCCCCGCTACTACGTCACCCTGGTGTCGGCCATGCGCAGCGCCGAAAAGAGCATCACCGCCAGCGCCGCCTATTTCGTGCCCACCGATCAGGAACTGGACGCCCTGAAGGAGGCCGCGCGGCGCGGCGTGGATGTGCGCCTGCTGTTGCCGGACAAGAGTGACTCGGCCCTGTCGATCGCGGTCGGCCACTCCCATTACGCCGAACTGCTCAAGGCCGGGGTCAAGATCTACGAGACCCACGATCTGGTGCTGCATTCCAAGACCGTCGTGGTGGACGGCGTCTGGTCGGTGGTGGGCTCCTCCAACTTCGATCATCGCAGCGTGATCTTTAACGACGAGGTGGACGCCGTCGTCCTGGGCAGCGACGTCGCCGGAGACCTGGAGGGCATGTTCGCCGACGACCAGACCCGCGCCCACGCCATCGACCTGAGGGCCTGGAATCGCCGGCCACCAGAGGCGCGGGTCAAGGAACTCTACGCCCGCATATGGCAGCGCTTTCTGTAGAAGCCAGCAGCCAGCGGAACAGCTAGGTTAACCCGCTGAAGCTGAAGCATCCCCTGCCCATCCAAAGCGCGGGTTGGCTGTGGCCAAGTCTGGAATCCCGCACGCCTCAAATTCCAGAGTGTTCATCGACTGGTCAGGTGACGTATTGGGTGGGGAATGTGTTGTAATTTTTGGCTATTTTGAAAGCTGAACTATTTTGGGGGTGGCGGCAGATCCGAAAGCAGATTTTCCAGTTGATCACATTCAAACGGTTTCACCAGCAATGGCCGCTGCCGGTCGCCGTCCCGGAGGCCGTGACCGCCGTAGCTTGTCGCGAACGCAATGAGGCAATCGGCAGACGAGTCCATATATCCAGCAAACACGAAGAAACTTACGCGTCAGTTGCTCATTGCATCGGATGGCGATGAATGAAGAAGGCTGATGATGCCGTTGGCGAAGTGGCCGAGAAGGCCAGGGAAAGAGGGTAGCCGCCACCTGTGCTTTGCTATGGGGTCGTATAACGGCGGTGATCGGTTGATTCAGATCATATCTGGCGGGAAAAAATGGCCGCAGAAAGAACTTACGGCTAATTGCTCCCCCTCTCTTAGCCGCCACTGCAAAACGCCCTGACCGCGCACCCCCTCGGCCAGGGCGTTTTTTCCACAACCGGCCCCTGCAGGCGCCAAGCTCACAGTTACGGTCCGCTTGTTCGCTTGGAGAATTGACAGGCGGGGCATCACCGCCGCAGTCCTGATCACCTGCTGGCTGCTGGCTTTCTTCGGGCTTCACATTTCGTCATTCCTCATCCACATCCTGCCGATGGTCGGGATCATCATGATCGTTGTGCATTTCCTTCGAGGGCGCGGCGGTTCCGTATGAAGCCGCCAAGCATCCCGAACGGAAGTTGTCCGTGTATCGTAATTTCGACAGCTCGCCCGATGCCAGCCGCTCACCAAGCCCGTCTTGTCAAAAGATCGCGCGCAGATATCTGACGGCCAGGACGAACCCGTGGACCTCTAGCGCGATCACGGCCGCAGCTGCGGCTAGAAGGCCGTAGCCGGCCAGCACCAGCAGCCCGTCCTTTCTCGTCAGGCCGAGCGAAAACGCGCCCAGCGCCAAGGCGGGAAGAAGGTTGGCGAAAGGGATTGGCAAGATCAGGACCAAAGCGATTAGCGTGCAGGCTAGGCCGACCAGACGAACGCCTATCGCATCGGTCAAAAAGGTGAGCCGCGGACGGGCCACGGTCTCGATCCGCTCCGTCAGCGGCAGAATGCGCCGCAGTTGTTTCACCAGCGTGGTTCGCTTCAGTGACCAGCGAGCCAGCATCTTTGGCAACCAAAGCCGTTGCCGACCAGCGACGATCTGAGGCGCGACCACCAGTAGCGGCAGAGCCAGGACCATCGAAACGCCGGGCGGCAACGGGAGCAGCACCGGCAGGATCATGACAAACAGAACTGGCCCGAGGCCCCCGTCGCCTTCCCCTACCACTCCCGTCACGAGGTCTCCGAGCGTCAGTCGAGCCTTGCGGCTGCGCAGCAGCGGCCGCAGACTATCGGCGACGGACTGCGCCGCGAGCTCCGGGGCCCTGTGCATCCGACGATGGCGGCGCGGAGACTTAGTCATTCGGACCGTCTTCCAATCGCCATTGGGCCAACTCCACCCGACCGGCGATCCGACGGCGCCCGTCACCGCGTTGAAGGGTGGCGTCACCTCCCAGTGGCAAGTTGTGATACCCGCCGCCACAGAGATCTTTCACCGGAGAGCGGTTGCAGCGCCGGGGCGGGTCCAATTTCACCGCGCGTCGCTCTGCCGGCCGCGGGGCCCGCGAGCGACGAGGACCCGGCCATCTTGCCCGGCATCGGACGTTCCCAATGGGCGTTACCGGTGGAAAGCCAAGGTTGGCGATAGCATCAGCAAGAGCTGACTTCGGAGCTGTCACCTGGCCGCTTTTGGCAGCATGCGGGCGTAGAAGAGCCGTTTCACCCCTTCGATCATCACCAAGAAACCCGCCACCACTATCGCCAGGACGCCGAGGTAGATCGCTGGAAGACGCACGAACTGGAACCAACCGCCGATGATCGGAATGTAGGGCAGCGCCAGGGTGAGCCCCGCGCCGCCGAAGGCCAGGGCCGCCACCGCCCGGTGCGGGCGGCTGGCCAGCAGGCTGCGCCGGGTTCGCACAGCGAAGATCATCAGGATCTGCGTCACCAGCGACTCCACGAACCAGCCGGTGCGGAAGAAGGCCGCTCCAGCGTGGAAGACAAGCAGCAGAACCGCGAAGGTGATCAGGTCGAAGACGGTGCTGATCGGCCCCATGACGATCATGAATCGCTCGATCAGCCGCATGTCCCAATGGATCGGCCGCTCCACGGCTTCGGGGTCGACGTGGTCCAGGGGCAGGCCGGTCTGAGCCACGTCGTAGATCAGGTTGGTCAGCAGCACCTGGATCGGCAGCAGCGGCAGGAAGGGCAGGATTAGGCCGGCCAGCACCATGCTGAAGATGTTGCCCAGGTTGGCGCTGCCGGCCATCAGAATGTATTTGTTGGTGTTGACGATCGTCCGACGGCCTTCGACCACGCCCCGGTGCACCACGCCCAGATCCTGGTCCAGGAGGATGATTTCGGCCGCCGCCTTGGCGACGTCGGCGGCGCTGTCAACGGAGATGCCCACGTCGGCCGCATGCAGCGCCGGCGCATCGTTGATCCCGTCGCCCATGAAGCCAACGGTCTGCCCCATCCGCTTGAGCGCCATGATCACGCGCAGCTTCTGTTGCGGCGTCACGCGGCAGAACAGGCGGGTGCGGCCGAGCCGCCCCACCAGCGCCTCGTCGCTGAGGCCCGCCAGTTCCGGCCCATTCAGCACCTCGCCGAAGTCGAAGCCGAGCTCTGCACATACGTGGCGGGCCACGGCCTCGTTGTCGCCCGTCAGCACCTTCACCTCGACCCCGGCCGCGCCCAGGTCGCTCAGCGCCTTCGCCGCCGAGGCCTTGGGCGGATCGAGGAAGACCGCGAAACCGGCGAACACCAGGTCGGTCTCGTCTGCCGGGTTGGCCTTGACCATGTCCGCCGGCTCAAGGCGGCTGGCGATGCCCAAGAGTCGCATGCCTTGGGCGCTCAGGTCGTCGAATCGCGCGTGCAGTTCGGTCCGCAGCGCATCGGTCAGCGGCTGAATCTGGCCGTCCGGCGCCTCGGCCTTGGTGCTCAGCCGCAGCACGTCCTCCGGCGCACCCTTGATGATCAAGGTCCGCACCCCGGCGGACTCCACCAGCACCGACACTCGTCGGCGCTCGAAGTCGAAGGGGGCCTCGTCGATCTTGCGCCACGGCGCGGGGTCGATCTGATTGTGCGCCAGAATCGCATCGTCCAGCGGGCTCTTGAGCCCGCTCTCGAAATGGCTGTTCAGCCACGCGAGCGTCAGCACACGATCGCTGTCCTGCCCGGTGATGTCGATATGCCGAGTCAAAGCAATGCGCGCCTCGGTCAGCGTGCCGGTCTTGTCGGTGCACAGGACGTCCATTGCGCCCAGGTTGTGGATAGAGGGCAGGGCCTTGACGATCACCCGCTGGGCCGAGAGCCGGATCGCCCCGCGCGCGAGGGTGATGGTCATGATCATAGGGAGCAGTTCGGGCGTAAGCCCTACGGCAAGGGCCAGGGCGAAGATCAGCGATTCCATCCACGGCCGGTGAAAGGCCATGCTCTCGGCCATCACCAGCAACACCAGCACGAGGGTGACGCGCAGGATCAATCCGCTGAACTTGCGAAGGCCGACTTCGTAAGAGGTCGGCGGCGGTTTGGCGATCAGGGCGCCCGCGATCTGGCCGAGGCTCGTGTGCTGTCCCGTCGCGCAGACCAACATCAGAGCGCCGCCCGACACCACGGACGCGCCGCCTAGCGCCGTATTGGCCGCATCCCCCGCCTGCTCGGCCGTGTCGCCCTGCGGCGCCGGCTGCTTCTCCACCGGATAGGACTCACCTGTCAGCAGCGCCTGATTGACGAAGAAGTCCGTCGCCGACAGCACGATCCCGTCCGCGGGGACCATGTCGCCGGCGGCCAGTCGTACGATGTCTCCGGGCGCGACCTGGGAGACGGGAACGCTGATCTCCGCCCCATCGCGCAGCACACTCGCGTTCAGGGCCACCTTCGCGCGCAGGGCGTCCACGGCGTCCTGCGCCCGGCTTTCCTGGAAAAAGTCGAGGACGATCGAGGCCAGCACAATGGTCGCGATGATCAGGAAGCTTGGCATATCGCCAGTCAGGCCTGACAGGCCGCTGGCGACCAGCAGGATAAGCACCAGCGGATTACCCAGCCGTTGGGCGAACCGCAGCCAGGCCGGCGCCCGCTTGGCTGCCGCCGTTGTGTTGAGGCCGACCTTCGCCAAGCGCGCGGCGGCCTCGCGCGTGCTCAGTCCGGTCTGCTCCACGCCCTGCGCCGCGAGCGCGGAGGTCGTCGACAGCCGCCAATAGGCTTCCTGCGTCATGCACTGAGCCTAGGCGGCGAGGCGGTGGTTGTCGAATGCGGGGGCCCTTGCTGATCCCCGAGGGCTGTACGTTGTCGGTAGCCGATGAGAAGGCGAAAAAATCGCCGGCGACCATCGACATCAGCGGTGGGATCAAAACCAACGGTCCTGGCGTGACGCCGACCGTTCCGGCCTTCCCGGAGGAAGCCTGGCGGCGGATAGAGCCAACGTGGAAGGCTTCGACGAGGAGGGCCCCTTGATCTATCGGCAGGGATATCCCGACGGGGCGTAAAAGGCGGATGGATTGATCGGATCGCTCAATCCGGTGCGGCGGCACGGCTATACCGACCGCGCGCTCGCCCTGCCGAACCCCGCGACACAGCACGTCGAGGGGATAACGCTCTGCTTAACCCCGAAACGCCCGCGAGCCGCGCGCGAATCAAACATACCAGTATGGGTTGAAGCAACTTAAGCGGGGCACGTAACCGTGGGGCGACAGCCGATCGCGGCAGTAACGATGGGAGAACGAGGTGATTAAAGTATACCTGATTACGCATCTTCCTCAGC
>PLSW01000334.1 GCA_003165275.1 Caulobacteraceae bacterium
AAGTCCGACAGGCTGCTAGAAGCGGGAGCCAGCCTCCGCGCCGCGGACGCTGGCTCCGAGCCGACGCTAGTGGTGGTGGCCGCCGCCGCCGGGGTGACCGCCGCCGTGACCGCCGCCATGTCCTCCGCCGCCGCCATGTCCTCCGCCGCCGCCACGCCCGCCGCCGTAGCCGCCGTGACCGCCGCCGTAGCCGCCGTGACCGCCGCGGCCCCAGCCGCGCCAGCCGTAGCCGCCGCCCCAGCCCAAGCCGCGACGCCAGGCGTAGCCGCAATAGTACCAGCCGGGACCGCGCCAGCCGCCGTCGTACCAGCAGTAGTTGTTGCCGCCCCAGAAGTACTGGACGTGCTCCAGCGTCGCCAGGTCGGCGCCGGTGTTCACGGCGTAGGTCAGCTGCACGCTGGGGGCGGCCTGGGCCGCGCTTGTGGGAACGGCGGCCCCCACGAATGCGCCGCTGACCGCGGCGGCCACGCCGAGGGCCGCAATCCTTGTGATCGTCCTCATAGACTCCTCCTTCATGCTGCGCCCGGTTGGTGCGCTGAATTCAAGATTGTGGCGCTAAGCGGTCTGAACTGAGACCCCTGTGGGCGTTCATCCGGCGTTCACGTTGAGCGCCGCGATCAGCCCTGCTTCGCCTCGGCGAGGGCCTCGCCCACAGTCACGGTGCAAACGCACGCCGCACGGCTAAGTTCACCGGGACCCGTCACTTCGCCGCAGGCCTCGCACACCAGCGCCGGCGAGAACGGCTGGCCGCAGCGCTGATGGACGTATTGCACGGGACCGCCGGACGCGCCGTAGACGTGCCGGTCACCCCATTGGGCCATGGTCACCAGCACGCCGAAGAGGTCCCGGCCCTTGGCGGTGAGCACATAGTCCCAGCGCGGCGGACGCTCGCTGTAGAGCCGCCGCTCCAGCACCCCGTGTTCCACCAGGCTGCGCAGCCGCGCGGCCAGGACGTTGCGGGCGACCCCCAACTGTTCCTGCCACTGCTCGAACCGCCGCACCCCGGCGAAGGCGTCGCGCAGGATCAGCAGCGTCCAGGGATCGCCGACCACCTCGAGGGTGGCGGCGACGGAGCAGACCTGCTGCGAATAGTCGGCGGTGCGGCCCATCGGCGAAGGTTGCGCGCGCGCCGGGCATATGACAAGCGCATTGCCCAGCCGCCGCATTGTCCGCGCCGAAGGGATCTCCCACCTAAGGCGCCGAAGGAGAACCGCCATGTCCGCCGCCGCCAAGGATCCCATCGTCATCGCCGGCTACGCCCGCACCCCCATGGGCGGGTTCCAGGGCGCACTCGGCACGGTCAAGGCCACCGCCCTCGGCGCCGCGGCGGCCCGCGCGGCGGTGGAGCGGTCCGGGGTCTCGCCCGACAGCGTCGAGCAGATCTTCATGGGCTGCGTCCTGCCCGCGGGCCTCGGCCAGGCGCCGGCGCGGCAGGCGGGCCTCGGCGCGGGCCTCTCGCTGGGCGTCCAGGCGACCACGGTCAACAAGATGTGCGGCTCGGGCATGCAGGCGGCGATCATGGCCCACGACGCCCTGGCCGCCGGCATGGCCGACATCATCGTCGCCGGGGGCATGGAGAGCATGACCGGCGCCCCCTACGTCCTCGCCAAGCACCGGGCCGGGGCGCGCATCGGCCACGACGTGGTCTCCGACAGCATGTACCTCGACGGCCTAGAGGACGCCTATGAGCCCGGCAAGCTGATGGGCGCCTTCGCCGAGGAGAGCGGTCGCCACTACCAGTTCACCCGCGAGGCCATGGACGCCTATGCCATAGAAAGCCTGCGCCGGGCGAAGGCGGCGGTGGAGGGCGGCGCTTTCGTGCGCGAGATCGTTCCGGTGGAGTTCACCTCCCGCAAGGGGACCGAGACCGTCAGCCAGGACGAGCAGCCCCTGAAGGCCGATCCGTCCAAGATCCCGACCCTCAAGCCCGCCTTCGCCAAGGACGGCGCCATCACCGCCGCCAACGCCTCGTCGATCTCCGACGGCGCGGCGGCTCTGGTGCTGACCCGCGCCTCGGTGGCCGAGCGCCTGGGCCTGACCCCCATCGCCCGCATCGCCGCCCACGCCGCCCACGCCCACGAGCCCGGCCTGTTCACCACGGCCCCAGTGCCGGCCATGCGCAAGGCCCTGGAGCGCGCCGGCTGGAGCGTTGGCGACGTCGATCTGTTCGAGGTCAACGAGGCCTTCGCGGTGGTGGCGATGATCGCCATGCGCGAAATGGGCCTGCCCCACGAGCAGGTCAATGTGAACGGCGGCGCCTGCGCCCTGGGCCATCCCATCGGCGCCTCGGGGGCGCGCATCCTGGCCACCCTGCTGGCGGCCCTCGAAGCCCGCGGCGGTCGCCGGGGCCTCGCCAGCCTCTGCATCGGCGGCGGGGAGGCGACCGCGATGGCGGTGGAGTTGATCTAGGCAGGCCTCACCCTGGCAAGTCCATTCAGGGCCTGATCAATTCGAAAGCGGGGATGCGATGGGAAGACTGGGTCAGGCGCTCGCCCTATTCCGCGCGAACGGCTTGGCGATCGTCCGTGAGATATTGATCAACATCGCCGGACCCTTGGCGATTTATGAACTGACCAAGGCCGACCTGGGCGACGTCCAGGCGCTGATGCTCTCGTCGGTTCCGCCCATCGCCTGGAGCATTTTCGAGTTTGTTCGCCACCGCCGGGTCGACGCCATCTCGATCATGGCCGTAGCCGGCATCGCCCTGTCGCTCCTCGCCTTCGTAGGCGGCGGGGTGCGGTTCCTGCAGCTGCGGGACAAGCTGGGGACGGTGCTGGTCGGTCTCGTGTTCCTGGGCTCGGCGGCCATCGGGCGTCCGCTGATCTACGTGTTCGCCCGGGCGACCATGCGCCGGCGGTCGGCCGCCGAGGCGGAGAGCTTCGAGGCGCTGCAGTCCAATGTCTATTTCCGCCGGTCGATGTCCCTGATGACCGTGGTCTGGGGCGCCGGCCTAGTGCTGGAAGCCGCCCTCAGCGCCTACCTGGTCTTCCAGATGTCGGTCGCCGATTTCATGATCGCCAGCCGGGTCATCGGCTACGGGACGATGGGCCTGTTGACCGCCTGGAGCTTCTGGTACGTGCGACGGCAGCGGCGCAGGGGCGCCGCGCGGCAGGTGGCGGAAGGCTCGCAGGCGACAGCGCCGGAGACCTGATGGGCGGCGCATGGGCCCGGCGATAGCGGCCCATGGCGGTCGGCGAACTACTCCTTCTGGCCCGCCAGGATGTTCATCTTGATCCCGCCCGGTAGGATCAGGTCCCCGCCCTTCTGGCCCGGCCGGCAAGGTCCCTGCCAGGCGGCGGTGATGTTGACCTTGTGGTCGCCGTTCATCTGCGGGACCGCGGCGCCGACCGTGGTGGAGTCCGACTGCACCGTATAGGCGCGGGCGACGTCGCCGGTGATAGTGCCGGCCGTGGTCACCTTGCCGCCGGAGCCCATGTCGCAGACCGAGGAAAAAGCCCAGGAGCCGTCGGTCTTGCGCAACATCTGGTTGGTGTCGCAGCGGCCCGTGGCGGCCCGGGCGCTGTAGAGGGAAAGCTTGCCGTCGCTGGACTTGTCGATGCACAGCTGAATGGTCTGCACCCCCTCCAGCCCGTCCACCGACACATGCTGTTCCCAAAGGCCCGGCTCACGGTGGGGCCTATCGGGCGCGGCGGGCGGGGGGGCGGGCGGCGCGGCGGACTGTCCACCGACTAAGGCCGCCGCGCCGGATGGCGGCGCGGACGACGAGGCCTGGTCATGGCGGTGGCAGGCGGCGAGGGCGACGACGGCGAGGCCGGTCAGGCCGGCGGCGGTCAGGGCGCGCATGAAATCGGATCCTTGGATGAACTCAGGGCGGCAAGCTTAGCCTGGACGGGGTTCGCCGGGAAAGGCGCCGCCCCTATATGATGACCTGCGCCGCGCCTCAGGGAGCCGATCATGACCGTCACCGACAACGCCGCCCGTCACCGTTTCGAGCTGAAAGAGGCCGGCGACGTGGCCTTCGCCAACTATTCTCGCGACGGCGAGCGGCTGATCATCCCCCATGTGGAGGCGCCCCACGCCCTGCGCGGAACCGGCGCCGCCGGGCGGCTGATGGCCGGGGTCGTCGAGCACGCCCGCGCCGAGGGCCGCAAGATCGTGCCCCTGTGTTCCTATGCGGCGGCGTGGCTGAAACGCCATCCCGAGCACGGGGATCTGGTGGCCTAGAGGGGCGGCGCCTTTTCTCCTCTCCCGTTCATGGGAGAGGTGGCGCGAGCGCAGCGAAGCGACGGAGAGGGCAGGTGGGAGATGCGAGGACTTGCCCTCTCCGACCCCTCGCTTTGCTCGGGGCCACCTCTCCCATGAATGGGAGAGGAGAAGGGATACGCGCCCTTTCTTACCCCGACCGAACCCCTTAAGCTTCGCTGCGAGCACTTCGCAAAAGGAATCCGCCCCATGCCCGCGACCGTTCAAGACATCCCCGTCAACCGCATCGACGGCTCCGCCGCCACCCTCGGCGACTACGCGGGCAAGGTGGTGCTGGTGGTGAACGTCGCCTCCAAATGCGGCCTGACCCCCCAGTACGACGGGCTGGAGGCGCTCTACGAGACCTATGGCGACAAGGGCCTGGTGGTGGCCGGCTTCCCGGCCAACGAGTTCGCCGGCCAGGAGCCGGGCTCCAACGCCGAGATCGCCGAGTTCTGCGAGACCCGGTTCCACATCAAGTTTCCCATGTTCGAGAAGATCGTGGTCAAGGGCGAGGGCCAGCACCCCCTCTACGCCGCCCTCACCAAGGCCGCGCCGGTGGCCGAGGGCGCCGGGGATCGCGCCCCGCCGGACGGCTCGGTGATGTGGAATTTCGAGAAGTTCCTCATCGGCAAGGACGGCGGCGTCGCCCGCCGGTTCTCCCCGACGATCAAGCCGGAAGACCCCATCCTGGTGGACGCCATCGAGGCGGAACTGGCCAAATAGGGGCGGGCGCCGATGCCCTCCGGGTCGCTGAGCCTGCGCCACGCCCTCCTCGCCCTGGCGGTAGTGGCGGTGTGGGGCACGAATTTCGTGGTCATCAAGCTGGGGCTGGCGCATCTGCCGCCGCTGCTGTTCGCCACCCTGCGCTTCACCTTCTGCGTCCTGCCCGCCGTGTTCTTCCTGAAGCGGCCCAAGGTTCCGTGGACGGACCTGGCCGCCTATGGCGTCCTGATCGGCGCGGGTCAGTTCGGCCTGCTCTACGTGGCCATGACCCACTTCATCTCCCCGGGTCTCGCCTCCCTGGTGGTGCAGACCCAGGTGTTCTTCACGATCGGCCTGTCTATGTGGCTGACCGCCGAGCGGGTGAAGGGCTTCCAGTGGGCGGCCTTGGGCCTGGCCGCCATCGGAATCCTGGTCATCGCGGCCCACGCGGACGGCGCCACCACGCCCCTGGGCCTGGGCCTGACCATCCTCGCCGCCGCCAGCTGGGCCGGCGGCAACATCGTCGCCCGGCGTTCGGGTCAGATCGACATGCTGGCCTTCGTGGTCTGGGCGAGCCTGTTTTCCGTGCCGCCGCTCTTCGTCATGTCGCTGATTTTCGAAGGCTGGCCGGCCATGGTGCGCGGGGTTGAGACCGCCAGCCTGGGGACCTGGGCGGCGGTGCTCTACCAGTCCGCGGCCAACAGCCTGTTCGGCTACGCCGCCTGGGGCTGGCTGCTCGCCCGCCATCCGGCGGCGACGGTGGCGCCCCTGTCCCTGCTGGTGCCGGTCTTCGGCATGGCCGCCTCGGCGGTGCTGCTGGCCGAGCCCCTGCCGGGCTGGAAGCTCTTCGCCGCGGGGCTGGTCATGAGCGGCCTGGCCCTGAACCTCTTCTGGCCGATGCTTCGGCGGCGATTCGCCTCAGCTTGACAAGGTTGTAAGTCGTGGCTTACGGTAAGTCATGGCTAACGCGACCGCCCTCTTCGCCGCTCTTTCCGACCCCACCCGCAGGCAGGTGTTCGAACGGCTGGAACGCGGCCCCGCGGCGGTGAGCGACATCGCCCGCGGCCTGCCGGTCAGCCGCCCCGCCGTTTCCCAGCATCTGAAGGTGCTCAAGGACGCCGGCCTGGTCATCGACCGGCCGGAGGGGGCGCGCCGGGTCTATCAGATCGACCCGGAGGGCCTGGGCGCCCTGCGCGGCTGGCTCGACCGCTTCTGGGACACCGCCCTGGACGCCTTCAAGGCCGAGGTCGAGCACCAATCCGACGAACCCGAACCCAGGACAAAGGCGATAGCGGAATGACCCAGACCATCAGGCCCGCGCCGGTGCGCAAGACCCTGACCGTGGCCGCGAGTCCCCAGAAGGCCTTCGCGGTGTTCACCGCCGGCCTCGACAAATGGTGGCCGCGCAACGCCACCATCGGCGCCGCGGCGCTGAAGACGGCGGTCATGGAGGAAAAGCCCGGCGGCCGCTGGTACGGCGTCGATGTGAACGGCGCCGAGGACGAGTGGGGCGAGGTCCTGGACTGGGATCCCCCCGCCCGGGTCCTGCTGGCCTGGCGCATCGGCGCCGACTGGAAGTACCACGCAGACCTGCTGACCGAGGTGGAGGCCCGCTTCACCGACCTCGGCGACGGCCGCACCCAGGTCGATTTTGAACACCGGCTGCTCGAGAACATCGGCGAGCAGGCCCAGGCCCTGCGCGACCAGCTGAACGGCGGCTGGGTCGGCATCCTCGACAACTTCGCCGCCGTGGCCTCCGGCCAGGCCCCGACCTAGAGCACTTTCCGAGCCGG
>PLSW01000094.1 GCA_003165275.1 Caulobacteraceae bacterium
ATATGATTTCGGACAGACACTAAGGTCGACGGTGACTGTTAAAATGCGTCCGTCGATGATTGTATAATTCGCCAATAATACAGTTGTTCCGAGCAATCATATAAATATAAAACGCGCCGTGTACGGTATATATGAGATCTAAATCCCAATCGACCCGCTACTCCGGCGCCGTGCGCGCCATCGGCCGGTACCAGGCGAGCTGTTCGCTGGTGGCGAGGAGCTTGCCGTCGCGGCGCCAGTAGCTGGAGCGTTCGTCCGAGGCGCCGCCGCCGCCCACGCGGCCTTCGCACTCCACGAGGATGAAGTCGTCGCCCACCGCGGCGATCTCGTCGACGGTGGCGTGCAGGTAGGCGGTGAGGGAGAGGGTGGTGGTCATCACCGTCGGGCCGAGGGCGTAGAAGACCCGGGGGGCGGAGTTGTCGGTGATCATGCCCAGGAGGGCCTTGTCGAGGGGGCCGCGGCGGGAGCGCACCCAGGCGAGGGAGCGGGAGTCGCCGCCCGCCTGGGGCGGAAATCCCTCCAGGCTGCGCCGTTCGAAGGCCGCGGCGCCGTAGTGTTCCGATCCGCCGCCCCAGACGGGGCTGGGCAGGGTTTCCGGGTCCGGGGCGGCGGGCATGGCGGCGAAGGCGAAGTCGGGGGTGTTTGGGCGTCGGGCCAGGGTGACGATGGCGTGCACGCCGACCTGCTCGGAGCCGGCGGGGAGGACCTCCACCTCCCAGACCCCGATCGAGCCGCCTTGGCGCAGGCGGCGAGTGCGGATGTCCAGCGCCCCGGCGGGCAGGCCGGCGGCGTAGGTGAGGGTGAGGGACAGGGCCTCGCCCACCGCCTCGGGCTCGGCCTCCAGCACCCGGATGCAAAGGCCGATGGCGTAGCCGCCCCAGAGGCCGCCGCCGGGGTTGCGCCACTGGGTCCCGGCCAGGGTGGTCCAGCGGCCGGGGCCGGCGGCGGTGAGGGCGATGTCGTCGGTCTGCGTCGATGTCATGGATGCGTGTCTAGCTGCTGGCCCTTGGGGAATGGAAGCCCCCCGGGGGCGGTGCGTTCGCGGCTACCCTCGTTCGTGAGCGGGGCTCAAGCCAATCGAGAGTCCATTTTGGCTGGGGACCTTCTCCCGCGAGGGGAGAAGGCCTCGTTTCCGTGACAGCTGATCGCTTCTACCCCTCCACCCTCCGGAACGTGGTCACCATCTCGCTGACCCCCCGCACCCCGAGGTCGGCGAGGGTCTTGCCGATGGCGCCGCGGTGGGCGGCGCCGTGGGTGATGAGGTGGGCCAGGATGTCGCCGCGGGTCATGCGGCCGGGGGCGGCGTCATCGACGAAGGTGAAGTCGACGGGTTCGGCCAGTTCGGCGGGGGTCACCCGGCGGGCGTAGTCGATGAACCAGGCGTCGAGGGCGGCCATCCGCTCGGCCAGGGCGTCCAGGTCGGGCATGGCGCGGGCGACGGTATTGGGCAGGTCGGGCTCAGCGTCTTCCAGCCGGGCCTTGAAGATCTGGTCGACATTGGCGGTGTGGTCGACGGTGAAGAGGACGACGATCCAGCCGCCCCGGTCCACGTCCGCGGGCGCGGCCCGCAGGGTCTCCAGCAGGCGCCGGTTGCACCAGGCCTTGTGCTCGAACAGCGAAACGAGGAAGACGTTCTCGTCCATGCAACGGAGAATTCTCCGATGCAGCCGGGCGGTCAAGGCGTCGCCGCCGGACCCTGGCCCGTCGTCGCCGCCGTCCCAGCCCGGTAGGCCCGCCAGGCTTCGTGGGTGATCTCCCAGAGCTCGCAGGGGTGGACGCCGCAGACCAGGGCCTTGTCGAAGGTCTCCACCACCCGCATCCCGACTCGTTCGGAGATGCGCCGCGAGGCGGCGTTGTCGGCGGCCTTAGGGACCCGCAGGACCGGGTGGCCCAGGCCCTCGAACCAGAAGTCGGTGGCGGCGCTGCTGGCCTCGATCATCAGCCCCTGGCCCTGATGGTCGGTGGAGAGCCAGAAGCCGCGGTTGTCGTCGGGCTTCAGCATCAGGCTGACCACGCCGATCAGCGCATCCGGCGCGGCCTTGCGGCGGATGGACCAGTGCCAGGCCTCGCCGGCGGCGGCGGCGGGCAGGGCGACGGTGGTCAGGTAGGTGAGGCAGCCGTCGTCCGGGTAGGGCCAGGGGATGGCGCCGTCCATGAGCCGGACGATTTCCCACCTGGGGAATTGCGCCTGCATGGCGGGCGCGTCTTCCCTGCAAAGGGGGCGCAGGATCAGGCGCGGGGTCTCAAGGACGGGGGTCTGGATCATCTCGGGCCTCGGCGGCTTGGGCCGGCTATTTGCAGGCCGGCAGTTTCAGGCCCTTGGGAAGCTTGGTCGAGTCGTCGCCGCAGGCCTCGCGCAGCTGGGCGCGGGTGAGGCCGGTGGCGGTGTCCATCTCGGCGCCGGAGAAGTTGACCCCCGCGAGCTTGGCGCCGCGGAAATTGGCCCCCTGCAGATAGGCGCCGACGAAGGTGGAGTTGGTCAGGTCGGCGTCCGCGAAGTTGGTCCCGGTGAAGCGCGCGCCGTAGCCGTTCACGTCACGCAGGTCGGCGTGGGCGAAGGAGCCGTGGTCGAAGACCGAGACACTGAGGTCGGCCTGGCGCAGGCGCGCGCCGGTGTAGATGTGGCCGCGCAGGGTCTTGTTGCTGAGATTGGCCTGGAAGAGGTTGCAGCGGGGGCAGTTGGCCCCGCCCTCGGCCTTGGCGACCTGGGCGGCGTTCTGGGCCAGGGCCGGGGTCGCGGCCAGGGCGAGCATCGCCGCAAGGACAATCGGTTTCATTCGGGCACACCTGGGAGGACGGTTGGGCTCTCGCCGCATGTTCTAGACCAAGCGGGGGGGGATTCCAGGGGGCGTTCTCCCGCGCCGACACAGCTGCGAGATCCTGCGTGCTTCGACACGCGCGCGAAGGGCGCGCTACTCAGCATGACGTAGAGTTTGCCGCCCACCCCTGGACGTCAACCTGAGTAGGGAGCGGAGCGACCGTGTCGAAGGACGCGCCGGCCGTGATGCAACGCCCGAAGGTCGCGGGCGCCGTAACCCCGTCACCCCCGCATTTCGGGCGCGACCCCGCAGGTTTCGCAGTAGAGGCGGCCGGCGCGGCGGACCAGGGAGAGGTCGCCGCAGGCGGGGCAGACGTCGTGTTCGGCGTCGATGGGCAGCGCCTCTCGGCGGCCGCGGGCGCCGGTGGGCAGGAAGACCAGGTTGTCGGGGGCGGTTCCGCGGGAAAAGCCCTTGGAGATGAACTTGGCCGCGGGCAGGGGCGCGTCCTCGCCCGCCGCCGCGTCGGCCTTGCCGTGGCCGAGGCCATCGGCGTTGAACTCGTCCGGGTCGGCGTTGGCCAGGTCGTCCCGGTCCAGGTAGCTGACCCCGAGCTCGCGGAAGATATAGTCGAGGATGGAGGTGGCCGAGCGGATGGAATCGTTGCCGGTCACCCGGCCGGCGGGTTCGAAACGGGTGAAGACGAAGGCGTCGACGAACTCGTCCAGGGGCACGCCGTACTGCAGGCCGATGGAGACGGCGATGGCGAAGTTGTTCATCAGCGAGCGGAAGGCGGCGCCTTCCTTGTGCATGTCGATGAAGACCTCGCCCAACTCGCCGTCGTCATATTCGCCGGTGTGGATGTAGACCTTGTGCCCGCCGACGGCGGCCTTCTGGATATAACCCTTGCGACGGTCGGGCAGGCGGCGGCGGGTGCGGTCGCGCTCGACGATCTTCTCGACGATGCGCTCGGCGACGACAGGCGTGGGCGGGGGCGCGGCGCGGCGCGGCGCCTCCTCGGGGACGGGGGGCAGATCGAGCACGCGGCTGGCCGGCTCGGCCTCCCGGCGCAGCCAGATGGCGCGAAGGCCGGCGCGGGCGGCGGCGGATTGGGCACGCACGGCGTGGGTGGCGCTGTCGGACCAGGCCAGGGCCAGGGGGGTGAGGGCGGGGGCGCAGGTGAAGCCCTCCGCCGCCACGGTCATGGCCATGACCGCCTCGGCGCCGAGATCGTTCGCGCCGGCGAGGAGGGCGATGGCCGCCGGCGACAGGCCGCTTGCGGCCAGGTCGCCGCCCAGGACGTGGGTCTCGGCCGCCGCGATCTGCGCCGGGGTGAAGCCGGCGAAGGCCAGGGTGTCGAAAGCCGGATCCTGGAGCGCCGCGGCGGGGGCGCCGAGGACGTCCTGGACAAAGCCCGCGCCGACCACAGCCGGGGCGAACGCCGCGCGCAGGGAACTCGCGCCGAGGAGGGCTGCCTGGGCGGCGTCGATCTCGAATTCGGTGAAGCCGCGCTCGGTGAGGCCGGCGACGTTCAGGTACGGGGCGTCCGTCAGGTCGCGATGGCCGAGGAGGGCCAGGATGGCGGCGTCGGTCTCGACGCCGATGCGGCGAAGACCCGCGGCGGCGGGGGCGGCGAGGACGCGCACGGTCTCGTCGTCGGCGGTCTCGGCAAGGGTTAGGGCGCCCATGCTGGGGGCGGCGCCCAGGCTGACGCCGCCGAGGCGCAAGGCGAGATCCGCGTCGGCGTAAAGGGCGGTGACCTCGGCGTTGCGCAGGCCGTGCCGATCCGCCGCCGCCAGGGCCGCCTCGAACACGGTCGCGGCGCCGCCGCCGGCGCTGAAGGCGATGGCGGCCAGGCGGGCGTCGCAGTCCTGCTCGAAGGCCGGGTAGGGGCCGAGGACGGCGGCCAGGTCGGCGGAGGCGGCCAGGCCCGCGGCGGCGGCCAGGACGGCGAGCGAGAGGGCGACGCGGCGCACGGCCTAGCGGTCCTTCGGGTCGATAGCGTCGCGCAGGCCGTCGCCGATGA
>PLSW01000249.1:0-3869 GCA_003165275.1 Caulobacteraceae bacterium
CATGAATGGGAGAGGAGATGACTCACCGCCAGCAGACGCGGTGGTGGTGGCGCCAAGTGCAGACGATGTGGTGGTGACGCCAGTGGTCGCGGTGGCGCCAATAGGGGTCGGCCGACGAGGTCGAGGCGGCGGCCAGGGAGGTGGCGAGCACCAAGCCCGCCAGGGCGATCTTGAATCCGGTCTTCATGGGCCTTGGTCTCCGTTGTCCCTGCTCGCCGACGGGGCGAGCCAGGAAAACGCAAGGCTTGGCGACAGGTTCAATCGGCCGCGAACACCTCGGCGAGAATCTCCGCCTCCAGCACCGGATCGGCCTCGCCGTCGCGGGTGGACATCACGTGCTTGGGCGCCAGGAAGATCACCGGCAGGATCAGGGTGTAGATGATCGTGGTGGCGATGACGCAGTAGAGGAAGCCGTGGGTGGGGCTGGAGCTGTAGAGCTTGGCGCCGAACACGTCGCTGCCCCGCTGGGACAGCTGGTTGACCCCGTCCATCATCATCATCAGCGTGCCCTGCAGCCCGGGCGGGCAGGAACGCATGCCCAGGTCATAGATCGAGGCGGCGGCGATCCCGCCCATCATGCCGATGGGCACGGCCAGCAGCAGGGCGTCGTTACCGCTATGGATCAGGGCCAGGGGGATCATCTGCGGAATGGTGATGATCATCCCGATCCACAGCAGCTTCTGCAGGGAAATGCGGGTCGACAGCCAGCCGTAGAGGAAGAAGACCGGGATGAAGGCGGCGGAGAAGATGGCCAGGTATTCCCCGTAGACGGCGTCTGGGGCGTGCAGGGTGTTGCTGAGGTAGAACTGCAGCGGGGTGTTCTGTCCCGGCGCGAACTGGAACATGAACATCATCAGGATCGGCGCGTAGATGGCCTTGTGCTTCACCAGCCGCTTGATGTCCCCCCAGATGCCGGCGCCCTTGGCCAGCGGCTGGTCATAGGTGTCCTGGAACACCGCCCGCGGCTTCCACAGGCCGAGCAGGAAGATGCCGACCAGCATCGCCGCCATCAGCAGGAAGGTCTGTTTGGGATGCAGGTTCTGCGCCACCCAGCCGGAGGCGAAGGCGCCGACGACGTAGGGCAGGGAGGCGAAGATGTTCCACAGGGCGCTGAGCCGGCCGGCCATCAGCTTTTCCTGCCCCACCAGGGCCATCAACCCCCACTGGGCGGCGGCGATGAAGCGGAAGGTGAACATCACCAGCAGCATGCCCATGAACAGGCCGCCATAGCTGAGCTGCGACAGGGCCATCCAGCCGAAGACGATGGCGGTGAGGGGGGCGAAGATCAGGAAGAAGCCGCGATCCTTGCGGCCGAGGGGATTCCACAGGTCCCGGGCGAAGCCGAACACCACCGACAGATAGACCGGGATGGCGGTGAGCAGCCGGAAGATCGACACCTCGTCCGCCGAGGCGTGCAGCTGGTTCTTCAGCATGTAGCTGGTGGCGATGTCGAGGAAGTAGCCGTGCGGCAGGGCCAGGTAGACGAGGAAGGTCAGGGGCCCGAAATAGAGGAAAATCTGTCCGGTCTTGGCGGACCGGGCGGAATCGACGACGGCCATCCAGGCTCCTGAAACTCGACGCAACGCGGATTATCCGAAGGCCGAGCCTGCGAACCGGCGGGAGCGGAGCATGGAACGTCGAATCTGTCGACGCCCTCGGGCCCAATTTATCCGACAAATCAAAAATGGACGCTGTCGGTCTCGCGCGCGCTCAGCCTGGCGCCAGGCCGGTCAGGCGCCGGCGCTATTGGCCACGCCGACGGCCGGTCCCCGCGTGGCGCGTTTGGGCCAGACGAGCTTGGGCAGGTGCGGCAGTTGGAACCAGGGGGGACCGGGCTGCGGCAGGCAGGCCTCCAGCTGCTCCATCACCAGCTCGGCGGGGCCGTCATTGAGGAAATGGTTGGCGCCGGCGACCGAGGCGAAGCGGATCGGCCGCAGGGTGCGGGTCTCCGCCGCCAGGGCCTGGGCCATCTCGATGGGGGCGAAGTCGTCCTGGTCGCCGTGGATCACGTGCACCGGAACGGTGAGCCGCTGCAGGGCCAGGCGCACCTGGTCCAGCTGCTGGCGCTGGCCGCGCACCTCCATCACCGCGTGGCGCAGGTCCCGGGGGATGAGGCCCGCGACCCGCTCGCCGACGTCCACCAGCCAGCGGGCGGTGGGGCCAAGCTCGCCGAGCAAGCTGGACAGCATGACCAGGCCCGCGAGCCGCTTGGGCCGCATGTCGGCCATCAGGGTGGCGATGGCCGCGCCGTAGGACTGGCCCACCAGCAGCAGCCGCTGCCCGGGGAGGGTGGTCATCAGTGGTGAGAGGGCCAGGGCCTGCTGGCGGATGTCGGGCACCAGCTCGTGCGGCTCGCTGCCGGCGAAGCCGGGCCGGTCGACGACGATAAGCTCGCGGTCCAGGGGCAGGGCGGCCAGGACCGGCGCCCAGTATTCCGCCCAGGACGGCGCCCCGGTGATCACCACGATCTTCCAGGGCGCGAGCTTGGCCCGCGGGGTGGTGATGGCGGAGATCTTCCAGCCGAGGCCGCCGCCGGCGTCGAACTGGATGCGGTGGACCAGGCTGTCCGGATAGTCCTGCGAGGTCGGCCGGTGTTCGGTGCGGCCGGTGATGGCCGATTCAATGCTGGCCCAGCCGAGGGCCAGCACCCCGTGGGGTCGTTTCGACGACATGGCCCGGCCTCCTCTCATCCTGAACTGCCGGGTATGAACGCGGCAATCGAGGGTCGGTTCGCCTCAGATGGGGCTTAACTTACGCCGGATAAGCTGAACGGAGATGAAACGGCGGGTCGCGACAAATGTTCACCTCGCCGCCGTCCCTTGTGTGGCGCAAAGGCCACACCTACATGGCGGACAAGGGCGGTTGTGCTTGATCAAGGCGGCCGGCCTCAAGTTCGCCTAGCCGAGGGACATCATGAACATCGATCTCTATTCCGACCGCGCCAAACAGGCGATCCAGTCCGCCCAGTCCCTGGCCCTGGCTCGCTCCCATCAACAGCTTGCCCCCGACCACCTGCTGAAGGTGCTGCTGGAGGAAAAGGACGGCCTCGCCCGGGCGCTGATCCAGAGCGCCGGCGGGCGGCCCGAGGCCGTGGAGACCGCCGTCGAGACCGCACTGGGCCGCGTGGCCAAGGTCGAGGGCGGATCCGGCCAGCTCTACATGAAACCGGACACGGCCCGGGTGTTCGCCACCGCGGAGGCCGACGCCAAGGCCGCCGGCGACGCCTTTGTGACCACCGAACGGCTGCTGATCGCCCTGGCCAAGGACGGCGGCGACGCGGCCGACGCCCTGAAGAAGGCCGGCGCCAACGCCTCGGGTCTCGAAGAAGCCGCCAAGGCCCTGCGCAAGGGCAAGACCGCCGATAGCGCGTCCGCCGAGGAAGGCTATGACGCCCTCAAGCGCTACGCCCGCGACCTGACCCAGGCCGCCCGGGACGGCAAGCTCGACCCGGTGATCGGCCGCGACGAGGAGATCCGCCGCACCATCCAGGTGCTGGCCCGGCGCACCAAGAACAATCCCGTCCTNNAAGACCGCCATCGTCGAGGGCCTGGCCCTGCGCATCATCAACGGCGATGTGCCCGAGAGCCTGAAGGACAAGCAGCTGATGGCCCTGGACATGGGCAGCCTCATCGCCGGGGCGAAGTACCGGGGCGAGTTCGAGGAGCGGCTGAAGGCGGTGCTGAACGAGGTGACCGCGGCCGAGGGCTCGATCATCCTGTTCATCGACGAGATGCACACCCTGGTCGGCGCCGGCAAGTCGGAGGGGGCGATGGACGCCTCCAATCTGCTCAAGCCCGCCCTGGCCCGGGGCGAGCTGCACTGCGTTGGCGCCACCACCCTCGATGAATACCGCAAGCACGTGGAGAAGG
>PLSW01000249.1:3991-4332 GCA_003165275.1 Caulobacteraceae bacterium
GCTGAAGATCGAGCGCGAGGCCCTGACCAAGGAGACCGATGCGGCTTCCCGCCAACGTCTGGAAAAGCTTGAGGACGAGCTACAGGACCTGGAGGAGCGGTCGATGAGCATGACCGCCCGCTGGCGGTCGGAGAAGGACAAGGTCGGCCAGGCCGCCCAGGCCCGCGAGGCCGTGGAGCGGCTGCGCGCCGAACTGGTCGCCGCCCAGCGCCGCGGCGACCTCGCCCGCGCCTCGGAGATCGCCTACGGCGAAATCCCGCAGCTGGAAAAACGTCTGGCGGCGGAGGAAGACGGCGAGAAGGATTCGCTGACCCCCGAGGTGGTCGACGCCGAGCAGATCG
>PLSW01000376.1 GCA_003165275.1 Caulobacteraceae bacterium
CGCCGGCGCCGGTGCCGTGCGAGGTGTAGCTGACACCGGGGACGAAGGTGATCGCGGCTTCGATCGTCTGAACGCCGCGCGCCTTGAGATCCGCCTGGCCCAGGGCTGTCACCGCAAAGGGCACATGCTGCGCGCTCTGTTCGCGCTTGGTGGCGGTGACGATGACCTCGCCCTCGGCATTCTTGCCGGCGCCCTGGATGGACTGCGCGTGCGCCGCCCCAATCCCGGCCAAGACCATCCCTTGGGCCAACAGGATCGTCCTGAGGCTCCGCTTCAAACCGTTTTTGGCCATGCTGTGCAATCCCCCGCAGACGCGACGCGGGTCCCATCCCGAGCGCACCTGAACGTTGCCTCGCCTTAGCGTTTTTGTCAAATCCTGACAGATCGCCATTCGGCAAAGGTCGGAGATAACCGCGTCAGCGCGCGTGGAAACGCCTCGCCGGCGTTGACCGTCAGCAGTGGCGCACGCTTTTCGATCAGCCGAGACCGTGACCACCAGCAGATTGGATCAGGTCTGCCCGCCTCCCCGCCGGTCCCGCCTGTTGTCGTCGGATCGGCGGTCAGGACCGCACGTAGGTCAGCCCTCGCGCCAACCAGCAGCCGACTGTGACTTGGATCGCCGCCCCGCGATCGTCGCGCACGAACGCCAGGGTCCAGTCCCCCGGCGGCGTATGGTCCAAAGCGCGGGGACACGGCAGCGCCCACACATCCTCACCGATCGGCTCCAGCAACTCCATTCGCCCGGCGCCGTGGGAGCCGGAAAATCCGCCATAAAACAGGCCCTTGTCGCCGACCACCGTCAGCTCGGCGTTGAGTTCCGCGCAGGCGTAACGGCCAGAGATGTCGGCGGTCGTGGCCGCGGCGCAGGGCCGGAGCAGCGCGCTGAGGTTCTCGGCCCAGCGATCCATGTGCAGACCCTGGTCGTCCGATCGCAACACCANNCGACCAGCTCTTCGGGCGAATGGCCAAAACGAAGACGCACCCCGTCCGGAAGCGCGTCCAGGCGCGCGGAAAGCCGCGTCTCGGGCTCAAGATAGGGCCCCAACCAGGCCGGCGGATGGTCGATGGCGGTCCGGGCCAGGCAGTCCTCGTCCAGCGCGGCGGCGAAAAGCGCGATCGCGGCCGCATGGGCGTCGGACATGTGGTTGAACAGCACCACGACGGAGATCCGCTCCGACGGGGCGTGCAGACGATAGCTACGCCAGCCCCGCAGGGCGCCCCCATGGCAAGTCACGGCCCGCCCCAGCTCGGTGGTCCGCCTCAGGCCGAACCCGTAGGCGGCCGGACGTCCGTCGGCGAAGGCCACGGGCGCCGAAAGCCGGCTGTAGAGCGCCGCGGGATCGTCGCGGGTGGCGTCGATGTGGCGCTCCCAAGCGATCATGTCGTCGAGACTGGCCGCCAATCCGGCATCGCCGGTCCAGATGATGCGGTTTGCGGCGACCCGGAAGCCTGCGGCCTGGGTCCCTTCATAGCCCTCAGTCCCGTCCGGCAGGGACTGGGTGTCGGCAGCTAGACAGGCGTCAGCCATGCCGATCCGGTCGAACAGTCGCGTGCGGCTCAGTTCGGCGAAGTCGCGGCCTGTACGGTCCTGCAAGATGTCCGAGAGCAGCCGGAAATTCTGGTTCGCGTAGGAATAGCGCCAGCCCGGCTCAAACTGGAGCGTCCGTGCGCCGCCGATGACCTCGGCCGCTTCCCGCTCGCCGAAGGCCTGTTCCGCGGCCGCCCCCTGCAACATCGCCACGGCCCAATAGTCGCGAAGGCCCGACTGGTTATGGCACAAGTGCAGGGCGCCGGGCGGGGGTTGCTGGAGATGCGGCAGGCGGCCGCGGACATCGTCGTCCAGCACCGACGGATCGGGGAAGGCGTCCAGCACCAATCCGCAGGTGAATTGCTTGGTGATGGAGCAGATCCTGAACAGCGTGCTGGCTGTGAACGGGATCCGCCGCTCGGCGTTCGCCCACCCCCAGGTTCGCTGCGCGACCACCTCGCCCTCGACCATGACCGCGATCGCGCCGCCCGGTCCGGGATAGGCGCGTGGCAAGCCGTCGACCGTCCGGTCCAGACGCGAGATCATTCTGCGCTCCCTCAGCGATGCTCGCCGTCAGAGGCGACTCGAAGCGGATTCGGATCGCGACAGAACAGGATTGCCTGGGCTGTGTCAGCTCAAACTTGGCGCCGGCCGNNGCCCGGCGGGCCTGCCAGATGAAACCCAACGTCCGGCCACATGCCGCCCGCCCGGCGTGCAGTCGCATCCAACGCCAGGGCTCTTGCTATTGCGGCGGCGGCGGGCACCCCGCCCTGCTCAAGGCTGACCAACTTTCAACGTCCTGCGACACACTTGGATTCAACGGGATATATCGCGATCCGCACGCGCCAAGCTAAGCGCGCGAGCCAGGGAATAGGTGTTGAGATTTTCTAATCTCGGTTATTTGAAACATTCATATTTCAATGACAAAAGATTCAACGCGCAGAAATAAGTAACTGGAGAGATTACGATATACGTTTGTCTCGTCGAACAA
>PLSW01000285.1 GCA_003165275.1 Caulobacteraceae bacterium
GTCGGAGACCGACAGCAGGGCGCGTTTGATCGGGGCGAGGTCGGGGGCGGCGGGATAGTTCGGGGCGGCGGGCAAGGCGATCTCCTGAGGTTGAGATGTGCCCAGGCGAGCGGCGGAAACCCTTCGCGCTCCCCGGTGGTCGCCCACCTCTATCGCCAGTCACGCAAGGTGGGGTCGCGATAGGCGGCGAGGGGGGTGCTGTCAACCGAGTCGGGGGGCTCGCCGCTCAACGAGAGTCGAGGTCACACGTCCACGGATAAATCCGTCACCCCCGGGCTTGTCCCGGGGGCAAGGGAACACGAACGGCACAGGTTGGACCTCGGCGCCACCGCTTTACCGCCTGTGATCCCTCGCCCCCGGGACAAGCCCGGGGGTGACGATATGGAAGGCGTAAGCGCTCAGCGCCCCTACCCAGCCCCCGCGTCCATCGCCGACAGCTTCCACCGCACCCGCCCGCCCCGGTCGGCGCGCAGGCGGCCGCGCAGGACGATCTGGGTGGTGCGGCGGGGGGCGCCGTCCAGGAAATTCACCGAGGCCTCCACCGTCACCTCGCCGGCGTCGTTGCGCAGCCACCAGCCGACATTGGACGGCCCGCGCAGCAGCACGCTGCGCTGGTCCCGCGCCAGGGAGGCGCGCACGTCCGGGTGCAGGTGGAAGTGCAGGGCGATGGGCAGGGTCTGGCCGCCGGCGCCCTCGGCGGGGATGAACCGGTCCTCCCCGCGCAGCTCGTCGCGCAGCTTGTCCAGATAGAGGCGCCGCTCGTGGGTCAGGCCGGTCTTGGGGATCCAGCCGCCGTGGGAGACCTCAAGCCACACCCCTTCGTCGCTTTCCCGCCGGTTCAGGTCCGCCTGGGCGACCCCGCCGACCAGCCGCGGACCCAGGGCGCGGCCGGCGAACCCGCCCAGGGGCTGGCCCAGGACCCCGTCGCCCACCTCAGCTGTCGAGCCGCCGCCGGCCAGGCGCAGGGCCTGGGGCCCTAAGGCGATTTCGCTCCAGCCGCAGTTGGTGATCAGCCGGTCGCGGCCGCAGAGAATCTCCATCGCCGCCGGCTGGCCGCAGGCGGTCACGCTGAGATCGCCGGTGGCGGGCGCCCCGGTGTCGACGATGGCCAGGATCGAGCGGCCGGACATCCGCTGATAGCCGCCCTGCCGCGCCTCGCGGGCGGGGGGCGCATGGCCGGCCTCCGGATCGTGCGCCCGGGCGGCGGCGACCCGCGCCGGGGTGGATTCCTCGCCCCCCTGGAAGGCCGCGAGCCGTCCGTCGCCGAGGGTGAAGAAGCGCAGCCCCCCGGTCAGCCGGTCGATGGCCCGGGACAGGCCGTCCGACGGGGGCCGGCCCCGCTGCGACAGGGCGTCGTCGAGGGTCAAAAGGTCGAACAGCAGCTCCATCCCGGCCTGGGGGGAGCGCGACGCATGAACGCCATCGGGGGTGACGGTGGTCTCGATGGCCGTCTCCAGGCGCCGCAGGGCCTGGTTCATCAGCCGCTCGCCCGCCGGCCCGGCCAGGGCGGTTCCGGCGACGGCGGCGGCGATGCAGCGTTCCGCCAGGCGGTGCGGCGCGTCCGAAGTGCGTAGCAGTCGGCGCGCCTGGCGGGCGAGGGTCTCGGCGAGGGCGGCGACCTCAAGGTCCGAGGCGTGGGCCGCCAGGGGCCGACCGGCGCAGGCCAGGTTGAACACCCGCCGCTCCATCACCTCGGCGCGCCAGGAGAAGGCGTTCCAGCGGCCGAACACCCGCAGCCATTCGAGGGAGAGGCCGAGGGCGTCGCGCAATCCCGGCTCGCCCAGGCTGACCAGGTCGCCCATCCATTCGAACCGGTGCAGGCGCACGGCGAAGGGCCGCGACGGGCTGGCCTGGTTCCAGGGATCGCCGGCGGGTCCGGCGATCAGCACCTCGCCGCCGAAGCGAAATTCCCCGGCCAGCATGGCCTGTCCCGCCTTGGGATCGGCCGGACGCAAATCCCGCGGTCCAGCGGCGAATCCGTCGACCCGCGGCCCCCGGGGCGACAGGGCCAGGGAGTCCAGCTCCAGGCGGCGGGTGGCGGCGCGGCGAAGGGCCTGGCCCCATAGCCCCAAGGGCGATTCGGCCATCCGTCGCCCGGCCTAGCCGCCCCTCAGGGCGCGAATGTTCTCGGCGTAGCGGTCCGGTCCGCCGCGGAAGACCGCCGTGCCGGCCACCAGGGCCGTGGCGCCGGCGGCGACGCACAGGCGCGCGGTCTCGGGGGTCACCCCGCCGTCGACCTGCAGGGCGATGTCCTTGCCGCTGGCGTCTATCATCGCCCGCAGGCGCTCAATCTTCTTCAACTGGGCGGTGATGAAGCTTTGGCCGCCGAAGCCGGGGTTCACCGTCATCACCAGGATGAGGTCGATATCGTCCATCATGAATTCGATGATGTCCGGCGGCGTCGAGGGGTTGAACACCACCCCGGCCTTGGCCCCCAGGCTGCGGATGTGCTTGACCGAGCGGTCCAGGTGCGGCCCGGCCTCGGGATGGATGCTAACGATGTCGGCGCCGGCCTCGACGAAGGCCTCCAGATAGGGGTCCGCCGGACTGATCATCAGGTGGCAGTCGAAGGGCAGGTTGGAGTGCGGCCGCAGGGCTTTGACGATGTCCGGGCCCAGGGTGATGTTGGGCACGAAGTGGCNNCCCCCAGGCGCGCGAAGTCGCTGGCCAGGATCGACGGGGCGATGATCGGTGTGCGGTCGCTCATGGGGGGAGTTAGCCCGGGGGGTGATTGCGGCGCAAGCGCGGAGGCTGGCGGGCCCCAAGCCTTCATCGCGCCGGACCCTCGAAGGGTTCCCGACCGGCCAGGCGGGTTGGATTGACCGCCTCGCCAAAGTCGTCATGACTATTCGGCAAAACCAAATCGCGGGGAGGCGATGATGACTGTTGAATTGACCATGCTGGCCTATGCTGTGGCCCTGCTGTTTGTGCTTGTTCTTATTCAGGCGACGGTGGGGGTGCGGGCCCAGGGCCTGACGCCGATGGCCGGCCCGCGGGATAATCTGCCGGAGCCCAAGCCCTTCCAGGCGCGCATGAAGCGTGTGGTCGACAATCACCGGGAGGGCCTGACCCTGTTCGCCCCCCTGGTGCTGATCGCCGCGGTCACCCACGTCACCAGCCCGACCATTGTGCTGGGTAGCCAGCTGTTCTTCTATTCCCGGGTCGTCCACGCGGCGCTCTATGTGTTCGGCGTTCCCCTGGTGCGGCCGCTGGCCTGGGCGGTGGGGCTCGTGGGCACGGTGATGGTGTTCCTGGGGATCGTGCNNCCTCCCCGCACGCGGGGAGGACTTGAGCTACTTCGGCCGGCTCGCCTTTTCCTCGATCCCCGAGCGCCCTTCGCGGGCCTCCAGCTTGGCGGCCACGGCGTCCAGGGGCACGCCCGCCGCGGCGAGCAGGACCAGCCAGTGGTAGATCAGGTCGGCGCTTTCGGCGGCGAGGGCCTCGGGGTCGGCCAGGACGGCGGCGATGACCGTCTCCACCGCCTCCTCGCCGAATTTCTTGCCCGCCATGGCCGCGCCGCCAGCCAGGAGCTTGGCGGTGTAGGAGCTGGCCGGATCGGCGCCCACGCGAGACTCAATCGTCGCGTTGAGCCGCTCCAGGGTCTCGGAAAACCGGCTCACCGTACCCGCTCCGCCACCCGCCGCACCGGCAGGCCGGCGGCGGCCATCGCGCGCTTGGCCTCGTCGATGGTGATCTCGCCGAAGTGGAAGATGGAGGCGGCCAGCACCGCGTCGGCGCCGCCCAGGGTCACCGCGTCCACCAGGTCCGAGGCCTTGCCCGCGCCGCCGGAGGCGATCACCGGCACGTTCACCGCGCTGGTCACCGCCTTCAACAGCGCGGTGTCATAGCCGGTCTTGGCGCCGTCCTGGTCCATGGAGGTCAGAAGGATTTCTCCCGCCCCGTGCGCCACGGAGGTGATCGCATAGTCGACCACATCCAGGCCGGTGGCCTTGCGGCCGCCGTAGGTGAAGACCTCCCAGCCGCCGCCGGGGCGATGGGCGCCGCGGGCGTCGATGGCCACCACCACCGCCTGGGAGCCGAAGGCGTCGGCGCAGCGGCGGATGAGGGTGGAGTCTTCCACGGCCGAGGTGTTGATCGAGACCTTGTCGGCGCCGGCCCGCAGCAGGGCGCGGGCGTCCTCCACCGTGCGCACCCCGCCGCCCACGCCCACGGGCATGAAGCAGACGTCGGCGGTGCGGGCGATCACGTCCAGCATCGCGCCGCGGCCCTCGTGGCTGGCGGTGATGTCGAGGAACATCAGCTCGTCCGCGCCGGCGAGGTCATAGGCCGTGGCCTGCTCCACCGGATCGCCGGCGTCGCGCAGGTCGAGAAACTGCACGCCCTTGACCACGCGCCCGTCCTTCACGTCCAGGCAGGGGATGACGCGGATGCGCAGCATGGAGCCCCTCAAGCCGCCTTGCGGCTGGCGATCGCCAGCACTTCGGAGGGGCGGATCGCGCCGCTGTAGAGCGACCGGCCCAGCACCGCGCCGGCGATCCTCACCCCCGGCCGCGCCTGCAACAGGCGGATGTCCTCGACGGAGGCGATGCCGCCGGAGGCGATCACCGGGATGGAGACCGCGTCGGCCAGGGCGCCCACGGCGTCCACATTGACCCCGGTCATGGCCCCGTCGCGGCCGATGTCGGTGACGATCAGGGCCGCGACCCCGGCGTCCTCGAAGCGCTTCGAAAGCTCGATGGGGTCGAGGTTGGAGGCGCCGGTCCAGCCGTCAACAGCCACCTTGCCGTCGCGCACGTCCACGGCGACGGCGATCTGCTCGGGCCAGCGGCGGGCGGCGGCCTTCACCAGCTCGGGATCGCGCACGGCGATGGTGCCCAGGATCACCCGGCTGACCCCCGCCTCGATCCAGCGCTCAACGGCCTTCATGTTGCGGATGCCGCCGCCCAGCTGGACGGGGATGGAGACGCTGTTGAGGATGGCGTTCACCGCCTCGGCGTTCATGGACTCGCCCTGCATGGCGCCGTTCAGGTCGACCACGTGCAGCCATTCGAAGCCGTCCTTGACGAACTGGCCGGCCTGGTCGGCGGGGCTGGCGTTGAACACCGTGGCCTTGTCCATGTCCCCGTGCAGCAGCCGCACGCACTGGCCGTCCTTCAGGTCGATGGCCGGATAGAGGATCATGGTCGCCACTCCAGGAAGTTCGCCAACAGCTTGAGGCCGGCGCCTTGCGACTTTTCAGGGTGAAACTGCACGCCGGCGATATTGCCGGCGGCGACGGCCGCGGGGAAACGGCCCCCATGATCGACCTCGGCGATGACGTTTTTCGCGTCGTCCGGGAAGAAGGCGAAGGAGTGGGTGAAGTACATCAGCGGCCCCTCGCCGGGCGCGGTCTCGCCTAGCCCCGCGAACAGCGGGTGATCGGCGAGCGCCTCCAGCGCATTCCATCCCATGTGCGGCACGTTAAATCCCGGCCCGTTGGGGGTGAGACGTCGCACGTCGCCCCCGATCCAGTCCAGCCCCGGAGTCTCGCCGAACTCCAAGCCCCGTGATGCCAGAAGTTGCATGCCGACGCAGATGCCCAGGAAAGGGGCGCCCCGGCCCTTCACCGTCTCGGTGATCGCCTCGATCAGGCCCGGCCGCTCGCTGAGGGCGTCCATGCAGGCGGCGAAGGCGCCGACGCCCGGCAGCACCACGCCGTCGGCCCGGCGGATCAGGTCCGCGTCGTCGGTCGTGTGAATCTCATAGGCGCCGGCGAAGGCCTCGGCGGCCTTCTGCAACGCCTTTTCGGCCGAGCGCAAATTGCCCGACCCATAATCGATCAGGGCTATGCTCCGCATGGAATCCTCAGAGCACGCCCTTGGTGGAGGGGGCGTGGCCCCCGGTCTTGGGATCGATCTCCACCGCCTGCCGCAGGGCCCGGGCGAGGGCCTTGAAGCCGCTCTCGGCGATATGGTGGCTGTTGTCGCCGTAGAGGGTCTCCAGGTGCACGCAGGCGCCCGCGTTCATGGCGAAGGCGTGGTGGAACTCCTTGAACAGCTCGGTGTCCATCTCGCCAACCTTGGGCCGAAGAAATTCGACCTTCCAGATCAGGTATGGGCGGTTGGAGAGGTCCAGGGCGCAGCGGGTCAGGGTTTCGTCCATGGGGATGTAGGCGCTGCCGAACCGGCGCACGCCCTTGAACCCTTCCAGGGCCTTGTGGAAGGCCTGGCCCAGCACGATCCCGGTGTCCTCCACCGTGTGGTGCATGTCGATGTGCAGGTCGCCCTTGGTCTCGATCTCCAGATCGAAACCGCCGTGCCGGGCGAAGCTTTCCAGCATGTGGTCGTAGAAGCCGATCCCGGTGGCGACCGTCGACTCGCCGGTCCCGTCCAGGTCGACGCGGACCCGGATCTGGGTCTCCTTGGTGTTCCTGACGACCTCGGCCGCCCGGCTCGAGGCCTTAAGATTGGCGGCCATGGCGGCGCGCTCCTCCAACTGTCGTTCGGCCCTAGAGGCCGGCCTGTGTCGCTAGGTCGCGCAGCGAGACCTGGGGCCGCGGGCCGTAGTGGGCGATCACCTCCGCCGCCGCCAGCGAGCCCAGCCGCCCGCAATGATCCAGCGAAAGGCCCCGCGCCAGGCCGTGTAGAAATCCCGCCGCGTATTGGTCGCCCGCGCCGGTCGTGTCCACGACTTTCTCTATCGGAACGGCGTTAACATGATGGGTTTCGTCCCCGGAGATGATCGTCGAGCCCTGTTTGCCGCGGGTGATGGCGGAAATCTTCGCCTTGCCCCGGGCCGCCGCGACGGCCTCGTCGAAGTCCTTGGTCTGGTAGAGGGCGGTGATTTCCGCCTCGTTGGCGAAGAGGATGTCGACCTCGCTCTCGATGAAGCCCAGGAGGGCGCCGCGGTGGCGCTCGACCACGAAGGCGTCCGACAGGGTCAGGGCGATCAGACGGCCCGAGGCCCGGGCCAGACCGGCCGCCTTGGCGAAGGCCCGGCGGGCGGGCTCGGGGTCGAACAGATAGCCTTCCAGATAGACCACGGCGGCGGCCTCGATGATCGCCGAATCGACGTCGGACGGCTCCAGCAGGGCCGCGGCGCCCAGGCAGGTGGTCATGGTTCGCTCCCCGTCGGGGGTGACGTTGATCAGGCAGCGCCCGGTGACCCCGTCGGTCAGCGGCACGCCGCCGAAGCGCACGCCGAGGGCTTCGATGTCGTGGGTGAAGACCGCGCCCAGCTCGTCGACCCCGATCTTGCCGATGAACGCGCCGCGCCCGCCGAAACTCGACAGGCCGGCGATGGAGTTGCAGGCCGAGCCGCCGGAGGCCTCGACGGCCGCGGCCATCCGCGCGTAGAGAGCCTGCGCCTCGACGTCGTCGATCAGGCGCATCGTGCCCTTGATGAGGCCGCGGTCCGACAGGAAGTCGTCGCTGGCCGGCGAGATCACGTCGACGATGGCGTTGCCGATGGCGGCGACGTCGTAAAGGGTGGTCATGAGGGAGGGTCCGTTTTGGAAGGCGGGGGAAGTATAGGAAACACCCGGTCCCTGGCAACGCGCAGGGCGAAATCCGCGCGGAAGAGCCGCTGATGCGCCTGGCCGTGCTCACCCCCGCGCCGGACGAGCCGCATTTCGCGGCGATCGCCCTGCAAGGATTCGACCGCCTCGCCGCGCCCTTGCGCCGGGCCGGCGTCGAGGCCGTCCCCCGGCCCTGGACGGAGGCGGGCGACCTCTCGGCCTTCGACGCGGTCACCCCGCTGCTGGCCTGGTTCTACCATACGCGCCCCACGAACTGGGCGGCCCTGCTGGACCGGCTGGAGTCCGAGGGCGTGAGGACCATCAATCCGGTCGAAACCCTGAGCTGGAACACCCGCAAGACCTACCTGGCCGAGCTGGAGGCCGCCGGGGCGCCGGTGGTGCCGACCCTGTTCGTGGATCGTCTCACCCCGGCGGCGATCGCGGCCGCCCACGCCCGGTTCGGCGACGACATCATCGCCAAGCCGCAGGTCTCCGGCGGGTCCTTCGAGACCGTGCGCCTGTCCCCAGGCGCGGCCTTGGCCGACGCGCCCGCCGGCGCGGCCATGCTGCAGCCGTTCATGGACGCGGTGACCGGGGAGGGGGAGCTGTCGCTGCTCTATTTCGGCGGCCGCTTCAGCCATGCCCTTGGCAAGGTCGCCGCCGCCGGCGACTTCCGCGTCCAGGTCCAGCACGGCGGGGTCAGCACCCGCATCGACGCCCCCGCCGACGCCCTGGCCGCCGCCGAACGGGTCCTCGTCGCCGCCGGTCGCCCCCTCACCTACGCCCGCATCGACCTGATCCGCGGGCCGGACGAGGTGCTGCGGCTGATGGAGCTGGAAGCCATCGAGCCCGACCTCTTCCTGGAGCATTCCCCCGACGACGGCGCGGCCTTCGCGGCGGCGATGGTGGGGGCGATAGGGTAGGGAGCGTCATGCCGCCTTTTCCTCCCCGCACGCGACCCGCACGCGGGGAGGAAAACCGCGCCGCTCAGAGAAACAGCTCCCGCGACGGACACAGATCCCCCACCACGCAGATCTCGCACTTCGGCTTCCTCGCCACGCACACATACCGCCCGTGCAGGATCAGCCAGTGATGGGCGCGGGTCAGGTAGGGCTGCGGGACCAGGGCCATCAGGTCATGCTCAACCTGGTCCGGGGTCTTGCCGTCGGACAGCTTCAGCCGGTGGGCGACGCGGAAGACGTGGGTGTCGACGGCGATCGCGGGCTCGATGTCCAGTTCGTTGAGCACGACGCTGGCGGTCTTGCGGCCGACGCCCGGCAGGCTCTGCAGGGCCTCGCGGTTCAGGGGAACCTCGCCGCCGTACTGGTCCACCAGGATGCGCGAGAGGGCGATGACGTTTTTGGCCTTGGTGCGGAAGAGGCCGATGGAGGCGATGTAGGGGGTCAGGCCCGCCTCGCCGAGGGCCAGCATCGCCTGCGGCGTGTCCGCGACCGCGAACAGCCTGGTCGTGGCCTTGTTCACCGACACGTCCGTCGCCTGGGCCGACAGGGCCACGGCCACAACCAGGGTGTAGGGGCTGGAATAGCCGAGCTCGGTCTTCGGATGGGCCGTGGCGGCGGCGAACCGGTCGAAGATCTCCTGAACACGGGCTTTTTCGGTCGGGGAGACGCGGCGGCGGGGGGGCTTGGGTTTCTTTGCAGCTGTGAGCATGGGGCGACCATGCCGCGAGTCGCGCTCGATGTTGAACGACAGTTGCGGCCGGGTTGCGTGCTTCGACACGCGCGCGAAGGGCGCGCTACTCAGCATGACGTATTCCTTTGCAGCCCACCCCTCTTCGTCATGCCGAGCAGGGAGCGGAGCGACCGGGTCGAAGCCCGCAGCGGCGGCGCCGCAACCCTGATTGCCCGCGACCCACTCCTCCCCCTATCCTGCCCCCATGCCCGCAACGCTTTACATGGACGCGGTGATCACCCCGCACCGGTCCCTGTCGCGCAAGGGGTTCGCCGTGCTGCTGGGGGTGGTGATCGCCTTCAACCTGGCGGTGGGGACGCTGATGGTGGCGCTGAAGGCGTTTCCGATGCCGATCTTCCTGGGCGCCGACGTCCTGGCGGTGATCATCGCCTTTCGCGCCAGCTACCGCGGCGCGGGCCAGGCCGAGCGGGTGCAGGTCACCGCCGACGAGGTGGTGGTTGCCCATGAATGGAGCCGCGGGCGGCGGACGGTCTGGCGCTCGCCCACCGCCTTCACCCGGGTGGTGGTCGATCGGCCCTCCGATCACGACACCCAGGTGCGGCTGGCCGTCTCCGGCCGGGCCCTGATCATCGGCCACGCCCTCAGCCCCGGCGAGCGCTCCGGCCTGGCGGAGGCGGTCGAGCGCGCCATCGCCGCGGCGCGGGCGGAACGCCATTGATCCGATCCGGCCGCAAGAAGCGGGCGGATCGCTGCCGCCGTTTGGGCTAGCTTGCCGTCATGACCCTCGCCCCCGCCCCCGCAATCACACAGGGCCTCGCCCGCCTGGACGAGCAGGCCCGGGACTACGCCCGCATGGCCCGCGCCCTCGACTGGCTCGCCGATCGCTGGCGCGAGCGGCCCAGCCTCGACGAGGCCGCCGCCGCCGCGGGCCTGTCGCCCTTCCACTTCCAGCGGGTCTTCACCCGCTGGGCCGGGGTCAGCCCCAAGACCTTCGTCGCCGCCATCGCCCACGCCGAGGCCCGCCGCCAGCTGGAGGCCGGCGCCAGCGTGCTGGACGCGGCCCTGGACACCGACCTCTCCGGCCCCTCGCGCCTGCACGACCTGTTCATCGCCCACGAGGCGGTGACCCCCGGCGACGTGCGCCGGCGCGGGGCGGGGCTGGCCCTGACCTACGGCTATGCGCCATCGCCGTTCGGCGAAGCCCTGCTGGTGATCGCCCCGCGCGGCCTCTGCGGCCTGGCCTTCTGCGACGCGGAGGGCCGTGAGGCCGCCTTCGCCGACATGCGCGCCCGCTGGCCGGCGGCCGACTGGCGCCGCGACGACGCCGCGGCCCAGGCCATGGCCCCGGCCATCTTCTCCGGCGAGGGCGAGCGGCCGCCCCTGGTGCTGATGGGCGCGCCCTTCCACATCCAGGTCTGGAAGGCCCTGTTGCGCATCCCGCAGGGCCGCACCGCCAGCTATGGCGATGTCGCCGCCTGGGCCGGCAATCCCCGCGCCTACCAGGCCACCGGCGCGGCCATCGGCGCCAACCCGATCAGCTTCCTGATCCCCTGCCACCGCGCCATCGCCCGCGACGGCCGCCTGACCGGCTACCATTGGGGCCTCGGCCGCAAGGCGGCGATGCTGGGCGCGGAGGCCGTGGCGGCGGAGCGGGGCGAGGCGGCGTAGGGTTTATCCGCCCCCCATCCACGCTCTCTCCCCCGTCATCGCCGGGCTTGTCCTGGCGACCCCGGATCGGCGTCGGCGACGCTCTGTTACGCCGCCAGCACCCCCCGCACCGTCTCCACCGCCCGCGCCACGTCCCGCTCATCCGTACGCCAGTTGCTGACGCTGATGCGCATGCCGCGGCGGCCGCGCCAGACGCTGGGGCTGAAGAAGGCTTCGCCCCCCGCGTTGATGGCGGCGATCACCGCGTTGGTGCGCAGGGCGTGGTCGGCCTCGCCGGCGCCTTCGCGCGGGTCGCGGAAGCGGACCATGGCCTGGTTCAGGCCGGGGCCGGCGATCAGCTCCGCACCGGGCAGGGCGGCTATGCCGTGGGCAAGGGCGGCGGCGTGGTCGCAGCAACGGTCGATCAGGTCAGCCAGGCCCGAGCGTCCGAGCTCACGCAGGGCCGCGTAGATGGCGAAGCCCCTCGCCCGGCGGGAGAATTCGGGGGTGAAGTCGATCTGGTCGCGGGCGTCGCCGCCGGGGGCGAGATAACTGGCGCTCAGGGTCATGGCGGCCAGGTGGGCGGCGGCGTCGCGCACGAAGGCTAGGCCGCTGTCATAGGGCACGTTGAGCCACTTGTGGCCGTCGGTGGCCCAGGAGTCGGCGGCCTCGATCCCTCGCATCAGGTGGGCCCTGCGCGGGCTGGCCTTGGCCCACAGGCCGAAGGCGCCGTCCACATGCACCCAGGCGCCGGCGGCCTTGGCCAGAGGGATCAGGGCTTCGTAGTCGTCGCAGGCGCCCAGGTGCAGGTCGCCGGCCTGCAGCACCACGATGGTCGGGCCCGAGCCCACCGCCAGGGCCTGCGCCAGACTCGCCGCGCCGAGGCGGCCGTCCGGGTCCAGGGGGACGATCTGCAGGCTGGCGCGGCCGAAGCCCAGCTGCCGCACGGCCCGGTCGACGGAGCCGTGCCGGTCCTCGTTGACGATGATCCGCACCCGGGGGGCGCCGAACAGGCCCTCCTGCTCCACGTCCCAGCCGGCGGCCTCCAGCACCGCGTGGCGGGCGGCGGCCAGGGCGGTGACGTGGGCCAGTTGGCAGCCGGTGGTCAGGGCGAAGCTGGCGTGCGCCGGCAGGTCGAACAGATCCTTCAGCCAGGCGCCGCAGACCTCCTCGGTCACCGCCGCCGCCGGGCCGCAGGCGTAGAGGCCGGCGTTCTGGTCCCAGGTCGAGGTCAGCCAGTCGGCGGCCAGGGCCGCGGGCAGGGCGCCGCCGATCACCCAGCCGAAGAACCGGCCCCCCGCACTGGCGTGGTGGCCGCCGGCGGTGGCCGCGACCAGGTCGTCCACCACCTGCACCGCCGGGACCCCGGCGTCGGTCCAGGGAACGCCCAGTCGCGCGCGCAGGGTCGCGAGGTCCGCGCGGGCCGCGACGGGCTGGGTGTCGAGGGTCTCCAGATGGGCGCGGGCGTGGTGCAGGGCGCGTTCCAGCGCCGGGGTGGTCGCGTCGGTCATGGTCGGTCTCGGTGCAAGGGTGCGGCCGGGTCTAGCGTGGCGGCGGGGGGCGGCAAACCCGGTTCTTGCGGGTCATCCCCAGCACCACATCACCGTGATCGCCGGGCTTGTCCCGGTGACCCAGGATCACGAACCTACCAGGACGTTCCTGCTCTCTCCGTCGGCGCGGGGAAGCGATATGGCTGTCACCAGTGACCAATCCGCTTGGTCTGTGATCCTGGGTCGCCGGGACAAGCCCGGCGATGACGGGAAGGGAGGGGGGAAGGGAAGTCGCCCCCCCCTACCGCCCCTTCGCCTGCAGCGCGGAGATCGCGTCCAGGCTGGCCGCGTCCGGGGTCTTCTGCGCCGCCGGGCCGGCGTCGGTGAAGTCGAGCAGCTGGTCCGCGGCCTTGGTGAAGCCGGGCCATTTGGGGCGGCCGCCGCCGTTGGGATCGCCGCGCTTGGCGAAGCTGGTCCAGTAGCCGCTCATGGCCGCGGCGACCTTGGCGTCGTCGCCGCCGGTGGGCCAGGGGGAGGCGGACAGGGTCTCGAACACGTATTCGCGCTCCGAGGCGTGCGGCGCCCCCGCCAGCTTGCCGCGCATGGACGGCGACAGGGCCGAGAACCGATAGAGCCAGGTCGGCTGGCCGTTGGCGGCGTGCAGGCCGGCGAGATAGCGGGCCGGCTCGCCGAAGATGATGTCGCTGAGCACATGGGCCTCGTAGGCGGCGCGGTCCGGATAGGCGGCGGCGAGACCGGCCTGGGCGGGCGGGGGCAGGCGCAGCATCGCCGTCAGGGCGCCGGGCAGCTGGGCGGCCGGGATGGGGAACTCCAGGCTGTTGGAGCCGACGATGTAGGGAACCTGCGCCTCCAGGGCCTGGGCGAAGGCGTCCGGCACGGACATGGGCACCAGCCGGCCGTCGATGATCGGGCCGAAGCCGTCGAAGACGCTGGGGTCCGGGGCGGCGGCGATGGCCTCGGCGGGAATGGCGCGCAGGGCGGCGGCGTCCTTGGCCTCCACCCCGATGGATTTGAGGAAGGCGACGCCCCGATCCTCGGCGGAGGGCTCGCTCGTCGTGTTCAGCCTCGCCAGCCGCGGATAGACGGAGCGGCCGGCGCCGGATTCGACGATGGCCTTCGAAAACAGGCCCCGCGCCGAGGGCGAGGCCATCAGGGTGTTGACCGCTATGCCCCCGGCGGACTCGCCGAAGATGGTCACCTGCCCAGGATCGCCGCCGAAGGCGGCGATATTGTCCTGCACCCAGCGCAGGGCGGCGATCTGGTCCATCAGCCCGTAATTGGCCAGGGGGCCGGTGGGACTTTCGGCGGAGAGGGCCGGATGGGCGAAGAAGCCGAACCGGCCGAGGCGATAGTTGAGGGTCACCACCACCACCCCCTGCCGCGCCAGGGCCGAGCCGTCGTAGAGGGCCGCCGTGCCCGAGCCGTTCACGAACCCGCCCCCGTGGATCCAGACCATCACCGGCAACCGCGGGTGCGGCCTGGCGGGGGTCCAGACGTTCAGGGTCAGGCAGTCC
>PLSW01000272.1 GCA_003165275.1 Caulobacteraceae bacterium
AACCTGCCCGACTCCGGCCACCTCTACGCGGCGCACGTCATCCACGACATCTGGCGCATCACCGGCGGCAACGCAATCCTGGTCACCGACGCGGGCCAGCACCAGATGTGGGCGGCGCAGTTCTTCCACTTCCAGGAGCCCAACCGCTGGATGACCTCCGGCGGCCTGGGCACCATGGGCTACGGCCTGCCGGCCGCCGTCGGCGTGCAGCGGGCCCATCCGGACAGCCTGGTCATCGATATCGCCGGCGACGCCAGCGTGCAGATGACCATCCAGGAGATGTCCACCGCCCTGCAGCACGACCTGCCGATCAAGGTGTTCATCCTCAACAACGAATGGATGGGCATGGTGCGCCAGTGGCAGCAGCTGCTGCACGGCGAGCGCTACAGCCACTCCTATTCCGACAGCCTGCCCGACTTCGTGAAGCTGGCCGAGGCCTACGGCTGCGTCGGCCTGCGCGCCTCCACCCCCGCGGAACTCGACGACAAGATCCTGGAGATGATCAACACCCCCCGCCCGGTGATCTTCGACTGCCGCGTGGAGAAGCTGGAGAACTGCTTCCCGATGATCCCCTCCGGCAAGGCCCACAACGAGATGATCCTGGGCGAGGACGGCGGCGATATCGGCTCGGTCATCGACGCGGCCGGGCGGCGGCTGGTGTGAGCGGACCTTGTTTGAACGATATCTACTATCCGTCACCCCCGGGCTTGTCCCGGGGGCAAGGGATCACAGACAGTAAAATCGTGGCATCGAAGCTAGCCGAGTAACGTTCGTGTTCCCTCGCCCCCGGGACAAGCCCGGGGGTGACGGGGTATCTGGAAGATCAGTGATGTGGCGGAGCGCGCAGAAAGTCGCGGCGGAGGAAGCGAGGGGCGGCGCGATCATTGAGCGTGCTCGCCAGTTGTTCATCGAGTCCGCCGCACGGCATGGCCTGTCGATCGAGTGGGACGAAACGTCTCCAGTCGAGTTGGCTTGCTCGATCCCCGAGCAGCTGGGTCTGGATTGGTATCTGTGGCTTTGCGTGCAGAACTACGACGAGCTCCATATTCAGCACGACCTCTTCACGTTCTCCTGGTTTCCCGCTGACGAACCAGAGAAGGAGGCTGAGTTCGTCAACGCGCTCGAAGGACTGATCTCAGGCGCGTTTCGGCTCAAGTGCAGCTATTCGCGGCGAGGGCGTCGGCCTTACAGCGTGGAGCTTGAGCGCGAAGCTGGCGGCCAATGGGAAAATGTATATGGCTACGGTCGCGGGCTTCATTTTGGTCGCGCCGCCAGAGTCGAGATAGTGAGAAACGGACACCCCACCATCACGCTCTGATGGGTCCCTCCAACTCGGCTACCCCTCCAAACCACGATCAGGCTTGCGAGCCCAGCCCCAAAAGGTTCATCAGACCACACATGACCCAAGCCCCCCTCGACGCCCCCGCCTCCGCCTATGACATGGGTCACGCCGCCGAGGCGGAGAACCCGGCCACCTTCGCGGTGCTGGTCGACAACGAGCCCGGCGTCCTGCACCGGGTGGTCGGCCTGTTCGCGGCCCGGGGCTACAATATCGAGAGCCTGACGGTGGCGGAGACCGACCGCAACGCCCACACCAGCCGCATCACCATCGTCACCCGCGGCACCCCGCATGTGCTGGCCCAGATCGAGGCCCAGCTGCAGAAGATGGTCTCCACCCGCCACGTCCAGGACGTCAGCCGCGATCCCAACGGGGTCGAGCGGGAACTGGCCCTGGTCAAGGTCGCCGGGGTCGGCGCCGAGCGGGTGGAGGCCCTGCGGGTGGCCGACATCTTCCGCGCCAAGGTGATCGACACCACCATCGCCAGCTTCATCTTCGAGATCACCGGCGCCTCGGCCAAGATCGACAAGTTCGTCGACCTGATGCGGCCGCTCGGGCTGGTGGAGGTCTCGCGGACGGGGGTGCTGTCCATCGAGCGGGGCGTGGAAACGCTCTAAAGTCCGCTCCTCCCCGTCATGGCTAGGGGACGCCGTCATCTTGGGATGCGGGCCTAACCACAACTGGACACAGAATCAAACGCAGGCCTTCTCCCCCAAGGGGAGAAGGCCAACTTCGCCCTGCCACTGGGCGCTTGTTGCCGAAAAGCATCCGTAGACCTGTGAATCGCCTCGACAAGACTGGGGGAGCGGAACGCCTTTAGTTTCGGCCCGCCCCCCTACGCCGCCTGAACCGTCGCCATCGACGCGATCACCCGCCGGCGCACCAGGATGCGGAGGCCGAGGTAGGTGGCGGCGAACAGGGCGATCTTCGACGCCACCGGGAAGACGCCGAGGAACCAGGCGTAGGTGGCGGTGTCGTAGGTGTAGGCCACATAGGCGTTGGCGGCGGCGGTGGCGAACATCAGCGCCGACCACAGGTAGCCGTAGACCGTAACGATGTCGGAGCCGTTTTCCTGCACGATGGGGGGCATGTAGCGGGTCATCCAGCCGGGCTTGAGCATGACCAGGCCGACGGCGATGTAGATCAGGCTGGGTTTCAGCTTGATGAATTCGGCGTTCTTGGTCAGCAGCGTCGCCGTGCCGAAGACGATGACCAGCCCCAGGCTCATCCACTGCATCAGGTCGATCTTGCGCTTCATCATCAGCATGACCGCCACCTGCGCCACGCCGAACCCGATCCCGGCGGCGGTGGCGTAGTAGATGTTGCCCGTCACCGCGAAGACGATCACGAAGACGAAGGTCGAGAGCATGTCCAGCAGGAAGAACGCGCCGGCGTTGAAGAGGGATTTCATGGGGTTACTCGGCTGAGGGTTGCGGCGGGGCCGCGCGGGTGGCGAGGTCGAACAGGGTGGCCAGCTCCTGGCCGTAGGCGGCCATGTCGAGATCGGGTTGGACGGCCAGCTGCGGCGGAACCGCGTCCACCGCCTCGATGATGGTCCGGGCCATGATGGCGACGTCGAAGGCGCGGAATTCGCCGGTGTCCTGGCCCCAGCGCAATATCTGCTGAAAGCCGTCCCGCCGGGGCGCTTCCAGGGCGGCGTCATAGCGCGGCTGGCCGGTCTCGCCCCGGCCGGCGCGGATAATGTTCATGATCGCCCGGGTATAGGCGGGCCTGGCCGCCACATAGTCGACGCTGGCCACGATGAAGGCGCGCAGGGCGTCCGGCGCCGCCGGCTGGCCGTTCACCCGCGGGCCGATGAACGCCGCGCCTTTCGTGAACACATGGGCCGCGACCTCGCGGATCAGGTCGTCCTTGCCTGCGAAATGGTAGGAGATCACCCCGGCGCTGATCCCCGCCCGCTTGGCGATCTGGCTGAGGGAGGCCTGGGCGAAGCCCTGCTCGGCGATGACGTCGATGGCGCAGTCGATGATCTGGGCGCGGCGGGCCTCCTCGATGAAGCTGCGCTTTGGATCAGCAATTTTATCGATTGTCTGATTTTCTGATGACATGATCAGATTTCTACCATGCCGCTCAACTCGCCGCAAGTCCCACGCCTAATCGCGGGCGTCGGTCCGCGCGCCCTTCTTTTGGCAATCAATCCGTCCTATATGAGGGGGGTCCGGCAACGGACTATGGAGATAAACGCGCACGTAATAAGCGGACTGGACCCGGGTGCGATTCCCGGCGGCTCCACCAA
>PLSW01000026.1 GCA_003165275.1 Caulobacteraceae bacterium
AGTCGTAGGAGACCTCGGGGCCGACGCCGAGCGAGCCGGCGGTTACGCCGACGGTGAAGGGCGTGGCGGTCTGAGCGAACGCCGGCGCGGCCAGGGCCGAGGCCGCGAGCGCCGCCAGGGCGAAGGTCTTGAGATTGAAGGTCATGGTCGTCTCCTTGGTTGAGGTCAGTCGATGCTGTGGGGTTGTTCGTGGGCGTCGCGGTAGGTCACGGCGCTCACCAGCGCCAACTGAGGTCCTTTCCCCCAGCCGGCTCGCCCGGCCCAACCCTTCCTCCTCCTTTCAGGACGCGCCCCCGCGTTCACAGGCAGTCCTTGCCAGCCAGGGTGTGAACGGGTTCCTAACTCGCGCCCGGCGCGAGCGTTAACGGCCGTCAATGGCATGGCGCCGAGACTGGCCAGGCTGCTACGGCTGCATCCAGGCTCGAGAAATAAGCGGGACCGCCCGGAGCATCGAAGTCGGCGGAGCTGCGCATGTCGAACATGGCGAGCCACTCAGCGAGCGCTGGTCGCGCTGCAATTGGGACATCGGCCTGGGCATGTTGCCAGGCGACCAAGGCGCCCGGGGCGGCGGCGCGGATGGCGTCCACCTCTGCAGACGGTAAGAGCCCTTCGGCGCGTATGTAGTCCGTCATGCGTCCAGGCCTTGGCTGGCCCCCACGCGTGCCCTTCACGCCGTTGCGCCAAAGGCCCTCGATCTTCTGTAGCCGCGGCTCGGCGCGCGCCTCCATGAGGACGATGCGGCGGAGCAGCTCAACGGGGAAGGTATGCAGCTCCCAAGGCTTGGTTGCCGCGCACATGAAGCACGCGCTCTTGGGCGGGACCGGCAGTCCGGCGGCAGCGATCCGGTCCTCGCAGTCCTGGCGCACCCAGCCGAGGGTCCGAAGCGGGTAGCCGTAAACGTAACGCGGATCGTCGTAGCCCTCGCGGTGCGCGTAGCGCTTCGCGTCGGCCGGCGAGCAGTCGTATCCGATGAGCTTTATGATTTTGCCCGATGCCCTCCAGGTCGCCTGGGCGCGCGGCCACGCCTCTGCCCATCGGTTCTGGGGCTCGATCTTCCATTTTTGGGAGCAGGACGAGAAACCGAACGAGATCGACGGCAGGGTGCCGTTGGTGAAGCAGTTTTCGTCCAGGGAATGGTAGGGCGGGAAGTTCTTGAAGTTCCGAGGCTCGTATCGGACCACCTCGAACCGCACGCCTCGGGCGCGCAGCCACTCGCCGAACAGTTCAACGAAAGCGTAGGTAGCCGGCTTCTCGCTGCCAGTGTCGGCGAACAAGACAACGTCGATGTGGAAGCCGCTTTCGATAAGCTCGATCAGCATGGCGGTGCTGTCGACGCCCCCGCCATAGGCGACCATGACAGGCGGCTCTGTGTCGGTGAAGGCGTCGGCTTGTTTGGGTGCCGCTTGCGCGCGCCAGTCGGCAAACGCCGACTCGAGCGCGGTGGCGTGGAAGGTGCTCATTGGGCGTCTGCGGCGATTTGCGACCAGGCCCATTGCATGACCTGCTCAACCCACGCCTCAGGCGCCTCGGTGGCCCGGGCCGCGGCCAAACCTCCCGCGCCTTCGCATTCAAGATGGAGCAGACGGAGGTTCGTGGCGAGTTGGTCGAGCGCGATCGGGTGGACCTCGGCTTCTCCGAGCGATGCGACGAGCTCGGCGAGCGCTGCCGTTGTCGATAGCAGGGCCGCCCGATATTCCGGGCCGGGCCAAAGGGGCGCTTCAGGATCGAGCGGAACATCTGCGAAGATCGGATCCTGATCGCCCTCCTGCAGGGAGAGTATGCGCAGGCTGTGTGCGCCGTCGGGCTCAGGGTCGACCAGCACCCATGCGCCGCCATCGAGCAGCGTTGCCTTGGCTTGGGCCAAGGCGGAGTCGGGGTCAGCAGCCTGGACGAGGAAGCCGCCGTACATGGGCAAGTCTTGGGCGGCGACGACTTGGAAGGTCCTCAGTTCGCCCGTTGCGGGGCGGGGTGCAGCGTCGGCGGCGGGAAGAAGAGGTGACATGGCGGGCTCCTGCGGCCGACGCGGACCAACTCCTGCCGGGCTCGCTCGGCCAAGCCCTTTCTCCCTCCTTTAGGTCGGCCCAGCTGCGTCGCCGAACGCGCCGGCAGGGAGCTGCCAGGACCGCTGAAACATAGGCAGGGTCCACTCGGAGCCGCCGGCCAGCACCGCTAAGGCGGGCTGCTGCAAGGCGGCCGGGTAGGGGACGCCGCGGTCCGCCAACTCAATGACGCTGGCGTGGCGATGGATGGTCATGCCTGTGCGCGCCTCGCGCCAGGCGATCGCCTCGAAGGCCTCCGGATAAATCGCCCGGATCGTCGCCCATTGGGCAGGAGAGCCGAAGATGCAGCAGCGGCAACTCAGCCGCGACCAGCCCAGGCTGTAGGCCGGGTGCGGGCGCAAGCAAGCGGCGGCGATGCAATCCCAGACCTGGGCCTCGGTCCACGCGAGGATCGGTCGCCAATGATCCACATGGCGACGACCGCAGTTCGTGCGGTGCGGCTCAAAGGGCCGATATTTGGCCCGAGCCGGGCTTTCCTGGGCCCGCTCGCCGGTTATGACGAGCGTGCGGCCCTGATCGAAGCGGGGCTGGTTGCGGATGGCCGCCGCCAGCACTTCGATTTTCAGCCCTGAGCTGCACCAACGGACTGATAGGTCGGCCGACACCTGGGGAAAGCGCATGCGGACCCCTGGCGGTCCATTGCCTCCAGCGCGGCCGCTGCGCCCTTCTGGAGTCTCAAACAGGACAGGGGCGGTCGGGACGCCGTCCCGGTTCATCTCGCGCAGAAACCCGCCCTCGCGCCACGATCCGTAGAGCGGAAGGCCGAAATGGTCGGCCAGGGCGGCGACGTAAGCCGGCGTGATCGGCCAGTCCATAAACACGCCATCCTGGCCGTCGACATGGTGATGGTGAAGCTCGATCCGATAAGGGGCGACGCCCAGGTCGAGAAGGTAGAGCAGTGCGGCAAGGCTATCCTTGCCGGCGCTGAAGGCTACCACTACCCGGTCGTATTCGCGGGGTTGAATGGCCAGCGTCATGCGATCCTCTCGAACAGGTCTCGTTGTGTCGGGGTCATGCCGTCGAGGTCGCCCCATTGCTGGGCCATGGCCTCGGCGATGCCGCTGAAGAAGCGCGAGCGGTCCCGCCAGCGGTCGGGAATCCAGCCGCTACGGCGGTGGACCTTCGACCAGGCCTTGTGCTCGTCCGTCCCCGGAGCGGGCGGCGCCAATTTGTGCGTGGGAAGGAGGGGCGGAAGGCCGCGTAGATAGAGTCCGGTAGATTTGAACTCTGGGTGACCGAACCACCAGGGCTGCACAAACTGGACGGGGCGCCGGTAGTTGACGATACGCTCCCGGGCGTGCCGGTGCATGATCGGGTTCTCGATGGCACGGCGCGGCACGGGCGCATTCCAGAGCGCGCTGAACAGGTCAGCCGCCCGGTCCAGTTCCGGCCATAGATTGCGCTCGGCGAGCCAGCGGACACCGCTGTTGCAAAGCCGCGTGCACGGTGGGTGAAACA
>PLSW01000278.1 GCA_003165275.1 Caulobacteraceae bacterium
GCCGATTCACAGAAATCCCCACCCGCTCTAGACCAGCCTGCCACCAAAGGTCGGTCACAACTAGGTGGGTGGAAGACCACCACCACCCAGCCGCTATTCCGATACAGGCCAGACCGAATAGACTGAAACCGCCGGCGGTCAGCCAAAGCGCCCACCCGCGCAGGCGCACGGCGTAGGGCAGATCGGCGGCGTTTGGCGCAAACGCCGGCCATGCTCCCCTCACCGCCGCTGTCGTCAAACCGTCCCCCTTGCTCCGGAAATTGAGCACGGCGACGGCGGGGCTTCAACGGCTGCGCGCGCCGCTAGGCCTGCATCGTCCAACCCTCCACCCCCATGGCCGCCTGGCGCAGGGCCTCGGAGCGGGTGGGGTGGGGGTGGCAGGTACGGGCGACGTCCTCGGAGGCGGCCATGAATTCCATGGCCACGCAGTATTCGCCGATCATCTCGCTGACATCGGGGCCGATCATGTGGACCCCGAGGATGCGGTCGGTCTTGGCGTCGGNNTTGGCGGTGAAGGGGAACTTGCCGACCTTGTAGCTGACCCCGGCGGCCTTCAGCTCCTCCTCGGTCTTGCCCACCGTGGCCACCTCCGGGAAGGTGTAGATGACCCCCGGAATGATGTCGTAGTTCACGTGGCCCGCCTTGCCGGCGATCAGCTCGATGCAGGCCACGGCCTCGTCCTCGGCCTTGTGGGCCAGCATCGGTCCGGCGGTGGCGTCGCCGACGGCCCAGACCCCGGGGGCGCTGGTGCGGAAATGGTCGGTGGGGATGACGCCGCGGCGGTCGGGAACGACCCCGACCGTCTCCAGACCCAGGCCCTGCGTATAGGGCCGCCGGCCGATGGCCAGCAGCACATAGTCGGCTTCCAGGGTCTCGGCGGCGCCGCCGGCCACCGGCTCGACGGTGAGGGCGACCCCCGTCGCCGAGGCTGTGGCCCCGGTGACCTTTGAGCTGAGCTTGAACGCCATCCCCTGCTTGGTCAGGCTGCGCTGGAAGGTCTTGGCGGTCTCGGTATCCAGGCCGGGGGTGATGCGGTCGAGGAACTCCACCACCGTCACCTGGGCGCCCAGCCGGCGCCACACTGAACCGAGCTCCAGGCCGATCACCCCGGCGCCGATGACGATCAGGCGCCTGGGGACCTCGGTCAGGGCCAGGGCGCCGGTGGAATCGACGATGCGCTTCTGGTCGACCACCACGCCAGGAAGCGGCGAGGGCTCGGAGCCGGTGGCGATGACGATGTTCTTGGCCTCCAGCTCGGTCTTCGAGCCGTCGTCGGCGGTGACCACCACCTTGCCGGGGCCGGCGATGGCGCCGTGGCCCTTGATCCAGTCGGCCTTGTTCTTCTTGAACAGGAATTCGATGCCCTTGGTCAGCTGGTCGACGCTGACCTCCTTCTGCTTTTGCATGTTGGGCAGGTTGAGGCTCACCGCCCCGTCGATGCCCAGGCCGGCGAAATCCTTCTGCGCCAGCTCGTACAGCTCCGAGGCGTGCAGCAGCGCCTTGGACGGAATGCAGCCGACGTTGAGGCAGGTGCCGCCCAGGGTCGCGCGCATTTCCACGCAGGCGACGGAGAGGCCCAGCTGACCGGCGCGGATGGCGGCGTTATAGCCCCCGGGGCCGCCGCCGATGATGACCACGTCGTATGCCGCCATGCGCTGATTCCCTTTTTGAAACCTGGGCTGTCTCTAGTCCGCCGCGACGGTCCAGTCGATGACGTTCAGGCCGTCGATGCGAGAGAACTCGCCGACATTGCCCGTGACCACCGTCCAGCCGCGCGCGAGGGCCTGTCCAGCGACGAGGGCGTCGTAGGAGCCAATCGGCGCGCCCCGCAACTTCAGTCTCGCCCGGAGTTGCGCAGTGGCGGCCATGTCCCGTTCGTCAAAGGGCTGGATCGTCACCTGCCCAAGGACCAGGCGAACGTTTTCGCGCTGGGCGTCCGGCCGCGCGTGTATCGCCGCGCCATAAAGTAGCTCGTGAAAGACGATCAGCGACGCGACGAGCGACTCCTCCGAGAGCGCCAGCCGGAAACGCTCCCGCACATCGGACCGTCGCCCCCTGATCAAGTCAACGAAGACGTTCGTGTCGATCGACAGCGTCACCAGTCGAAATCGCGTTCCTGCTCGGGGGGTTGCTCACGGTCAGGGAAATCCGCGCCCCCGAGCGCATCGACCTTCGCCCAGAAGGCGTCCATTTCCTCACGCGTGCGCGGTCGCGGCGCCTTCACCGGCTCCAGAATGACCGCCTCGCCTTCGCGCCGCACCGTAACCTCCGTCCCTTGAAACCGAAACGCCTTGGGCAACCGCACCGCCTGACTGCCCCCATGCTGGAACAGCTTGGCCAGGACGCGGGGCCCTTCGAACGACGCTAGATTGTCTCTGACGCCTGACATAAATGTCCCGGATGTATCTACGCGATATAGATATATTGGCGTCGATCCCGCGTCAAACTCCAACAATAGGCCGCTCAGCCGTAGCGGTTGTTCCCACCGGTGGTGATGCCGTTGAGGACGGCCGCCAGTAACAGGGCCACGGCCGAACCCGCCACAGAACCGCCCAGGCTGATCAGGCCACCCATGGCCATCTCGGACAGACGACCCTTACGTCCTCGCCGGAGGGCGCCGACCATCATCCAGCCGAACGGCGGAAGGAAGAACCAGACGATGACAGTCAACACCCGCCAAAGGCCGTCGGCGACCGCCGCCGCCGGTTTGCGCGTCAGGCGTCGCGGCCGGTATTGAGGCAACGAGCGAAAGAAGCCCACCGCGTCCTCGCGCTCTTCGGCGAGCACCATCAGGCGAAACCCCTGCAAGGCGACCTGCTCCGTCCACACCATGCCGCCAAAAAACTCTTCGCACACCACGGCGTGCAGCCCGCCGGCCCGCAGCGCCGACGCCGCGACCTGGGCTTCCTGAAGGCTGCAGAATTTGGCGACGACGACCAGGGCCATCGTTTACCATAGGGGGATTGGATGAGTGGCGGCAACCTCCGGATCGGCGGCAAGCGTCGCGCGCAACCCGCGGAGCCGCCCTGAATAACCTTCTCCCACGAGGGGAGAAGGTATTTCGCGCCGGCCTCGCGAGATGTTTGAAACGCCTTCGCGAGGTGGGCGCCGCCTAGATATCCAGCAGCAACCTTTGCGGGTCCTCGATATAGTCCTTCACCTTGACCAGGAAGGTCACCGCCCCCTGGCCGTCCACCACCCGGTGGTCGTAGGAGAGGGCCAGGTACATCATCGGCCGGATCACGATCTGGCCGTTCACCGCCATCGGCCGATCCTGGATCTTGTGCATGCCCAGGATGCCCGACTGCGGCGCGTTGANNGAGATGGTGAAGGTGCCCCCCTGCATGTCCTCGATGGACAGCTGGCCGTCCCGGGCCTTCTTGCCCAGGGCGCCGATGGCCTTTTCGATCTCGGCCAGGTTCATGGCGTCGGCGTTGCGCACCACCGGCACCACCAGGCCG
>PLSW01000388.1 GCA_003165275.1 Caulobacteraceae bacterium
TAGCTCGTCGCAAACGCAAACGGTACGCCGCGCGCAGCCAGAAGGTCCGCCACGGGGTAGCTCCTGACGCCATTTAGGTTCAGGTCGAGGAGCGCGGCATCAAAATGCTGGGCCTCGATGAGGGCGATAGCCTGCTCATTGGTGGCGGCCGCGACGACGGCGTCGCAGCCGAGATCGGCCAGCATGTCCTCTGTCTCCATGAGAACGAGCATTTCATCCTCGACCACCAGGATACGCTGACCATCGAGGAGCTTACTCATCACGGCCATCGCGGGGCGCGGGCATGTCGATTGTGCAGATCACACCGTCCTTCGGGTAGTCCAGGCGCACCGTGGCTTCCAGTTCATGGGCAAGGCCGTCTTCGATCACGCGCGAACCGAAGCCCTTTTTCGAGGCCGATGTCACAGATGGACCGTCCTTCTCTCGCCAAACCAGGATCAACCGATCGCCCGTCGTCTTCGGTTCTATTGTCCACGACACCAGGATCGATCCAGCGTCGTTGGAGAGAGCGCCATGGATAACCGCGTTCAGCACGAGCTCGTGAAGTGCGATGCCCAGGGCCAATGCGCGTTTGGGCGGAAGGCGGATATCGTCGCCCGCGACCACGTATCGTCCTGATCGACCGGCGTCGAGAGCGAGGGGCTTCAAAGCCTCTTCAACAATATCACGCAGCCCGGTCCTCCCCCAACCTCCATGGGCCAATAGGGCATGGGACCGAGACAGCGCGGCGATGCGTGACGCGATGAATTCGAGGGTCGCCGCGGGATCGACGCCCCTTCGAAAGGCTTGAGAAACGATCGATTGAACCGCGGCGAGCATGTTCCTCACGCGATCGTTCAACTCGTCGATCAGCGTCCCCGACCTAGCCTGCTCTTCCTTTTGCCGTGTGAGATCCACGAACGAAGCGAAATGCTGGACGATGTCGCCGCGCTCATCCCGCACCGGGCTGATGTAGACGCCGGCCCAGAATGTGCTGCCATCCTTTCGGCGGCAACAAATCTCCGGACCCTTGCAGAAACCCTCCTCGAACTCGGCCTTGATCGCCGCCAGCCGCTCAGCGTCGGTTCGGTTCGCCAGGACGAAGTTGAAGCCCTGTCCCAGGACCTCATCGCGTGGGTATCCGATGAGGGAAATGAAGCTGTCATTGGCGAAGATGATGGAATTGTTGGCCTGCTTGGCGTCCGTGAAAACCATCGGCATTCGGGTGGTTTCGGCGGCGACGACGAACGGCCCAAGATCGTCCTTGAAGCCCTCGACGTTGGCTTCGGCTTCGTCCTGTTTCTCAGAAGGGTCCGACGTTTCCGACATGCTTAGTTGGCTCCGGGCGAGACCGCGCCAAGAACCGGGCTGGGCGAAACCCTAGCGTCCTTACAGTGAACGAACCCACCGTGCGGCTTGCGTTGCACGATGACAAACGCCGGCTCGCCCCGTTCCGTTCCCCTGCCTGGGGCGTCGCTCATGGATGAAGCTGGCCGAGCCGAGTTCGAACGCCGCCGCATCGGATATGAGGAGTCGCGCCAGGGTCTCAATTGGTGCGAAGCGTCCGCAGGAGGGCCAAGGGAATGTCCAGTTGGTACACGACGCCGGTCGGTTCGTATCGCACCCGGACCTCGCCATGAAGCTGCGTGGCAAGGCCGCCGAGCAGGCGCGTGCCAAAACTGCGCCGGGTCGGCTCCTGGACAATTGGGCCGCCCGTTTCCGTCCAGGTTAGCGTGAATAGCTGGGTCGTTTCATCGACCGTGGAGGTGATGTTGACGCGCCCTGTCTCGTTGGACAACGCGCCGTATTTGACCGCGTTGGTGCACAACTCGTTGAGGGACATGGTGAGGGGCAGGATCGCCCCAGGACCGATCTCGATCAGCGTATTCTGAACAACAAACCGCCGAACCAGGTGGTTGTCGAAGGGCTCGATGGCGGCGCTAATAACGTCAGCCAATTCCGCCCCGGTCACGCTAGCTCTGAGCAACAGGTCTTGCGCTCTGCCCATGGCGACCAGACGGCTTGAAATAGCGTGTCGCCCTTCTTCCAGGGTCTCGGCGCTGCGCAAGGTCTGCGAGGTGATCCCGACGACCGTCGCCAGCATGTTCTTCATGCGATGATGCAACTCGTCCAACAGAAGACGTTGCAATCTCTGGGCTGCCTCGTGCTCGGCAGCTTCGATCCCAGCCTGCGCCATTAGGCGAGCGGAATCGAGTCGAGCTTGCCCCAGCATATCCTGCAGGGCTGCGTTTTCGGATTCGAGAACGGTCTTGCCGGGATGCAAAGCGTCACGATCCCGCATGGCCGCGATCACGACCAGGCCGTCTGGGGCATGATATGGGCTAAGGCTTATCTCGGTATGGAACTCGCTGCCGTCCTTACGAATTGCGACGAGTTCAAGTCCCACGCCCATCATTCGCGGCGTGGGGTTGGTCATGAACCGGTGAATATGGCCCGCATGAGTGTCGCGGTAGCGCGCCGGCATCAGCACGCTGTGGGGCTTTCCGACCAGTTCCTGCGGGAGGTAGCCGAGGAGCGGCTCAACTCGGCTATTTGCGAAGAGAATGTGGCCGGCTTGGTCAACGACGACGACAGCGTCCGGACTCGCCTCGTAGAACTCGCTGAACGGAGCCTTACTCACCGGCTGGGCCACGTAAATCGGGCAGGCTGACCGTGGATTCACTCGGCGACGGGTGTCGGACAGCTAAGGCCGTGAGCAGCCTCGATCCTGAGAACGAAGATTTCCACGGCATCTGGCGCTATCCTGGCGTCGCTTGTCGACCCTATGGGTCCAAGACTGGCGCTAAAGGGTCCGCAGAAGACCCGGTCACACAGCAATAACTGGCGTTCGCCCAGACAATCCAGGGCCTGCACTGACAGCATATCCGTTTCGGCGCGGTCGGACAATCTTGACCAGACAGCCTTGGCTGGAACGCTGCTAAATCTCCATGGTTCGCTAGGGCGGCCGACGGACGACGATTCAATTCGAAGGCAGCCCGCTGCTCGCCGATGGCACTCTTCTGAAGTCATGGACCTCGCCTGGCTTCTGCCTAGCGGGAAGAAAAGCTCCGTCTTCGCCTAAAAGTTCCTGATAGACGCGCTCGCGGGCAACCCAGTGGCCGCCACGGTTCCGAACGACGCGACGATCGAAATTTCCGGCCTTGGCTAGATGCGCCGCGTCTAGATCCCGGGGCGCATCGCTGTCATCCGCCGACGCAGGTCATAGAGTTGATCGAGCAACAGCAGCACGACGGGCAAAGCCGCTTCGTTGATCTCTAGTTTATCCCGCAATTCCTGGATCAGCCGAACGCGGGCCACGTCGATCTCGCGGAAGGCGTATTCGCCGGCCCGTCCGTCTGGCCTGACCCAGTCGTTTGAAATCCAGCGCTCCAGGTCCTGGAGCGGCAGATTGGGGAGTTGGGTGAGCAGGACCTCGATAGTGATCATGGCCTCGGCTCCATCGATTGCCTGGGACTGACCGGGTGTTCTGGCTTCCAGCCCTCCAGGAACGTCTTCAGCGCGTCGTCCGGCGGGCCGATCACGACGCGCAATGTCGCGTAGAGATCGCCGGCAGGCGTTCCATTGTGTTCGGGCACGCCCCGCCCTCGAAGCCGTAGCTCCGACCCGCTATCCGAGCCGGGGGGGATGCGGACTTTGACCGCGCCAGAGGGGGTCGGTGCTTCGATGGGTCCCCCCAGGACGGCTTCCGACACTGTGATAGGGAGCTCCATGCGGACGTCCTGGCCGTGGCGCGTGAAGAATGGGTGCGGCGCAACGTGGATCTCGATCAGCGCGTCGCCCGCGGCCCCGCCATTCCAGCCGGGACTCCCCTGCCCTCGCAGCCGCAAGACCTGACCATCCGCCGTGGCTGGCGGAATCTTGGCGTTCAGCGTCCGCCCATCCGGCAGGGTCAGCCGCTGGGTCGCGCCGTTGATAGCGTCCAAGAATTGGGCGGTGAGCGCGTAGTGCTCGTCCTGACCCCGGCGGGGCCGATCGCTGGCGCGCCCTCTCCCCCCACCGAACGCTGAGCCAAAAATGTCAGCGAAATCGTCCGGGTCCCAACCTTGCGCGCCGCCGCCGTGGCTGTAGCGTTGGCCCGCCTCGCCCTCGGCATAGTCGCGATAGGACGATCTCGGCGCCTGCTCCTGGCCTGATGCGTCGATCTCGCCGCGATCAAAGCGGGCGCGCCGCTCAGGGTCGGACAACAGATCGTTCGCCGCGGTCACGCCCTTGAACACCTCCTCGGCCTTGGCGTTACCGGGGTTCAGATCCGGATGGTGTTTCTTGGCCAGCTTGCGATAGGCGCGCCGGATGTCGTCCTGGCTGGCGGCCTTGGGCACGCCGAGGGTTTTGTAGGGGTCGTCCACGCGGTCGGTCCTTTGTTCTCAGACGACCAAGACGGCTCATTGATCGCGCTTGGCGCCTCAGTCGCCCCCAACATTGATCGTCGCTTCATTCGCCGGTTCGGCGGGAGAAACCGGTCAGAGGCCGAAGGGGTAGGTTTCGTCCTCGCCGGCCGTGACGGTAGTCGGCAAAGGCGTGACCGCATGCGTCTCATCGAACCATACGAAGGCGTCGTACTGGTCCGGAAGCGTCGCGTAGCCGTAGTGGCTCCAGCGCTCTGTCTCAGGCCGATAGATGACCCCTATGTAGCGTTCGAGCCGGGGCTGGGACATGACCTGACGCAGATCGTCATGCCGCCCGGCTCGAAGGTCGAACAGGAACCGCTCGACCCCAACCTGGTGACACCAGGCCTCGTAGCTGCCGGGGTGCGATGGCCTCACCGCCTTGACCTGCATTGGCCCGTCCCAGTCCGTGGCCGCCGCAACCGTTCCCGTATGTGTGCCGAATCCGATCAGGCTGGCGTCGCGGCCATAGGCCTGGCGGCACAGCTGGCCGATATTCAGCTCGCCGCGCGTCTGGCCCATGTCGGTGAACCGGGCGTCCCCGATGTGGGAATTGTGGGCCCAGACGACGGCTTTCCGCTGCGGGCCCGGCTCATCCAGGATGTTCTGAAGCGTGTTGAACATGTGCTGGTCGCGCTGATTCCAGGATTCCTCGGCGCCGAGATACATCGCGCGGTAGTAGCGCTCCGCATCCGCCACCAGGCGGGCATTCTGGGCGGCGTCAAAGAACTGGGCGCGATCCTGTTGCGAATAGCCCAGTTCCTTCTCCAGGAGATCGACCAAGATGCGGGTCACCGGGACCTCGCAAAGCGCATAGCCTTCGGTGAGCGAGGCTTGCCCATAGGCNNATCGACGCCGTCATGTTGTAGAGGTCGAGGCCGTAGAACCCCACCTTCTCTTCGGGCGCCTTCGCCGTGTTGTGATCACGCAGAAAGCTTGTGAAGGCGGCCACATCCGTGTTGCGCCACATCCAGGTTGGGAAGCGCGTGAACGGGGTTGAACTCATCGGCTGGGACGGGTTGCGCCGCACATAACGATCAATCGCGGCGGCGTCGGGCCAGTCGGCCTCGACGGCCACGACGGTAAAGCCGTGTCGTTCGATCAGGCGCCGCGTGATCGCGGCGCGGGCGCGGTAGAACTCCGAGGCGCCGTGCGAGGCCTCTCCAAGTAGGACGACGCGCGACTGCGCGAACCGATCAAAGGCGGCTCCAAAGGCCGGGTCATCCAGCGAGGGCAAGGGCTCCGCTGCGGCCCCCAACACGGCTGCCGTAGAGATCAGCGCCGGATGCTCCGCGAGGTCCATGACACAATTCCTCCGGCCGCCAGAGCGCCTGGTAAAGCCAATCCAGGATCGACTGCGACACCCAAGGAACCTATCGGTCGACCCCGCACGAGCGCAGGATCGGAAACTACTTATTCCCCGGCCGGTTCGAGCCCTTGTGGCGCGCTGATCGGGGCCAAACGCGTCGGTCATGCCGCCCCCGCGCCGGCTCGGTCTTCCTGCTATCCGGCGGGATTCAGTAGCTCGTCCTTGGGCGCATGCACCGCCGTGGCTACCGCGGTCAGGATCAGCCTATCGGCCGCCGCTTGATCGATGTCGGGCACGTCCCAGTCGAAAACGGCGCGATATTTTTCGACGAGGTGTCTGACGTCCCGGACGATCTCGCCCCGGCGCGCTTCAATTTCAAACTGCTCAAGCTTGGGCAAATGCGTGTCGCCCCAGGTCCAGCAGTTCGGGCGTCGTCAGGTGCGGAAGATCGGCCACGATTTCGCGGACAATCCTGGCGTAGGTCTGCTTGTGATGGGTCTTGAGATAGGCGCTCAGGTGATCGGCCTCGTTGCTCTGGCCCTTGCCGTGACCGATGACGACNNNNCGTCCACGGACCGATCGATCTTGTAGACCTTGGCGCCGGCGTGATCGATGACGACAATCAGATGCGGAGCGGCCGCGGCGCCATCGAGCTCCGGCGCCGCCGACGCGCTCGGTGACCAGCCCGAGCGCTTGAGGAAGTGTCGCAGGTCCATGACCTCCGGACCGGTGAGGTCCTTGGTGTGCGGCTTCTTCATCGCAAGCGTTTGATCGCCAGCCTGAAACACGAACTCTCCGTTGTGCTTCTCCTCGGAGCCGCCGATGGCGGTGAACAGGTTGACGACCTCCCGCCAGGAGAGGTTGTGGGCCAGGGGGTGACGAAAGATCGCGTCCAGGGTCCTGCGATCAACGCCCGTCACCGCCGCGTTGAGGTTCGCTGTCGCCGCGCCATGGGCGTCGTGTCCGGTATCGGTCATGTCTGAGCCTTCTTGACGATTTGGGGGTTGAGCTTCATCCGCAGCGCGCACTGAACGGCGATCATGGTCTGAGGCCTGGGTGAACGACGCCGGCTTCCGGTACAGACGCCGTCCGGATGGTTCCGATCAGCTGCGCCGCCGTAAAGAGCGGCCGGACTTCCAAACCTTCGGGGCCTGGGTCGGCCACTTCAGAGCAAGGGACCGCCACCGTGAGGTTGTCCACCAAGGGCTAGGTTCGAGCGACGCCCGCGATCACGCCGCCAGCGCTCCTCTGTCTGTCAGGGCCCTTTGGCATCCCAATCGCTCTTCAACACCAGGAGGCCATCGGAAAGATTCTCAATGTCTTGCCGAATATACATCAGCCGTCGCTCTCGGCAGTTCATCGGCCTCTGAACTAGGCCAATGGCGATGAAGCAATCCGGCTGAGCTAGCCAAAATTCCTCGTTGACGCGCGCCGCCACCAACTCTTTTTCGTACTGGGTGATAGCGGCGTTGATCCGCGCGGTGTGTTCGGGGTCGGTCATTGCGTTGGTCGATCAGCGCTGATGTTAGCGTTCGCCAGGCTTGCCAAGGGCAAGCTTGGCGACAGTAACGTTCCAAGCGCTAAGCGCCTGCGATATCGGATTTGAGCTGCATGTACTGCTCGCGGGTGATTTCGCCGCGGGCGTACCGCTCATCGAGAATATCCCGGGCCCCTTTGCGCGGCAGATCGAATTTTCGATGCGCGCTGTAGGAGTAGCCCCAGTTTCCGATGCCTGAAAAGATCAGCATGAGGAAACCAAACCATAGTATCCAGCCCCAGCCGAAGAACCAGTCGTTCCAGTAGGTATGCATGGTTTGATCTCACTTCGACGCGCAGAGATAATTAAGCCGTGGCGCATTACAGGCAGCCAAGCCTAGCGGCGGCGTACAGGCCGCTGAAGGATCGGAATCTACTCAATTCTATGGGTTGATCCGAGGCTCCTGAGCGCGTGCCGCAGCGCGTCAGCGTCGGTCGAGATAGTCTTCGACCGATTGATTGAACTGGGAAAGGCCGTCCTCAAGATAGTCGCTGACCAAGGGAATCCCAGTAACGTAGCGCGGAGCCCGTTCGCGACCAATGTCGATGGCCGCCGCCCGCGCCTCGTTCCATTCGCCCAGGGTGAAGTCACCGCGACCAAGCCAGATGAGGGCGATGAGATCACGCTGCTCATCGTCGTTGAGGTCGCTGATCGCTGAGTTCAGCTCATGAAGCGTATCGTCAGCCGCACCGAATTCGAGCGCGTCGACACTGCTATCGTCCGTTGGATTGGACCCGCTATCAGGGTCGGTCTCTTCGACCTTTGCATCGAATTGGCGGGCCTTCAGAACGATCGAAAACGCGCTGTCAGGCGTAATGGTCAGCGACGGCATGCGAGTCTCCCATGGCGCCCGCGACCGTAGAACGGACCTGCGATCGAGGGCCCTGATCCCTTAACCACCCACGCGTCCGCCGCGTCAGGCTCGGCTTCTACCTATTTGGTCTAGCCGGTCGTTCGTCCAAGCAACGCTTCGAGTCCAGCGCTGTTCCGGCGATACACCCGCGCCGCCGCCCGTGGGCATGAGTAGTTTCCGGCCCTGACCTTGGCCTCTCCTTGCCGCCTACACTCTTCCCTCACATGGGTCAGACGACATCCGGCGACGCGCGTCTTGGCGCGTTGGCCTCAAAGCCTTTGGCGATCGAATGAACCCAACTGGGCTCAAGATTGGGATTTCGCCCGAGCTTCATTGACCGCAAACCGCAGGGCTATCGCATCATGGGCAAGATCATCGGCATCGACCTCGGGACCACCAATTCGTGCGTCGCGATCATGGACGGCAAGACCCCGAAGGTCGTGGAAAACGCCGAGGGCGTGCGAACCACGCCATCCGTCGTCGCTATTCTGGACGATGGCGAGCGACTGGTCGGCCAGTCGGCGAAACGCCAATCCGTCACCAATCCGGCCAACACCTTCTATGCCATCAAGCGGCTGATTGGCCGCCAGTTCGACGACCCGATGGTGGTCAAGGACAAGGGGATGGTGCCCTACGAAATCGTCAAAGGCCCGAACGGCGACGCCTGGGTGCGCGCCAACGGCAAGGACTACTCGCCCCAGCAGATTTCGGCCTTCATTCTGCAGAAGATGAAGGAGGCGGCCGAGGCTCACCTCGGCGAGACGGTCGATCAGGCGGTTATCACCGTGCCGGCCTATTTCAACGACGCCCAGCG
>PLSW01000136.1 GCA_003165275.1 Caulobacteraceae bacterium
CCATGTCTTCTGGAGAGCCGGATGCGGAACGAAAGTCGCAAGTCCGGTTCGGGAAGAGGCGGTGAGAAACCGGTCGCTGCGAGGCGACACGGCGCTTGCCGCCTACTTTTACACCTTTGCAGGCCACCGCTCGACGTCATCCTGAGTAGGGAGCGCAGCGACCGTGTCGAAGGACGCACGGGTCGCGCTGCCGGCGCTGCCGCCGCCTACTTCCCCGCTGTCTCCGCGACATAGGCCGGGTTCAGCGTCCCTAGCTTCGTCGCGATGGGCAGCAGGGTCGGGTAGAACTGCACGAAGGTGGTGTCCGCCGCCGCGTGGGCCTGGTGGCAGGCGTAGCATGAGGCGGAATAGGGGATCTGTTGCGCCGGCGCCGCGCCATTGAAGGCGAAGAACCCCCAGCCGCCCTCGAAGCGCGACGTGTCCTTCACGTGCGCCTCAAGGCCCATGACATCGCCGGTCTGGAACAGCCCCTGTTTGTTGATCGACCCCTTGCTCGCCCCGCCGCGGTTTTCCAGGATCAGCACGGTCTTGTCCGGCCACACCCCCGTGCGCTTGAACGCCAGATAGGCTGCGCGCGGGGCGAAGACGTTGTCGAACATGTGCCCGCCGGCCATGGCCGGGGCGGCGCTGTAGCTCATGTCCACGCCGGAGCTCAGGAACACCCAGTCGCGATACTCGGCGGGTGGGAGCATCCGGCCGGCGGCGTCGTAGTGGGGCTCGCCGGCGTCCCCCTCCGCGGGGGCGGCGATGCCGGCCGCGCTACTGCCGATCACGGCGACGACGAGGGCGCCGGCCAAGGCGGCGACGGCGAGGCTGGCGGGGCGCGGCGGGTTCATGGGCGGATACTCTTGGGGTCTATCCCGCGAGCTTAGCCGTTGGCCGCCTCGGCGGTTATGACATTGTTCCGACGATTTCCGCCACGCCTGGCGGCCCGACAGACCGACTGTCATCCCGCTGGCGGGAAAATGTCGGGCGGTTGACGGGGGCGTGTCGTTCCGCCTCTGCTGCCTTTGGTCCCACGGTGAGCGCGATGATTCAGGGAACGACGATGCTGATCCAGAAGCTGCGGCTGCAACGGGGCTGGTCCCAGGAGCAGTTGGCCGAACTCAGCGGCCTGAGCGTGCGCACCATCCAGCGCCTGGAACGCGGCCAGTCCGCCAGCGCGGAGTCCCTGAAAGCCGTCGCGTCGGTCTTCGAGATCGACTTTTCGCAGCTCAAGGACCCCGTCATGGACACGCCCAATCCCGCATCCGCGCCCTCCGGCGCCGCCCCCCGCGACCTGCCCGCCGACGAGGCCCTGGCCCTGGCGCATGTGCGCCGGGTCAAGCGGTTCTACCTGCACGCCGTCCAGTTCGTCGGCATCGTCGCCGCCCTGGCGTTGATCAATGTCGTCACCTGGCCCGGCTATCCGTGGGTGCTGTGGGTCGTCTTCGGCTGGGGCCTTGGTTTGATTTTCGAAGCCCTGAAGGTGTTCGGCAGCCTGCCGTTTCTGAACGGGGATTGGGAGCGTCGGCAGGTGGAAAAATACCTGGGGCGGGAGCTGTAGCCATATTTCTTGCTCCACCGTGAAACGGGGGAGCTGTCCGCGAAGCGGACTGAGGAGGCGTCGGTCCGCCCATCCTGCGGCGGGTCGACGCCCCCTCCGTCGCCACGTTTCGCGCGTCGCGGCCTCCCCCGCGACGCGGCGGAGGACAAGGGGAAGGTTACCCCCAGATCTCGCGCGCGAATCCGAGGAAGTTCAGCCCCATGATCTTCTCAATGCGCCCGGTGGAATAGCCCCGCGCCTTCAGCAGGCCCCGCAGTTTCCGGAACTGCTCCACTCCGCGCAGGTCGACCACGAAGGGGTAGGTGTCGGCGCGCTCGCCCTTGGCGCCGATGCCGGCGGCGGCGCGATCGGCGACCTCCTTGGCCAAATGGGCCTGGTAGGCGGAAAGATCGTCGATGCTGGTGGTGTCGCCGTCGGTGCCGATCCCCACGTGATCCCCGCCGCAGACCTTCACCGCGTGGTCGATATGGGCGACCACGTCCTCGGCGGTGGCGTGGCCGGACAGGTTGAGGAAGGGCATGAAATAGATGCCGACGAACCCGCCCTTGTCCGCCACCCCGCGCAACTCGGCGTCGGTCTTGTTGCGGGGCAGGTCGCACAGGGCCCGGCAGCCGGTGTGGTTGATCGAGATCGGCCGCTTGGAGGCGGCGATGGCGTCCAGGCAGGTCTGCTCGCCGCTGTGCGACAGGTCGACCATGATGGCCCTGGCGTTCAGCCGCTCGACCACCTGATGGCCGAAGGGGGTCAGGCCCCGGTTCTCCGGGGCCATGGAGCCGTCGCCGATTTGGTTGGCGGGGTTGTAGGTCAGCTGGATCACTCCCACGCCCAGGTCGCCGAAGGTGTCGATCCGCTCCAGCTTGTCGCCGATCTGCACGGCGTTCTGAAAGCCGTAGATGACCCCGACGCGGCCGGTGTCCCGGGCGCGGAGGATGTCGGCGGCGGTATTGACCTTGATCAGGTCGTTTGGCCGCTCGCGGATGATCCGGTCCCACACGCCGATGGTGCGGATCGTGTATTCGAAGGGCTCGTCCGGCCCGGCCACATAGCCCAGGGTGATGTTCACCGCCGTCAGGCCGGCGGCGCGGGCGTCGCGGATCGTGCGGTCGTCCAGATCAGGCTGGCTGGTGTCGGTGGGGTGGCCCTGGGGGCGGTCGAGGGCGAGGTTCGGGTTCTCCAGGCCGCCGAGGGCGTTGATGACGATCGGCTTGGCCGGCGCGCGGGTTATGCGCGCGCGCCCCGCGGCGGGGGCGCCCACGGCGACGCCGGCCGCGGCCGCGCCAGCGGCGGCCATGAGGGATCTGCGATTGGTGGGCATGGCGTGGCGTTCCCCTCTTCGTCCGAGGGACTTTGCCGTTCTGCCGACGACCAAGGCAACAGCCAAGTCCGTCCCTCGGACGATCCGCCTCCTGGACGCCAGCGTCGCCGGTGCGGATCGGGAGAAAATCGGCCGTGGCGCACCAGCTGCAGGCGGCGCCGTTGTTACGAGATTGAATTCAATCGGAACTGGCGACGCTCCCAGGACTTCAATGGTCATGTCCCAGTCTCAAAACGTACTTGTCCTCATCGTCGAGGACGAAGTGTTGGTGCGGCTCGTCGCCTGCGATGGGCTCGAGGCCGCCGGGTTCACAGTCGTGGAGGCCAACGATGCGCAGGAGGCGCTGGATATCCTCGCCTCACGCTCTGACATCGGCGTCCTCTTCACCGACGTGAACATGCCCGGCGCGTTGGACGGGCTCGATCTGGCCGAACTGGTCCACCTGCGCTGGCCGCACATCAAGCTCGTGGTCACCTCGGGCAAGATGCTGGAACGAACCGTTCCCGAAGAGGGGCGATTCATCGCCAAGCCCTACAGCCTCAAGAAGATGACCGACGTTGTCGCCGAGATCAGCCATCCCCCGCGGTCGACCAGCGAGCCGGTCTGCTAGTCGGCGGGCTGCGGAATCTTGCTAAAGCTGGCGCGCGGGTCCACCCCTCGGGGCAGCTTGGCGGGCCGAAGCATTGTCGGCGCGAGGCCTTGGCGTCAGGCCGCGGTCACCGCCCAACGACATAGTCCTTGCGCCAATACCGCGCCCCGCGCTTCACCGTCAGGGTCACCGTCTTCAGCGCCCGCACGTCCTTCGAGGGATCGTCGGTGGTGAAGGCGAGGTTGGCGAGCTTGCCTTCTGCGATCGTCCCGGCCTCGGCCTCGTGGCCGAAGGCGTAGGCGCCGGCCCAGGTGGCGGCGCGAACCACGGCCAGGGGCGGCAGATGGGCCTTGTCCTGCAACAGGATCAGCTCGTCCTGCAGCGCCGGCCAGGGATCGGACGCCTCCGAGAAGCCGTCGGTGCCGGCGGAAATGATCACCCCGCGCGTGAAGGCCTCGTGGGTCAGGCGCGCGGCCAGCGTATCGGAACAGTAGGGCGCCGCGCCCTCGGGATGGGCCGCGTGGTCGGCGGCCATCTCGTCGTAGACCCAGAGGGTGGCGTCCAGCAGGGTTCCCCGCGCGCGCATGTCGTCGAAGAGGGCCGTGACGCCGCCGGGGGTCGCGGCGACGAAGCGTTCCGCCTCGACCGCGGCCCGGTGGTGGTAGGCGCCCGGCATCGCCGCCGAGGCCTGGTAGGCCAGCATGCACACGTGGGAGACGCCGTTGACGCCTGCGTCGATCACCTGCGCCGGCGTGGCGGGAAAGACCGCCGCATGGGCCCAGACCATCAGCCCTTGGCGATGGGCCTCCGCGGTGATCGCCGCCACGGCCCCGCCGGGCAGGTCGGCGTAGATCTTGATCGCCGTCGCCCCCGTGCCCTTGGCCTCGGCCACGGCTTGCCGCAGGTCGGTGTCGGGGCCGACGGCCCGCATCCAGGGGGTCTGGCCGGGGACGGCGCCCATGGTCACCGCCTGGGTGCGGGGATCCATGAAGAACTCAGGCCCAGCCATAAGGGCGGCGTAGTAGATGTCGGGGCCGGGGATTTCGCCGACGCGGGCGGCGCGGGCGAGGTCGGCCACCTGGCGCAGGTCGTCGGCCATGTCCCGCAAGGCGGTGACCCCGCCGTAGAGGTCCTTCTTCATCATCGCCTCGGCGAAGGGCCGATTAGGCGGGGTGGCCAGGTGCTCGTGGGTGTTGATCAGGCCTGGGAGGACGAAAAGTCCCTTGGCGTCCACGACTTCCGCGCCGTCGGGGGCGGGCAGGGCGGCGGCGGGCGCCACCCGTTCGATGCGTTCGCCGCGGGTGAGGATCGACATGTGCGGGCGCGGCGGGGCGCCGGTTCCGTCGATCAGGGTGGCGTCGCGGTAGAGGATGAGCGGCGGGGCGGGGGGCGGCGCGTCGGGTTGAGCGAGGGCCGCGCTGGATAGAGCCAGGGCAAGGGATGCGGCCAGGAGGCCGTTTGTGATGCGCAATATTCGCCCCGCTCAGCCGCACAAGCATCGGCTTCGATGCTGGTCGATTACATCATCGCCATGGATTTCATAGGCCTTCTCCCCTTGCGGGGTCGAGAACGCGGGCGCGCTTTACGCGCCCGCAAGCGGAGAATGCCTCCATAGGGCCTTGGCCGAATTAGTCCTTCTCGACCGGCATCTTCGGCGGGGCGCGCATGAGGAAGGCCGGGACGTCCGAGCCGAACCCACGCACGCCGCGCTCGTCGTTATCGTCACGGGCGGGGGCCGGACGGGCTTCGCGCGGCTCCCGGCGCGGGCCGGTGTCCCGTTGGGGGCGCGGCGTGCGTTCGCGGGGAGCGGCGGGCGCAGCGGCT
>PLSW01000224.1 GCA_003165275.1 Caulobacteraceae bacterium
TGCAACGGACGAGCCCTCCCTCGGGCGCCTAACCGCTTGACGGAGCCGGCCCGCAGTGTCCGACTTCGCACCAACAGGAAACGCCACAACCCGGAAGAGCCTCGCCATGATCCGCCGCGGCCGCGTCTACCTCGAACCCCGCGTGGAGCCGGCGCCGCCGGAGTCCGTCGAACTGGAGCGGGACGGGTGCACGATCATCCGGGGCCTGTTCACGCCGGCCGAAGTGGCCGAACTGGCCGACGAGATCAGCGGCGTCTTCGACCGCGACCCGCCGGACCTGCGCGGCCGCCGCCCGGTGGAGGACATGGCGCCCTTCCGCTACGCCATGCTCAATCGCAGCGCCGCCGCCCAGCGAGCCGTCGCCCGTCCGCGGCTGTTGTCGGTGATCGAGCCCCTGCTGGGCGAGGACTGCCACGTGATCGCCAACACCGCCTGGCGCAATCCGGCCGGGGTTCCCGGCTCGCACGGGGGCCAGCACTGGCACATCGACGCAGGGCCGCACATTCCCCTGGCCGAGGGGGTGTCGTGGCCGGCGAACATCCCGCACCCGGTGTTCGCCATCGGCGTCCACCTGTTCCTGCAGGACTGCCGTCTGGACGATGGGCCAACGGGGGTGCTGAAGGGCAGCCATCTCTCCGGGCGCGCGCCGCCGCTGGATCGGCCGCTGGACAACGACCTGACCTATGGGGACGAGCGGGTGACGCCCTTGGTCGCCAAGGCCGGGGACGCGGCCCTGTTCGTCTCGGATGTCTGGCACCGGCGGATGCCCACCGGCGACGGCGACGCGGGCCGGTTCTTCCTGCAGGTCCACTACGGTCGCCGCGACATCGCCCAGCGGCTGGCGACCACCGACCAAGTCAACCACCTGTCGCCGGACGCCGTCGCCCGGGCGCGGACGGAGCGCGAACGGCGGGTGATAGGGCTACGTCCGGCCTTCTTCTACGACGGCTAGATGGCGAGGCCTCAGAGCAGACTGACCGGCACGCCAAGGTCAGCGGCTGCGGCGGCAAGGCGGTGGTCCATGGTCACCAGGCGCCCTGACAGGCGACGACAGATCGCGACGTGAAGGGCGTCGGGCGCTCTCAGCATCAGGTCGAAGCGCCGCACGATCACGCCCGCCAGCCGAATATCGGCGCCCTCAACATCGATCAGCCTGGCGTCAGTCGATCGCCAAGCATCAAAATCGGCCAGCCTCGCCTGCGCGTCCGCGGCTTCCAGCATCCGCGTTCGAACCAATCGCGAAAGGGCGGACGCCACCTCAGCCACCGTGAACTCGCTGATCGACAACGGCGCCGCCGCTTCACGGATAAATGCGTCGACCCTCGGGCTTCCAGCCTCTCTGATCATCGTCGGCAGCAGGACGCTGGCGTCGAGGTAGAGGCTCAATCCTCGGTCTCCGCGTAGAGTTGGTCGAGCAACTCAACAGAGGTGATCGCCAGGGCCTCGCGGCTGTCCCGGCGTCGGCGGAGCCAGTCGTATGTGTGGGTCGCGCCAGGCGATGACCCCGCGACGAGCGCCCGAATCTCCGCCACCGGTTTGCCGTGACGGGTGATCACGACCTCCTCGCCGGCCGCCGCCTTGTCGATCAGACTCGGGAGGGCGTTCTTGGCGTCAGCCACGCTATAACTGCTCATAGCCGCTCCATGGGAATTATGGCTATCATTATAGCCATAATTCGCCAAAACGCCAGCCGCCATCTGCCGCCCCCTACTCCGCCGCCTTCTGCGAAACCCCGAACTTCGGGGCCAGCTCGCCGGAGGCGTAGCGCTTGGCCATGGCCGAGAGCGGAAGCACCTTGATCTTGTCCGCGTAACCCTCGGCGCCGAACTCGGCGAAGCGCTGGCGGCAGATCTTCTGCATCGCCTCCATGGCCGGCTTCAGATATTTGCGCGGGTCGAACTCGTCCGGGTTCTGGGCGAAGATCCGGCGGATCTGGCCGGTCATGGCCATGCGGTTGTCGGTGTCGATGTTGATCTTGCGCACGCCGTGCTTGATGCCGCGCTGGATCTCCTCCACCGGCACGCCCCAGGTCTGGGGCATCTGGCCGCCGAACTCGTTGATGATGTCCTGCAGGTCCTGCGGNNGAGGTGCCCATGGCGATGGCCAGGGCGTCGACCTGGGTCTTCTCCACGAAGTCCACCGCCTGGTCGGGGTCGGTGAGCAGCTGGTCGTGGCCGAGCTTGCCCTCGAAGCCGTGGCCGTCCTCCTTCTCGCCCTCGCCGGTCTCCAGGGAGCCGAGCACGCCCAGCTCGCCCTCCACCGAGGCGCCCACCCAGTGGGCCATCTCGGAGACCTTGCGGGTGATGTTCACGTTGTACTCGTAGCTGGCCGGGGTCTTGGCGTCGGCCTCCAGGGAGCCGTCCATCATCACCGAGGTGAAGCCGTGCTGGATGGCGCTGGCGCAGGTAGCTTCGTTGTTGCCGTGGTCCTGGTGCATGCACACCGGGATGTGCGGATAGATCTCCACCAGGGCGTCGATCAGCCGGGCCAGCATGATGTCGTTGGCGTACTGTCGCGCGCCGCGGCTGGCCTGGATGATCACCGGCGCCTTGGCGTCGTCGGCGGCCTGCATGATCGCCAGGCCCTGTTCCATGTTGTTGATGTTGAAGGCGGGCACGGCGTAGCCGTGCTCGGCTGCGTGGTCGAGCAGCTGCCTAAGGGTGATCCGCGCCATACTTTCTCTCTCCGCTCCGCTCTAGGTGCGGACCCCGTTACGCGCGGAGAGATGAATCTCAGCGCTTCAAGGCCTCGACACCGGGGAGGGCCTTGCCCTCCATCCACTCCAGAAACGCGCCGCCGGCCGTCGAGACGAAGGTGAAGTCCCCGGCGACCCCGGCCGCGTTCAAGGCCGACACCGTATCACCGCCGCCGGCCACCGCCACCAGCTTCCCGGCCTTGGCGAGCATGGCGGCGTGTTTGGCGGCGGCGATCGTGCCCTTATCGAACGGCGGGATCTCGAAAACGCCCAAGGGTCCGTTCCAGACGAGGGTCTTGGAGGCGTCCATTGCCGCGATCAGCCGCGCCACGGTCTGCGGGCCGGCGTCGAGGATGCGCTCGTGCTCGTCCACTTCGCCGAGGCCGCGGATGCGGGACGGGGCGCCGTGGGCCATCTGCTCGGCGACGACGATGTCGATGGGCAGCAACAGTTCGCAGTGATTCTGGCCGGCGGCGCGGATGATGTCCCGGGCGGCGCCCGCCAGATCCTTCTCGCAATAGGAGGCGCCGACCTCCCAGCCTTGCGCGAACAGGAAGGTGTTGGCCATGCCGCCGCCGATGGCCAGGCGATCAAGCTTGGTGATCAGGTGGGTGAGCAGGTCGAGCTTGGAGGAGACCTTGGAGCCGCCGACGATGCCCAGCACCGGGCGCTCCGGGTTGCCGAGGGCCTTGTCCAGGGCGTCCAGTTCCCGGCGCATGGACTCCCCCGCATAGGCCGGCAGCAGGTGGGCGATCCCTTCGGTGGAGGCGTGGGCCCGGTGGGCGGCGGAGAAGGCGTCGTTGACGTAGAGATCGCCCAGGGCCGCCAGCTGTTTGGCGAAGCCCGGGTCGTTGGCCTCCTCGCCGGCGTGGTAGCGCAGGTTTTNNCAGCAGCAGCACGCCGCCCGGCCGCAGATAGCCCTCCGCCCGCTCGGCGACCTCGCCCACGCAGTCGTCGGCGAAGGCCACCGGCGCGCCGATCAGCTTGGCCAGGGGTTCGACCACCGGCTTCAGGCTCATCGACGGCACGCGCTTGCCCTTGGGCCGGTCGAAGTGGGAGAGCAGGATCACCTTGGCCCCGGCCTTGCGCAGTTCCTGGATTGTCGGCAGGGCGGCGCGCAGGCGAGTGTCGTCGGTGATCACCCCGTCATGCATGGGCACGTTGAAGTCCACGCGGACAAGGGCCCGCTTGCCCTTCAGGTCGGCCTGGTCGAGGGTCCGGAACGGCATGGCGGCTTAGAAGAACTTGGCCATGGCGGCGATGGTGTCGCTCATTCGGGTCGAGAAGCCCCATTCATTGTCGTACCAGGACAGCACCCGCACCAGCTTGCCCTCGATGACCTGGGTCTGCGGCAGGGCCAGGGTCGATGACGCCGGCATGTGGTTGAAATCGTGCGACACCAGCGGCTCGTTGGTCACCGCCAGGACGCCCTTCAGCGCGCCGTCGGCGGCGGCCTGCATGGCGGCGTTGACCTCGTCCTTGGTCACGTCTCGACTGGGCGTCACCACAAGGTCGACCACCGAGACGTTGGGGGTCGGCACGCGGATGGACGATCCGTCCAGCTTGCCGGCCAGTTCCGGCAGCACCAGGCCCAAGGCCTTGGCGGCGCCGGTGGAGGTCGGGATCATCGACATGGCCGCCGCGCGGGCGCGGTAGAGGTCGGAGTGCAGGGTGTCCAGGGTCGGCTGGTCGCCGGTGTATGAGTGGATGGTGGTCATGTAGCCGCGCTCGATGCCGGCCAGATCCAGCAGCACCTTGGCCACGGGCGCGAGGCAGTTGGTGGTGCAGGAGCCGTTGGAGACCACGAGATCATCGGCGGTCAGGGTGTGGTGGTTGACCCCGTAGACGATGGTCTTGTCGGCGCCGTCGCAGGGGGCGGAGACCAGCACCCGCTTGGCGCCGGCCTCCAGGTGGGCGGCGGCCTTGTCGCGCTTGGTGAAGAGGCCGGTGCACTCGAGCGCGATGTCGACGCCCAGGTCCTTGTGCGGCAGCTCGGCCGGGTTGCGGATGGCGGTGACCTTGATCTTGCCGCGGCCGGCGTCGATGGAGTCGCCGTCCACGGTGACCACGCCGGGGAAGCGGCCATGCACGCTGTCGTAGCGCAGCAGGTGGGCGTTGGTCTCCACCGGGCCGAGGTCGTTGATGGCCACGACCTCGATGTCATGGCGGTTGTGCTCGATGATGGAGCGCAGGACCAGGCGGCCGATGCGGCCGAACCCGTTGATGGCGACGCGAACGGTCATGACGAGGTTCCTTGTAATGCAGGCCGGGCGGTTTTGCGGGCGGAGGCGCGGAAGTCAAGGGCGAGGGGCCCGAACAGGCCGCATAGGCTGCAAAGGCGGGGTCTCGGGGCCAGGTTCCGGCCCTGGCTGCAATCAGGGCGTCAGGGCGACGGGTTCGCAATCGATCTGTTCGATGCGGCCGTCCGCCAGCCGGAAGATAGCGTCCTGCGGCGCGGGCAGGGTGAGGGCCGCCTCCGGGTCCAGGCCGCCGTAGAGGCCGCGCAGCACCCGGCCGGCGACCCCGTGGGAGACGGCGATGACCGGCCGGGGGCTGGCCGCCGCCTCGTCAAGCCAGGATCGCAGCCGGGCGACGAAGGGTCCGTAACCCTCCCCGTCCGGGGCGCGGAAGAAGAAGTTGAAGCGGGTCGTTCCCTGGCGGGCGCCGGGCGAGGTCATCTCGATCTCATAATCCGTCAGCCCGTCCCAGCCGCCCATGCCGATCTCGGCGATCCGGGGATCTCGGGGAAAGTCGGGGGCGAAGCCCACGGCGGCAGCGATGATCTGGGCGGTGGCGACGGCCCGGCCCAGGGGGCTGGCCACCAGGGTCCAGTCCGCGGGATCGGGGACGAGCCGGGCCAGGAGCTCGCCGTAGCGCGCGGCCTGGGCCAGGCCCACCGGGGTGAGCGGGGAGTCGCAATGGCCCTGGAAGCGGCCCTCCGCGTTGAATTCGGTGCGGCCGTGGCGGACGAGGTAGATCATGCGGCGTGATTAGCGCGGGGCGTTGGCGACGTCATCTGCGGAGAGCGCGAGTCCTCTTCTCCTCTCCCATTCATGGGAGAGGTGGCCCCGAGCAA
>PLSW01000179.1 GCA_003165275.1 Caulobacteraceae bacterium
GCGCTTGCGCTGCCAGACGCCATCGAATTCATCGTTACGGACGACGGACCGGGCATCCCGGAGCGCTTCCACGAGCGCGTCTTCGGCATGTTTCAGACACTCAAACCCCGAGATGAGGTTGAGGGAAGCGGAATGGGTCTTGCGATTGTGAAGAAGTTGATCGATCGTCAAAGTGGAACGATTTGGCTAGGCGAGGGATGGATGGGAAAGGGCCTCGCGGTTCACTTCACCTGGCCCTACAGTAACGAGGAAAATACATATGACGTCGATGGTGAATCTTCTCCTGGTTGAAGACGATGAAGTCGACGTCCAGGGTCTGAAGCGCGCTTTCGCAAAGAGCCGGATCGGCAATCCGATCACGGTCGCGCGCGACGGCGTCGAGGCCCTTGAGATTCTGCGGGGCGAGAATGGTCAGGCCAAACTCGCCAAACCACACCTGATTCTGCTCGACCTGAACATGCCGCGCATGAATGGGCTTGAATTCCTTGAGGCAATCCGCGCCGACGAGGATTTGAAGACGTCGGTCGTTTTCATGATCACGACATCGAGGGCCGAGGAGGACAAGGCCCGCGCCTACGAAAAGAACGTTGCGGGATATATCGTCAAGCAGGATCCCGCCAACACCTTTATGCAAGCCGTAGCGTTACTTGAGCATTATTGGAAAATCGTCGAATTTCCCGAGTAGAGACATGATTACCGTGACCCGAATTCTCCTGATCGATGACGACACGGTCGACCGGACGATGGTGCGGAGGGCGCTTGAGAAGTCTGGACTCGGGCATGCCCTTGTCGAGGCGCCGGACGGCGCGATCGGCCTTCGTCGCGCTAAAGAGCAGGCGTTTGATTGCGTGCTGCTCGACTACCGCCTCCCCGACGTTGATGCGTTTGAACTCCTGGCGGTTCTGCAGTCGCCGGCGGGCGGGGGCCAAGCGGTCTTGATGTTAACGGGCGAGGCCGACCAGGAGATCGCCTTTCGTTTGATGCGGGCGGGCGCGCTCGACTTTCTGACCAAGGCCGAGGTGACGCCCTCAAGTCTCGCTCGGGCAATCCGCCACGCGAAGGCGCGACGGGAGTGCCTAGCCGAGCTCAACTTGGCGCGTCGCGAGGCCGAAGAGAAATCGCTCGAGCTCGACAGACTAAATCGGCAACAGACTTTTCTGCTTTCGATCATAGCTCACGATCTCCGCAATTACTTCCAAGTGCTGCTAAGCTCGTCGGCCGCCTTACGCCGAGCGGTATCGGCGGGGAATGTCGCGTCAATCGACCGTGGCGCCCAAGGCGTCCAGAAGGCAGTGAACCAAGCCTATGCATTGATGGGAAGTCTGTTCGCGTNNCAAGGTGCGGCGGAGGCGGCTACCGCGAAGGGTATATCCCTCGTTGTCAACTGTTCGGGCATCCAGGTGCGCGGGCATCGCGACATGCTCGCCACGGTGCTGCGAAATCTCGTGAACAATGCCGTCAAGTTCACCCCGCCCGGCGGGGCGGTCACAATCACCGCGTGTCCGCGCAACGACCTCGTTGAAGTTGAAGTTACCGATACGGGCGTCGGTATGCCTCCACACAGGATTTCCGACCTGTTCGATCTAGACCAACGGATTTCCACGAAAGGAACTGCGGGCGAAAAGGGCAGCGGCTTTGGTCTTCTTATCTGCCGTGACCTTGTAGAACAGCTCGGCTCCGAGCTTACAGTCAGCAGCACTGTCAACCACGGCACAAAATTTCGCTTCATGCTGGCTGGCGTCTTGGAACTGGCTGAGTAACCCAATCTGGGCGCAAGACGCCTGTCGCGCGCCGTTTGGTCAGGCCGCCACGGTCACCGCCGCCGACGTCTGGTCGGCCTAGCCCCCGGACGTGGTGGAGCGGCAACTCCCCACCCTCCCGCGGCGTTCGGAACGTCCGCTATTGGGCAAGGCTTGGCGCCCTGCGCGACACGGAGGGACGGTCGTAGGCGGGCGCCAACGGTCAGATTCTATCCATTAGCTCCCGCTCTCGGACTCTCTTGGCCTCGCCACCTGCGGGCGCTGATCGGGCAGCGGCGGCCTCGGGAACACCCGGTGCAGGAACTCCCGCGCGCTTTCGCTGATCCCGGGCGGCCCATGCAGAGGCGGCGCAGTGCGCACGACGAACAGCGCCAGGGCGATGACCAGCATGGAGACGAGGAAGAGGCCGGCGATGGCCGGGCCGACGTGGTCGTGTCGGATGGTCGGGGAGCGGACCATGGTTGAACCCTCCTGAGGAAGGCCCAGCTTGCACCCCCAGGTCTTCGCCGCCGTGATCCAGGTCAAGTTCGGGCCGGGGCATTCCTTCGCGGGGCGACGCGAGGTAAAGACGCGCAACCTCCCCCCTCGTCCGCGAGTTTGCCTAGCTCATGACCGCCCAAGCCATCGTCATCGTCGGCGCGACCGGCGACCTCGCCGCACGCATGCTGTTTCCCTCCCTCTACTTCCTGGAGAGCGAGAACCTGCTGCCGGAAGGTTTCCAGGTCATCGGCGCGGCTAGGTCCGAGCTTACCGACGCCGCCTTCGACAAGCTGGTGGAGAAGGCGGTTCGGGCCAAGGCGGAGGGCTATTTCGCCGAGGACGTCTGGAAACGGTTCCGGGCCCGCCTGTCCTACTGCACCGTCGACGCCAGCAAGGCCGCCACCTTCAAGTATCTCGTGGAGCCGCTGAAGGGGATCAAGGAGGTGATCTTCTACCTCTCCACCTCCCCCAGCCTGTACGATGCGATCAGCGATGGGCTGCTGGCGGCGGCCCTGACCGGCGACGGCAACCGGGTGATCGTCGAAAAGCCGGTGGGACACGACCTCGCCAGCTGCATCGAGATCAACGACCACCTGGCCCGGGCCTTCAAGGAGCCGGAGGTCTTCCGCATCGCCCACTACCTGGGCAAGGAGACGGTNNTACCTGGGCAAGGAGACCGTCCAGAACCTGATCGCGCTGCGGTTCGCCAACGCCTTCTTCGAGCCGCTGTGGAACCACGTCTCCGTTGACTATGTGCAGATCACCGTGGCCGAGACCGTCGGGGTGGAGGGACGGTGGTCCTACTACAACGACTACGGCGCCTTGCGGGACATGGTGCAGAACCACGTGCTGCAGCTGCTCTGCCTGGTGGCCATGGAGCCGCCGGCGAGCCTCGATCCGGACTCGGTGCGCAACGAGAAGGTCAAGGTGCTGCGCTCGCTTCGCCCCCTCGTCGGCCGGGACGTGGAACGAAAGACCGTGCGCGGCCAGTACAAGTCCGGCGTCGCCGACGGGGTGTCGGTGCCCGGCTATCTGGAGGAGGCCGGGGGCGAGCCCAGCGACACCGAGACCTTCGTCGCCATCCAGGCTAATATCGACAACTGGCGCTGGGCGGGGGTGCCCTTCTACCTGCGCACCGGCAAGCGCATGCCGAGCAAGGCCTCGCAGATCGTCATCCAGTTCAAGAGCGTGCCGCACTCGATCTTTTCCGGCGACGACCTGATGGCCAACCGGCTGGTGATCCGCCTGCAGCCGGAGGAGGAGATCTCCCTGTCGCTGATGAACAAGACCCCCAGCCTTGACGGCCTGCAATTGCGCCCGGTGGACCTGAACCTCAGCCTCACGGACGCCTTTAAGAAGCAGGCGCCGCGGCGGCGGATCGCCTATGAGCGGCTGCTGCTGGAGGCGATCCGCAACAATCAGACCCTGTTCGTCCGCCGCGACGAGGCGGAGGCGGCCTGGACCTGGATTGACGCGATCAGCGATAGCTGGGACCGTTACGCCGTCAGGCCGAGCTCCTACAGCGCCGGAACCTGGGGGCCGGCCGGCGCCTTCGCGCTCACCGAACGCAACGGACACAGCTGGTATGAATAGTCGCCTGACCGCCGACGATCTGATGGGACTGGCGCCGGTGATCCCGGTGCTGACCATCGAGCGGCTGGAGGACGCCCTGCCCCTCGCCCGCGCCCTGGTCGCCAGCGGCCTGCCGGTGCTGGAGATCACCCTGCGCACCGCCTGCGCCCTGGACGCCATCGAGCGGATTTCCGGCGAGATCGAAGGCGCCGTCACCGGCGCCGGGACCGTGCTGGGCCACCGGGACTTTCAGCGGGCGGAAACGGCGGGGGCGAAGTTCATCATCAGCCCCGGCCTGACCGAACCGCTGATCGGCGCGGCGGCGAACAGCCCCCTGGCCTTCCTGCCCGGGGTGGCCACCGCCACCGAGGTGATGAAGGGCCTGGACGCCGGCCTGACCCGGTTCAAGTTCTTTCCCGCCGAGACCTCCGGCGGCGCGCCGGCCCTTAAGGCCCTGCTCGGGCCGTTCGGCGCGGTTTGCTTCTGCCCGACCGGCGGGATCACGGCGGCGACGGCGCCGAGCTATTTGGCCCTTCCGAACGTGGCCTGCGTCGGGGGCGGTTGGGTGGCCCCTCCGGACGCCATGGCCGCCGGGGATTGGGAACGGATCGCCGGACTCGCGCGGGCGGCGCGGGCCCTGGCCGGCTGAGCGCGTCGAATCGGTTGCCATCCGGCGTCCGCCCGGCCTAGGACGCCGCCCTGACAGCAGCGGGACCCACCATGAGCCAAGCCCAAATCATCGACGGCCAGGCCTTCGCCGAAGCCCTGCGCGGGCGCATCGGCGAAGAGGTCAGCGGCCTGATCCGCGACCACGGCCTCAAGCCAGGCCTGGCGGTGGTGCTGGTCGGCGAGGACCCCGGCAGCCAGATCTATGTCAACAGCAAGGGCGTCGCCACCGAGGCGGCCGGCATGCTGTCGGTGACCCACCGGCTGCCGGACAGCACCACCCAGGAGGCGCTCCTGGCCCTGGTGGCTGAACTCAACGCCGACCCGGCCATCCACGGCATCCTGGTCCAGTTTCCGGTGCCGGCGCACATCGACCCCCTGGTCATCCAGGCCGCGATCCACCCCGACAAGGACGTCGACGGCCTCAACACCATCAACGCAGGGCGGCTGGCCACCGGTCAGGCCGGGCTGGTCCCCTGCACGCCCCTCGGCTGCATGATGCTGCTTGAGGACGCCCTGGGGAGCCTGCGCGGCCGACACGCGGTGGTGATCGGCCGCTCGAACCTGGTGGGCAAGCCCATCGCCCAGCTGCTGCTGCGCGCCGACTGCACGGTGACCATCGCCCACTCGCGGACCCAGGAGCTGCCCGCTGTCGCGCGGTTAGGCGACATCCTGGTCGCCGCCGTGGGCCGCGCCGAGATGGTGCGCGGGGACTGGATCAAGCCGGGGGCGGCGGTGATCGACGTGGGCATGAACCGAATCCCCTCGCGCCGCCCCAAGGCCGCCGCCGCGGGCAAGACCATCGTGGTCGGCGATGTCGCCTACGACGAAGCCGCCGAAGTCGCCGGCTGGATCACCCCGGTGCCGCGGGGGGTGGGACCGATGACCGTTGCCTGCCTGCTGCAGAACACCGTCACCGCCGCGCGCCGGCTGAACGGGTTGGCGGTCTAGCCTAGTTCCCATCCA
>PLSW01000269.1:0-1103 GCA_003165275.1 Caulobacteraceae bacterium
GCGAGGGGAGAAGGCCTAGGTCAAAGGGACCTCGGTCCGACTTCGTCCATTGGAGCCCGCTTTGCAGTCGACCCTTGCAAGCGCTGCGGCCGCCCTCGCCGCCGCCCGCGCCTACCTGGCGTCCGCCCGCGCGGCGAGCTTCGCGGCCGTCACCGTCGGCGGCGGCCTCGATCCCGCGCGGATCGACGCGGAACAGCGCCGGCTGCACGGTTTCGCCTGGACCGCCACCGTAGTCGAGGGCCTGACCCAACTCGCCGGCTGGGCGGAGCGGCTGGATCGCGCCGGCCGACTCGGCGAGGGCGAGGGCCTGATCCTGCAGATCGGCTTCGGAGAATATCTCGCCCAGCTGATCGGCGGCGTGGCAATGAGCCAGAACGAGTTCGCCCGCCCCACCGATATGGACGTCGAAGCGGCCGCGGACGTCCTGAAATCCGACCCCGCCGTCGCCCGCTTCCTGCACGACGGCAATACCCCCGCCGCCCGCGCACGCCTCGCGGCCCTGCTCGGCGAGGGCTGGAGCCCCGACGACGGCCTCGGCGACGAGACCCTGGACATGGTGCGCGGCCAGTTCCGCCGCTTCGCCGACGAGCGGATCATTCCCGGCGCCCATGGCTGGCACCTGGCCGACGTGCTGATCCCCGACGAGATCGTGGGCGAGATGGCCGAACTGGGGGTCTTCGGCGTCTGCATCGCCCCCGAGTTCGGCGGCCTGGGCCTGGGCAAGCTGGCCATGTGCGTGGTCTCCGAAGAGCTCAGCCGGGGCTGGATCGCCGCCGGCTCCCTGGGCACCCGCTCGGAGATCGCCGGCGAGCTCATTGGCGCCAACGGCACGCCGGAGCAGAAGGCCCGCTGGCTGCCGCCGATCGCGGCGGGGGAGGTGCTGCCGACGGCGGTGTTCACCGAGCNNCGCCAAGACCTGGATCACCCACGCCTCGCGCAGCGACCTGATGACCCTTCTGGCCCGCAGCGATCCGGCCACGCCCGGCCACAACGGCCTGTCGATGTTTCTCGCCGCCAAGACCCGGGGGACGCCGGACGAGGCCTTCCCCGACGCCGGCCTCAACGGCGGCGAGATCCGGGTGCTCGGCTATCGCGGCATGAAG
>PLSW01000269.1:1162-41053 GCA_003165275.1 Caulobacteraceae bacterium
CCAGTTCGCCCGGCCGCTGATCGCCTTCCCCCGGGTCTCCGACAAGCTGGCGCTGATGGCGGTGGAGACGGTGATCGCCCGGGAGCTGACCTATTTCGCCGCCCGCACCAAGGACCTGGGCGACCGCTGCGACATCGAGGCCGGCATGGCCANNGCATGGCCAAGCTGCTCGCCGCCCGAGTCGCCTGGAGCAACGCCGACGCCGGAGTACAGATCCACGGCGGCAACGGCTACGCCCTGGAGTTCGAGATCAGCCGCATCCTCTGCGACGCCCGCATCCTCAACATCTTCGAGGGGGCGGCGGAGATCCAGGCCAATGTCATCGCCCGGGGGCTGCTGTCGCGGCAGGGGTAGGCGCCTGCTCCCCCTACCCGCTCATCCCCGCGAAGGCGGGGACCCAGGAGACCGGGCGCCGGCCTGTGCTAATCGCCTGGATCCCCGCCTTCGCGGGGATGAGCGGGGTTGGAAGACACGGCGATTGGTGATCAACGGGAGCGCATGACCGTCAGCGTCTTCGACCTCTTCAAGCTGGGCGTCGGCCCCTCCAGTTCGCACACCATGGGCCCGATGACGGCGGCCGCGCGATTCGTGGCCCTGTTGACCAGCCAAGGCCTCCTCGACGCCGCCGCCCGCATCGAGACCAAGCTCTACGCCTCCCTGGCCCTCACCGGCCGCGGCCACCACACCGACCGCGCGGTGCTGCTGGGCCTTTCCGGTTTCGAGCCCGCCAGCCTCGACCCCGACGAAGGCGACCGGGCCCTGGCGCGGATCGGCGAGACCCAGCGCCTGCGCCTCGGCGGCGCCCACGACATCGCCTTCGACCCCCTCGGCGACATGGTCTGGGCGGGGCGCGAGCGCCTGCCCGCCCATCCCAACGCCCTGACCTTCACCGCCTTCGACGCCGCCGGCGACGTGTTGCTGAAGCGCACCTGGTACTCCATCGGCGGCGGCTTCGTGCGGGACGAGGACGAGATCGGCCGCAACGATCCGGCCGGGTCCGGCCCCGCCCCGCCCCACCCCTTCGAGAGCGGCGACGACCTGCTGCAGCGCGCCGAGGCCGCCGGCCTGACCATCGCCGAGCTGATGTTCCAGAACGAGCTCGCGATCCGCCCCGAGGCCGAGGTGATCGCCGGGCTGGGCCGTATCCACGCGGCCATGGAGGCCTGCATCGAGCGCGGCCTGCGCTGCGACGGGGTGCTGCCCGGCGGGCTGTCGGTGAAGCGTAGAGCCGCGCAGATCCGCGCCGCCATCCTCGCCCGGATGGAGCGCAACATCTCCGACCCCCTGGCGGCCATGGACTGGGTCAACCTCTGGGCCATGGCGGTGAACGAGGAGAACGCCGCCGGCGGCCGGGTGGTCACCGCCCCCACCAACGGCGCGGCGGGGATCATCCCGGCGGTGCTGCGCTACTACGAACGCTTCCACCAGGGGGACGCGGCCGGAGCGCGCACCTTCCTGCTCACCGCCGGCGCCATCGGCGCGCTCTATAAGCGCAACGCCTCGATCAGCGGCGCGGAGGTCGGCTGCCAGGGCGAGGTGGGGGTCGCCTGCTCCATGGCCGCGGGAGGCCTCGCCGCGGCGCTGGGCGGGACCAACACGCAGATCGAAAATGCCGCGGAGATCGGCATGGAGCACAATCTGGGCCTGACCTGCGATCCCATCGGCGGCCTGGTGCAGATCCCCTGTATCGAGCGCAACGCCATGGGCTCGATCAAGGCCATCGACGCGGCCCGCCTGGCCCTGCTGGGCGACGGCCAGCATTCAGTGTCCCTGGACAAGGTCATCGCCACCATGAAGCGCACGGGCGACGACATGGCGGAAATCTATAAGGAAACCTCCCTGGGCGGCCTCGCCGTGGGGATGGCGGTCAACCGCGTGGAGTGCTGATCCGATGAGCGACGCCAAGATCGACCTGCATACCGCCAGCCTCGACGCCGCCCACCTTGACGAAAATGGGCTGGAGCAGGTCCGCGCCTCGGTGCGCGCCCTCTGCGTCCGGTTCCCCGGGGAATACTGGCGCCGGATGGACCGGGAGCGGACCTATCCCACCGAGTTCGTGGCGGCGATGACCGAGGCGGGCCTGCTGGGCGTGCTCGTGCCAGAGGCCTACGGCGGCAGCGGCCTGGGCCTGTCCGTGGCGGCCAACATCCTCGAGGAGGTCCACGCCAGCGGCGCCAACGCCGCCGCGCTGCATGCCCAGATGTACACCATGGGCACGGTGCTGCGACACGGATCGGCCGCGCAGAAGCAGCAGTGGCTGCCGAAGATCGCCAGCGGCGAGATCCGGCTGCAGGCCTTCGGGGTCACCGAGCCCACCGCCGGCACCGACACCACCAGCATCACCACCTCGGCCGTGCGCAAGGGCGACGTCTATGTGATCAACGGCCAGAAGGTCTGGACCAGCCGGGCGGAGCATTCCGACCTGATGGTGCTCCTGGCCCGCACCACCCCCAAGGACCAGGTGGCGCGCAAGACCGAGGGGCTGTCGGTCTTCCTGCTGGATATGCGCCAGGCCCGCGGCCACGGCCTGACCATCAAGCCCATCCGCACCATGTTCAACCACGCCACCACCGAGGTCTTCTTCGACAACCTGGAGATCCCGGCGGACAGTCTGATCGGCGAGGCGGGCAAGGGCTTCCGCTACATCCTCGACGGCATGAACGCCGAGCGGATCCTGATCGCCGCCGAGTGCATCGGCGACGCGCGCTGGTTCACCGACAAGGCCGTGGCCTACGCCAAGGGGCGCGAGGTCTTCGGCCGGCCCATCGGCCAGAACCAGGGCGTCGCCTTCCCGATCGCCCGGGCCTACGCCCAGATGAAGGCCGCCAAGCTGATGACCTACGAGGCCGCGCGGCTCTACGAGGCCGGCCAGGGCGCCGGCGAGGAGGCCAACACCGCCAAGCTGCTGGCCTCGGAAGCCTCCTGGGCCGCCGCCGACACCTGCCTGCAGACCCACGGCGGCTTCGGCTTCGCCGAGGAATACGACATCGAGCGCAAGTTCCGCGAGACCCGGCTGTATCAGGTGGCCCCGATCTCCACGAACCTGATCCTGGCGTATCTCAGCGAGCACGTGCTGGGGCTGCCCCGCTCGTATTAGAGCATAGGCCTTCTCCCCTTGGGGGAGAAGGCCTCCGCCCCCTACCCCCCAACAATCCCCCGGAAATAACCGATCGTCTTCTCCAGCCCCGCATCCAGCGCCGTCGTCGGCGTCCACCCCAGCACTTCCCGCGCCAGGGTGATGTCCGGCTGGCGCTGGCGCGGATCGTCGGAGGGCAGCGGGCGGAAGACCATCTCGCTGGAGGAGCCGGTCAGGGCGATGACCCGGGCGGCCAGCTCGGCGATGGTGAACTCCACCGGATTGCCGATGTTGATCGGCCCGACCACGGCGTCCTCGGTGTCCATCAACCGAATCAGGGCGCCGATCAGGTCGTCGATGTAGCGGAAGCTGCGGGTCTGGCGCCCTCGCCGTAGAGGGTGATCGGCTCGCCGGCCAGGGCCTGGACAATGAAGTTGGAGACCACCCGCCCGTCGTTTGGGTGCATGCGCGGGCCGTAGGTGTTGAAGATCCGCGCGACCTTGATCCGGGTCCGGTGCTGGCGATGGTAGTCGAAGAACAGGGTCTCCGCGCAGCGCTTGCCCTCGTCGTAGCAGCTGCGCTGGCCAATGGGGTTCACCCGACCCCAATAGGATTCCACCTGCGGATGGACCTCGGGGTCGCCGTAGACCTCGCTGGTGGAGGCCTGCAGCACCTTGGCCTTGGTGCGCTTGGCCAGGCCCAACATGTTGATGGCCCCGATGACGCTGGTCTTGGTCGTCTGCACCGGGTCGAACTGGTAGTGCACGGGGCTGGCCGGGCAGGCCAGGTTGTAGATCTGGTCGACCTCCACATAGAGGGGGAAGGTCACGTCGTGGCGCAGGAACTCGAAGCGTTCATGGCTCATCAGATGGGCGATGTTGCGCCGCTGGCCGGTGAAGAAGTTGTCGACGCAGAGAACGTCGTCGCCCCAGGCCAGCAGGGCGTCGCACAGGTGCGAGCCCAGGAACCCCGCCCCGCCGGTGACCATCACCTTGCGGGTCATGACGCCCGCGCCGGCCAGAGCCGATGGTCGGGGGCGATCGGCCGATAGCTGTGCCGTCGGGCGAGGCCCTCCCGCCACCAGCCCTCGTAATCCTCGATCCCCTGGGTCTCGACGGCCTCGTGATCCCGCGTCGTCGCCACCTCGAGATAGACGTCGAGGTTGGTCAGGTCCGGGGTCGGCAGGACGCCAGCCTCGAAGTCGGCCCACATGCCCCGGTAGAGGTCTTCCAGATGGCGGACGAGGCCGGGGGTGTCGAAGAGGACGCAGCCGTCCCGCGCCGCCGCCAGCCGATCGCGATAGGTCCGCCGCAGCTCGGCGTCGTTGCCCAGCTCCACCGCGCGGGCGACGAAATCGCCGGGGGTGGTGCAGACCAGATCCTCAAGGCCCGCGCTGCGCACCAGGCTGCCGCAGACCCGCGAGGCGAAAGCGCGGCCGCTGAGGGTCAGCACCGGAATCCCCATCCACAGGGCGTCGGAGGCGGTGGTGTGGGCGCCGTAGGGGGTGGTGTCGAGGAAGAGGTCGGCGAGGGCGTAGCGGGCCAGGTGTTCGGGATTAGCGAACTTCTGCGCGAACACGATCCGCGCGGGATCGATCCCCTTGCCCTGCGCATAGGCTCGCAGCGCCGCGTGCGCCGACTCGGCCCCGCTGAGCAGCCAGAGCACGCCCTTCGGGGTCCGCTCCAGGATGGTCAGCCAGCGGTCGAAGGAGAACCGGCTGATCTTGTGGGCGCCGTTGAAGCAGCAGAACACCACCGCGTCCTCGGGCAGGCCGGCTTCCGCCCGGGTGGGCGTGCGCTTCGAGACGACGCGCTTGCGGTCGTTCGGCTGGTAGCAGGGCAGCCGCAGCACCTTTTCCGAGTAGTAGATCTCGTTCTCGGGCGGGATGATCCAGCCGTCGGCGACGATGTAGTGATGGTAGGGGCTGCCCATGGCGCCCGGAAACCCGAGCCAGTTGACGATGATCGGCGCGGGCCGTAGGGCCAGCAGCTTGATCCGGCCGTCGCGGGTGTAGCCGTTCACATCCACCAGGATGTCGATCCCATCCTCGGCGATCCGCCGCGCCGCCGTCAGGTCTTCCAGGGCGGTGATCGGAACCCAGTGGTCGACTTCGGATTTGATCCGCGCCTGCAGGGGGTCGGGCAGGTCGGGTCCGCAGTAGTAGGCGAAGATCTCGAAGGCGGACCGGTCGTGCAGGCCGTAGACCTCGGCGGTGAGGAAGCCGATGGCGTGGTGGCGCAGGTCCGAGGACAGGTAGCCGATCTTCAGCCGCTCCGGCCGGGGCCGCGGCGCGTGGTCGGCGACCGGCGCCAGCGGCGCGCCGACGTCCCTGAGGTTATAATGCCACGCCGCCGCCAGCTGCAGCATGGGATCGTCGGTATAGGCGGCCAGGGACAGGGGCGACATGCCCTTCAGTTGCAGTTCGGCCGTCACCCGATCCCAGGGCTCGATGATCGGCCATTCGCACTGGCGCTGGCGCAGGGCCGAAAGGTGCTGCAGCGGCTCGCGCTGGTGCGGATCCAACTCCAGGCTCTGGCGCAGGCGGGCTTCGGCGGCGGCGTCGTCGCTGGTGGATTCGAACACCCGCGCCAGCTGGTTGAGCGCCGTGGTCTTGTGGCTGATCGCCGAGCCGGTCACCGCCGCCAGCCGATCCACCGCGTTGGACCACTGCAGGGTCGCCAGTCCCGTCGAGCCCATGCGTTCATAGACGCGGCCCAGGTTGATATAGGCGGGAGTGAAGGCCGGGTTGGCGATGATCGCCTGCTCCAGCCGGGTCCGGGCCTGGTCCAGGACGCCGATGTCGGTGAGCAGGACCGCGTAGTTGAACAGCACCGCGTAACGTAGCGGGTGGTCGGCGTTGTGGTCGACCCAGGCGCCGTAGAGCTCGGCGGCGGCGCCGGCCCCCAGGCTGACCTTGCGCATCTCCACCGCATTGATCAGCTCGGCGACGCTCAGGCCCTGGGCCACCGAGGCGTCCTGGGCGCGGGAGACGGCGGAGCCGGGATACTGTTCGGGCAAGACGCGCACTTCCTAGCTTTCCGCCGCGTCGATCGCGGCCAGTTGCGCCGGGGACAGGGCCGCCAGCACCGTCGTGGTCAGCATGCCCAGCTGGGCGCCGCTGAAGGCGCTGATCTGGGTGGTGGTCAGGCCCGCGATGTCGGTGGCGGTCACCATGGTCATCTGCGTCGTGGTGAAGCCGGAGATCTGGTCGAAGGACAGCTCCCGCAGGCTGGTGGTCGACAGGTTGGCGAACTGGCCGGTGGTCAGGGCGCTGAGCTGGGTCGAGGTCATGGCGTCGAACTGGGTGGCGGTCATCTGGCCGAATTCGGTCACGGACAGGTTGCCGACCTGGGTCGAACTTAGGGAGCCGATCTCGGTCGTGGTCAGGGCGCCGACCTCCGCGCTGGAGAGCGAGCGCAGCTGCATCCGCACCAGGGCGCCCAGCTGCGCGGTCGAGAGGCCGGCGACGATGGTGGTGGTCAGCTCGCCGATCTCGGTGGTCGACAGCGCCCCGATCTGACCCGAGGTCAGGCCCGACAGCTGGGTGAGGGTCAGGGCGGAGATCTGCGCCTGGGTCAGGCCGGTGATCGCCGAGGACGAAAGGGCGCCCAGCTGGGTCGCGCTGAGGTTCGATATCTGGGTCGTGGTCAGCACGCTCACCTCGGCCGGGCTCAGGCCGCCGATACCATCCAGGGACAGGGCCGAGATCTGGGTGACGGTCAGATCGTTCAGGTGGGCCGAGATCAGGGCGTTGACCCCGGTCGCCGACAGGCCGTTGAACTGGTCGTTGCTGAGCGCGCCGATCTGGTCGGCGCCGAGGGCGCTGACCTGGTCGCCGGACAGGGCGCCCATCTGGGTGACCGAAAGGCCGGTAATCTGGGTCGTGGACAACAGGCCGATCTCGCCCACCGTCAGGCCGGAAATGGCCTGAGTCGACAGGGCCCCGACCTGGTCTGGTCCGAGCGCCGCAAGCTGATCCGGGGTCATGGCGGTGATCGCGGTGGCGCTCAGTCCCCCGATCTGCGTCGTGCTGAGCAGGCCGAGGCTGGTCACCGGCAGGCTCGCGATCTGACCGGCCTGTACGCCCGCCATCTGCGTCGCGCTCAACCCGGTGATCTGGTCGACGGAGAGGCCGGCGAGCTCGGTCTGGGTGAGTTGGCCGATCTGGGTGCTGGTCAGGGCCCCGAGCTGGGTGGAATCGAGGGCCCCCAGCTGGGTGGTCGAAAGGGCGCCGATCTCGCCGCCGGTGAGGCCGCTCAGGGCGCCCGCGCCCAGGGCGCTGATCTGGCCGGAGGAAAGCACGCCGAACTGGGCGTTGGTCAGGGCGCCCAGCTGGGTCGAGGTAAGGCCGGCGAGCTGGGTGCTGGACAGGTTGGCCGTATTGGTCGTGCTCAGGCCCTGGATCTGGTCCGGATCCAGGCCGCCGATCTGGTCGGGGCTTAAGCCGCCGAGTTGCGACGTCGTCAGGGCGGCCAGCTGGCTGAAGCTCAATCCCCCCACCGCCGACGTGGTGAGCGCCCCGATCTGGGTTGAGCTCAACGCCGCCATCTGGGTCGCGCCGAGGGTGGTCATTTCGCCGGCGCTGAGGCCGGAAATCTGCGTCGTGGTCAGGGCCACGATCTCGGTCAGGGTCAGCCCCGCCAGCTGCGACGAGGTCAGGGCGGTGACCTGGTCGGCGGTCAGGCCGCGCATCTGGGTGTTGGTCAGGGCGGCGATCTCGGAGCCGGTCAGGGCGCTGATCAGGGTGGTCGACAACGCGCCAATCTGGGTCGAGCTCAGCGCCCCCAGCTGGGTCGTGTTGAGCGCCGCCAGTTGCGCCGGCGAGAAGCCGCTGACCCCGGCGTCGGACAGGGCGCCGATCTGGGTCGAGGTCAGCCCGGCCAACTGGGTGGAGCTGAGGGACTGGATCTGGCTCTGGGCCAGGGCGCCGAGCTGCGTGGTCGAAAGCTGGCCGACCTGGGCCGGCGACAGGCCGATCAGCTGGGTGGTGTCGAGGGCGGCGATTTCCCCCGAGGTCAGGCCGCTCAACTGGGTCGAGGTCAGGGCGGTGACCTGATCGGTGCTCAGGCCGCCGATCTCAACGCTGGTCAGGGCGCCGATCTGGGTGGAGTTCAGGGCCGCCAGCTGCGTCGGCGCCAGGCCGGCGATCTGGTCATTGCTCATCCCCGCGATGGTCGCCGTCTGCAGGGCCGAGATCTGCGTCACCGCCAGGGCGCCGATCTGGTCACTGTTGAAGGCCGCGATCTGAGCCGGGGTGAGGCCCTTGACCTGGGTGGTGGTCAGAAGGGCGACCCCGGTGGTGGTCAGGCCATCGAGCTGGCTGGGATCGATAGCGCCGATCTGGGTCGAGGACAGCCGGTGGAGCTGGCTGGTGCTCAGGGCGAAGATCTGGAAGTCGGCGATGCCGGCGATGGCGGTCGGGCTGAGCGCCGCAATCTGCGTGGTCGTCAGGGCGTTCAGCTGATCGGGCGACAGCGCGCCAAGGCCAGTGCTGGTGATGCCGCCGACCTGGGTGGTCGAAAGACTGGCCAGGCTGGTCGACGGCAGGCCGGCGATCGTGGTCGCGGTGAGGGCCGCGACCTGACCGGAGCTCAGCCCGCGCAGCTGGCCGGTGGTCAGAACCGCGATCTCCTGCGGGGTCAGGCCGGCGAGGGCGCCGTCCGACAGGGCGCCGATCTGGGTCGAGTTCAGCGCCGACAGCTGGCCCGTGGTCAGGGCGGAAATCTGGGTCGAGTTCAGCTCGGCCAGCACCGTGGTGGTCAGGGCGGCGACCTGATCGGTCGTGATCGCCGCGATCTGGCCGGTGCTGAGGCTGTTGATCTGCGCCGCGCTGAGATCGGCGATCTGCGTCGTGGCCAGGGTGGCCAGTTCGGTATTGGTCAGGCCGGCGATCTGGGTGGTGGTCAGGGAGCCGACCTGGGTCGCGGTCAGGGTGTTGAGCTGGGTGGTGGTCAGGCCGGCGATCTGCGCGGCGTTCAGCCCGCCGATGCCGGTGGTCGAAAGGGCGGCCAGCTGGGTGGTGCTGAGGGCGCCCAGCTGCGCGCCGGTCAGGGACTGAACCGCGTCGTTGGTCAGGCCGCCCAGCTGGGTCACCGACAGGGCGGCGAACTGGCCGGTGGTCAGGCCCGACAGCTGGTCGGGGCTCAAGAGACCGATCTCACCGGTGGTGAGTCCGCCAAGCTGGGTGGTGTTGAAGGCCAGCATCTGGGTCGACGCCAGCCCGCCGATCGCATCGCTGCTGAGGGCCGCGATCTGCGTCTGCTGCAGCCCAGCGAGCTGCGTCGATGATAACGAGCTGATCTGATCCCCCGCCAGCCCCCCGATCGCCGTCGGGGTGAGCGCGGCCAACTGGGACGACGACAGCACCGGAATCTGCGTCGTAGAGTCAAAATAGCCCACCTCGGTCGCGGTGAGCCCCGACACCTGGGTGGTGGTCAGCGACTGGAGATCGGCGGTCGTCATGCCGGAAATCTCGTCGCTGGTCAGGACCGACAGCTGGGTCGAGCTGAGGCCGCTCACCTGGGTGGTGGCCAATTCGGCGAACTGATCGCCGGTCAGGCCGGCCACCGCCGACTGCGACAGGGCGCCCAACTGCCGCCCGCTCAGCGAGGCGAGCTGCGAGGCGCTCAGACCCTGGATGGCCGTGCTGGTCAGGCCGCTGAGCTGGGTGGTGCTGAGCTGGGTCACGGCCGTGGCGCTAAGGCCGGCGACCGCATCCACGCCGAGGCCGGCGATCTGGGCGGAGTTGATGTTCGACAGCTGGGTGCTGGTCAGGCCGGCGACCTGCGTCGCCGACAGGGTGTCGATCTGCGCCAGCCCCAGGCCACGCATCTGTGTGGTGTTCAGGGACGCAAGCTGGGTGGCGGTGATCTCGTTGACTTCCGTCGCGGTGAGCGAGCCGACCTGGGTCGAGGTCAGGCCCCCGATCTGGGTCGAGGTCAGGCCGCCGATCTGGTCGCCCGTCAAGGCGGCGATGGCGGAAAGGGACAGGGCGCCGATCTGGCTGGCGCTGAAGGCGGCGACCTGCGTCGTCGAGAGGGCGGCGACGGCGGTGTCCGCCAGGCCGCCGATCTGGGTGGTGGTCAGCGAGCTCAAGGCCGCGGGCGACAGGGCGTAGACCTGATCGGTCGAAAGGCTGTTGATCTGCGGCGCGGACAGGCCGCGCAGCTGGCCGGAACCCAGCGCCGCCATCTCTGTCGTGGTCAGCCCCTCCAGCGCGCTCGTCGAGATCGCCGCGACCTGCGTCGAGTTGAGAACCGCCAACTGCGCCGGTGTCAGCGCCGACAGCTGGGCCGAGGTCAGGCCGCTGATCGCGGCGGTGGAGAGAACGCCGGTCTGGGTGGTGGTCAGCGCGCCAAGTTGAGTCGCGGACAGATTGGCCAGCTGCGCCCCGGACAGGGCCGACAGCTGCCCGGTCGACAGCTCCGAGAGGGTGGCGGCGGTCAGGTTGGACAGCTGCGTCGCCGTCAGCCCGCCGATCTGGGTGGTGGTGATCGCCGCGACCTGCGTGGCGGCGAGGCCCGAGATCTGGGTGCTGGACAGGCCGCCGACGGCGACGACCGACAGGGCCGCGACCTGGTTGCTGGACAGGGCCGTGATCTGGGTCTGGCCGAGGGACTGGACCTCCGTCGTGTTCAGACCCGACAGCTGGGTGGTGGTCAGGGCGTTGATCTGGGCGGTGGTCAAGGCCGCCGTTTCGGTGGTCGCCAGGGCGGCGATCCGAGTGCGATTCAGGCCCGACAGCTGGTTGGTGGACAGGGCCGCCATCTGCGTCGCCGCCAGGCCTTGCAGGGCCGTGTTCGACAGGGCGGAGATCTGGCTGGAGGTCAGGCCGGCGAGCAGGGTGGAGCTCAGGCCGGCGATCTGGTCATTGGTGAGGCCGGCGATGGCGGTCGTGGTGACCGCGGCCAGCTGCGCCGGCGACCACGAGCCGATCTGGGTGTCCAGATCGAGATTGGCGACCTGGGTGGCGTTGAAGCCGTTGATCTGGCTGGTGGTGAGCGAGGCCATGTCGGCGCTGCTCAGCCCGTCCAGGACCGAGACCGGCAGGCCGTTGATCTGGGTGATGGTCAGGCCGCCGACCTGGGTCGTGGTGAGCCCGGCCAGCTGCACGTCCGAAAGCCCGGCGAGGGCGGGGACGCTGATCGCCGAAACCTGGCGGGACGAGAGCGCCGCCAGTTGCGTGGGCTGCAGCGCCGCGATCTCGGAGCTGGCCAGCCCGCGGATCTGGGTCGTGGTCAGGGCGGCGATAGCGGTGGTGGAGACCCCGCTGAACTGGTCGTTGGTCAGGACACCCAGCTGGCCGGCGGTCAGGCCCGCGATCTGCCCCGTCGTCAGCCCGGCAATCTGGCTCGAACTGAGGCCGCTCAGTTCCGAGGCGGTCAGAACCCCCAGCTGGGCCGAGCCCAAGGCCCCCAGCTGCGTGGACGCGAGGCCCGAAACCTGCGCCTCCGTGAGGCCCCGAACCTGGGTCGAGGTCAGCGCGGCCAGTTGGGCCGACGACAGCTGGCTTAGCTGATCGGGGCTCAGCGCCGCCATCCCGGCGGCCGAGACGCCGCGGATCTGGGTGGTGGAGAGGCTCGCGATCTGGGTGTCGGTAAGGGCGCCCACCTCACCCACCGTCAGAGCGTTCAGCTCGGTCGAGGTGATGAACGCCAGTTCCGTCGTGCTCATCGTCGCCCACTGGGTGGCCCCGAGGGCCTGGACCTGGGCGGCGACCAGCCCGCTGACCTGCCGACTGGTCAGGGCGGCGACCTGGTCGGCGCCGAGGGCGCCGATGGCCGTGGAATTCAACGCCTCGATCTGGGCGCGGGTCAGGCTGGCGAGCTGGGTGTCGCTCACCGCCTCGATCTGCGCGTCGTTGATCACCGCGATCTGGCCCGCGCTGAGCCCGCTCAGCTGCAGGGTGCTGAGGGCGCCGAGCTGGCTGGGAGTCAGGCTGATGATCTGGACCGTCGTCAGGCCGCCGATCTGGTTCGAGCTCAGGGCGGCGAGCTGCGTGGCCGCCAGGGCGTTCAGGCCGGTGCCGGTCAGGCCGCGAATCTGGCCGCTGCTCAGCCAGGAGACCTGGGCGGTGGAGAGGGCGCCGACCTGATCGGCGGACAGGGCCGCGACGCCGGCGGCCGAAAGGCCGCGGACCTGCAAGGTGGTCAGGGCCGACAGCTGGCTGTCGGTGAGGGCGCTCACCTGGGTGGCCGTCAACACGCCCAGCCCCGTCGAGGTCATCTGGCTGAGCTGGGTGGTGGTCAGGGCCGCCAGCTGCGCCGGGGCCACCCCCTGCAGCTGCCCGGCGGTGAGGGCGCTGATCTGGTGAGAGGTCAGGGCCGCAAGCTGGTCGGACGTGAGGGCGCTGAGCGCCGTGGTGCTGAGCCCCGCGACCTGGGTGGAGCTGAAGCTGGCGATCGTGTTCGGATCGATCGAGGTGACCTGGACGTCGCTGATGGCGCTCAGCTCGGTCGCGGTCATGCCGGCGAACTGGGTGGTCGAGAATCCGCCGATCTGATTAGCGCTGAGCGCTCCGATCTGCAGGGTGGTCAGGGCCCCGACCTGACTGGCGTAGAGGGCGTCGAACTGGGTCGTGGCCAGGGAGGCCACCGCCGTGGTGGTCAGGCCGCGCAGCTGGGTCGCGGAAAAGGCGGTCAGCTGGGTCGACGACAGCGCGCCGATCTGGCCCACGTTGATCCAGCCCAGGCCCGCCGCCGACAATTCGCCGATCTGCGTCGTGTTCAGGGCGCTGATCTGGCTGGTGGTCAGGGCGCCGACCTGGTCGCTGGTCAGGCCGGCCAGCTGGGAGGTCGACAGCTGGCTGATCTGGGTGGTGGTCAGCCCGGCGAGCAGGTCCGGATTCAGCGACTGGACCTGCGCCATCGACAGGCCCGCCAGCTGCGTCGCCGAGAACGACGAGAGCTGATCGGCGGTGAGCGAGGCGACGTCGGTCAGGTTGATGCCGGCGACCTGCGCCAGGGTGAGCGCCCCCAGCTGGGTGTCGGTCACCGCGCCGATCTGGGTCGCCGTAATGTCGCTGACCGCCACCGCGGACAGGGTGGAGATCTGGCTGGTGGCCAGCTCGCCGATCTCGGTGTTGGTCAGCCCCTCGATCTGGCCCGCGGTCAGGGCGGCGACCTGGGTCGAGGTCAACACGGCGACCTGGCTGGACGACATTTCATCCAGCGCGGTGACGTCCAGCCCCTGCAGCTGCGTTCCGGTCACTGCGGCCAGCTGGGTGGTCGCCACCGCGTCCATCTGCGGCGCGGTCAGGGCGGCGAACTGCGTCGCCGACAGGCCGCGCATCTGGGTGGTGGTGAGGGCGCCGATCTGGCTGCTGGTCAGGGACTCGATCTGGTCGCTGGTCATCGCGTCCAGCTGGGTGACCACCAGACCGGACAGCTGGGTGGTGGTCAGGGTGGCGACCTGGGTCGGCGTCACCCCCTGGAACTGGGCCCCGGACAGGGCGCCGAGCTGGGTGGGCGACAGGGCCGAGAACTGCGCCGGCGTCAGCTCGCCGAGCTCCGTGACGGTCAGGCCCTTGACCTGCTGAGTGGTCAGCGACGCGATCCGGTCGGCGCCGAAAGAATCGATCTGGTCCGATATCAGCACCGACAGCTGCGAGGCGCTGAACGACATCTGATCGACGGAGAGGGTCGCGATCTGAGTGTCGGTCAGGGCCGTCATCTGCTGGGTCGACAGCAGCGCCAGCTGCGTCGGCGTCAGGGCCTGGATCTCGTCGACGGTGAACGCCTGAATCTGGGCGCTGGTCAGGCTGGCGATGTCGGTCCGGTTCAGCGTCGACACCGCCGTCGTCGTCATCGCGGCGATCTGGGCGGGTGTGTAGGACGTTATGAACGAGGCCACAGCCGCAGCACTCCGGGCGCGAGCGAATCAGCAGCGGCCGAAGGCCGTCTACAGAGGATACCCTTTAAGTGAGTCGATGGGTCGGCCCAATGCATTATGCGGGGGCGCGGCAATAGCGCGCTCGTGCGGACGCACCGGAAGTTCAACTGCCTCTGATTCGAAGTGTTCGCGGGCGGCCAAAAAGCAATTAAATTGCTCCGGCGCAATATAGATTGCGCGACGGAAGCGATGACGGTCGCACCGCCGACTTCAGGCTTTCGTCCCGCGCCTTGCCGGATCACCCATTTGCGCGCTCTCAACCTTGAGCGGCTTCGACACCGGGCATACCTCCTGCACAAAATCGTTCAGTGTGTTGACCAAGCTGTCGCGCACCAAGCTGTAGTAAACGAACTGGCCACGCTTTTCGCTCGTCACAAGGCCCGCCGCTTCCAGGATCGAGAGGTGCTGCGAGACCGCAGGCTTCGAGATTGAGAAACGCCCCGATATCTCGCCCGCCGTCAGTTCGGCGTGGCTCAGGTACGCCAGAATCTTACGGCGCGTGGTGGACGAAAGGGCCTCGAAAACGCGTTGCATAAGGGTCCGACGGCGGGATGATTTAAGCATTTACCTAATCACTTGTTCGGCGTTCCGCAATGATTTAAGCATTAAGCTAATTACGCAACCAACTGCCGAGGCGGCGGATGACCCGAGCCGATCGCGACGACAATGATCCCTACGCTGTCCACCACCTGCAGGCCGGCCCGGAAGCCGACGCGGAATCCGGACGGATCGTCTGGGACCCGCTCCACTCGTTGTGGAACGGCGCGATACTTGCGGGGGCAGTCGCCGCCGGCCTCCTCGCGTTCAGCTGGGCCGGCGTAGCGGTCTTCCTGGGGTTGACCGGAGTCACCCTGCTGATCGGTCATTCCGTCGGTTTCCATCGTCGGCTGATTCACGGGAGTTTCGAGGCGCCGCTCTGGCTCGACCACGGGCTGATGTGGGTCGGTACGCTGGTCGGCATGAGCGGGCCGCTCTGGATGATCAAAGCACACGACATCCGCGATTGGGGCCAGCGACAGGACCGGTGCCATCCCTACCTCTCTAACCAGGCGGGGGTCTGGCGCGATTACTGGTGGAACCTGCACTGCCGGCTCGAACTGACCAGACCGCCCGTTTTCGCGCCCCAGCCCCGGGTTGCTGACGATCGATTCTACCGATTTCTTGAGCGCACCTGGATGCTGCAACAGCTTCCGGTTGCTCTCCTCCTGTTTTGGCTCGGCGGCGCCTCATGGCTGCTGTGGGGCGTCTGCGTGCGAGTCTGCGTGTCGGTGACCGGCCACTGGTGGATCGGCCGCCTCGCCCACCGGCGCGGACCGCAGACCTGGCTGGTCCATGGATCCGGCGTCCAGGCCCACGACGTGCCCTGGGCCGCGATCCCGACCAAGGGCGAGGCCTGGCACAACAACAACCACGCCTATCCGGGATCGGCCAGGATCGGTCTATACCAGGGGCAACAGGACTGGGGGTTCGCGTTCATCAGGATGCTTGAGCACGCAGGCCTCGCCTGGAACGTGCAAACGCCGGACAACCTACCGCCCCGCCGGGCGCTTCAGCCGGTGCACGGACTCATTCTCGCTCCGCCGCCCGCCGCCCGAACCCGCTCAGCATCGCGAACACCGCCGGCAGCACCAGCAGCACCAGCGGCGCGCCGGCGATGAGGCCGGCGATGATGGCGATGGCCAGGGGTTTCTGCATCGCCGAGCCCTCGCCGAGGCCGAGGGCCAGGGGCATGAGCGCCAGGATGGCGATGGAGGCGGACATCAGGATCGGCCTCAGGCGGGCGAGCCCGGCGCCGATCAGGTCCTCCCGCGCCGGCGCACCGGCCAGGGACACCTCGGCGAAGTAGAAGATCGCCAGCTCGGTGACGATCCCCACCACCATGGTCAGGCCCATCAGGGCGGAGATGTTCAGCTCGGTCCCGGTGATCCACAGCCCCACGAACACCGCCGCGGCGGCCAGCATCACCACCGCCACCACGCTCAGGGTCACCGCCCAGCGTTCGAACAGATAGAGCAGCAGCAGCGAGACCAGCAGCAAGGCCGAGACGAACACCACCGCCAGGTCGCCGAAGGATTTCTGCTGTTCGGCGTAGAGGCCGCCATATTCGACCCGCACCCCGGCGGGCAGGCTGAGGCCGGCGATGGTTCGCCGGACCTCGGCCATGCCCGAGCCCAGGTCGCGGTGCTCCAGCCGGGCGGTGACCCCAACGAAGGGCTGCAGGTCCTCGCGGTTGATCTGCTGCTGACCGGGCTCGACGACGATCTTGGCGATGCGGCTGAGGGGCAGGTCGTGGCCGTCGGGGGCGCGCAGGCGAAGATCGCCCAGGGCCTCAATGTGGTTGCGCTGCCCGGCGGGAGCCCGCAGGCGCACGCCGATCAGGGTCTCGCCGCGCTGCACCTGCGTGGCCACGGTCCCGCCGATCAGGTCTTCCAGTTGCTTGGCGACGGCGTCGGGGTCGAGGCCTTCCAGGGCGGCGGCCGGACGGTCGACCTGGACCACCAGGGCGTCGCCGGCCACCCGCAGGCCGTCGACCACCTCGACCACGCCCTTGATCTTGCCGATCGCCGGCGCGATCGCCTGGGCCGCGTTCCGCAGGGCCGCGGGGTCGGTCCCGAACAGCTTGATCTCGATGGGCTGGGGCACGGCGGTCAGGTCGCCGATCAGGTCCTCCATCAGCTGGGCGGTCTCGATGTCCAGGCCGGGGACCTGGCTTTCCACCTTCTGGCGGATCTCGGCCATCACGGTTTCCACCCCGCGCCGCTTGCCGCGCTTCAGGTGGATGAAGAAGTCGCCCTCGTCGGCCTCGGTCAGGCCGCCGCCGAGTTGCAGGCCGGTGCGGCGGGAGTAGCTGTCCACGTCCGGGGTCGCCCGGATGATCGCCTCCACCTGGCGCAGCAGCCGGTCGGTGTCGGTGAGGGCCGCGCCGGGATGGGCCTTATAGTCGAGGACGAAGCCACCCTCGTCCATCTTCGGCATGAAGCCGGAACCCAGGCGGGTGAAGGCCAGGCCGCCCAGGGCGACCAGGGCCAGGGCGACGAGGCCGGCGACCAGCAGCGGGCGGCCGAGGCTGGCGCCGGCCAGCCGCCGATAGCCTCCGCCGAGCCGGTCCATCAGCCCCTGGGTGCGGTTGGCCGCCTCCACGTCGCGGGGTCTCAGCCAAGCCCGGGCCAGCACCGGCGCGACGAACAGGGAGAACAGCAGGGACAGGGCCAGGGCCGCGGTCATGGTCACCGCCAGGGCGCGGAAGAAGCCGCCGGTGACCCCGCCAAGGAAGGCCAGGGGCGCGAACACCACCATGGTCGAAAAGCTGGAGCCGATCAGCGGCCGGGCCATCTCGCCGGCGGCGGCGAGCAGGCCCCCGTGGCCGTCGCCCTCCTTCGTGCCCTCCTGCATCCGCCGCATCATGTGTTCGAGCATCACCACCACGTCGTCGACGACCAGGCCGACGGCGGCGGCCAAGCCGCCCAGGGTCATCATGTTGAAGCTGTTGTGGGTGACGAAGAGCAGCAGGCAGGCGGACGCCAGCACCGCCGGCAGCATGATGGCGGTGATCAGCATCAGCCGCAGGGAGCGCAGGAACAGGAACAGCACCCCGCCCGCCAGCAGGGCGCCCAGCAGGATCGCGTCCCGCACGCTGCCCGCCGCGGCGGTGACCAGTTCGGACTGGTCGTAGAAGGTGGCGACCTTGATGTCGGCGGGAGTCTGCGGGGCGTAGGCCCCCAGCCTGTCGCGGATCGCCTTGACCAACGAAACGCTGTCGGCGTCCGGGGACTGGCGCACATTGATCAGCACCGCGTCGGCGCCCTGGGCGGTGACCCGGGTCCAGGCCGGCGCGGGGGCGACGGCGATGTCGGCGACGGCGCTCAGGGGCACGACCCCGGCGGCGGGGGCGGCGCCGGTCTTGATCACCACCGCGCCGATGTCGGCGGCGCTGGTCAATCGGCTGTCGACCAGGGTCAGGTAGAGCCGGTGGCGATCTTCCAGCCGGCCGACGGCGGTGACGGTGTTGTTGGCGGCGATGGCCTTGGAGACGTCGTCGACGGAGAGGCCCAGGGCCTGTAGCCGGGCGGGATCGAGGGTGACCTGGTACTCCGCCTCCCCGCCCCCCAGCACCTCCACGTCGGCGACCCCGGGGACGGCGGCGATCAGCGGCCGCAGCTGCAGCTGGGCGAAGGATCGCAGGGAGATCGGATCGCGATGGGCCGAGCTCAGGGCCAGGCCCAGCACCGGAAACACCGTCGGGTCCATCCGCTTCACGGTGAACCGCACCCCGGGCGGCAGGTCCGGCAGCACGGCGTTGATCGCCGCCTGGGCCTGCAGGGTCGCGGCGACCATGTCGTGGCCCCAGTCGAAGGTCAGCGCGATATCCGACGAGCCGCGGCTGGTGGTAGAGCGGATGTGGGCGACGCCCGGCACCCCGCGCAGGGCCTCCTCCAGGGGCCGGGTGACCTGGATGGCCATCTGGTCGGCGGAGCGGTCCCCCGCGTCCACCGAGACCACCACCCGGGGAAAGTCGATGTGCGGGAACAGGCTCACCGGCATCTTCACCGCCGCGCCGATCCCGGCCAGGGCCAGGAGGACGAAGGCGAAGACCAGGGTGCGGACGTGGGCGGCGAGCCAGCGGGTCATTCGTCTTTCGCCGCCGCGGCCTTGCCCTCGCGGGCGGCCATGCCGTCGTCCAGGGCCGCGGCGCCGTCGACGGCGACCCGATCGCCCGCGGCCAGGCCCTGCACCACCTCGACCCGGTCGCCGTCGAGGGCGCCGAGCTTGACGGGCCGGCGATGGGCGACGCCGCCGGCGATCACGAACACATAGGGCTGCTCGCCGTCATAGAGCAGGGCCGCGCGGGGGGCGATCAGCACCCCGGACCGCTCGCGCAGCACCAGGATCGCCTTCACCGGCTGGCCCGGCGAAATGCCGGCGCCGGCCGGTGCGGCGACGCTCACCGAGGCGAGCTTCGTCTGCGGGTCCAGCCGCGGGTCGACGCCAATCACCCGGCTATCCCGCGCCTCGCCGCCGGCGGACGGCGCGAGCCGGACCCGGTCGCCTACATGCACCGCCGCGGCCGCCGCGGGCTCGACCCCCAGGCGGATGCGCAGGGCCGAGGCGTCGCCGACCTTCGCCACCGTCGCCCCCGCCGCCGCCATGTCCCCGGGGGCCAGGGCGACGCTCTCGACGACGCCGTCGATGGGCGCCGTCAGGGTCAGGGCCGCGCCGGCGTGAGCCTGCAGGTTGCGCGCCGTCTCGCCGGCGCTCGCCGCGGCGGCCTTCGCCGTCTCCACGTCGGCGTCGCTATCCAGCCCGGCGGCCCGCAGGCGGAGCGCCCGCGCATAGGCCGCCTCGGCCACCGCCGCGTCATGGACGCTCTTGTCCAGTTCGAGCCGGGTTCCGGCGCTGAGGGTCAGCACCACCACGGCCTGGCCCGCCCGGACCTGGGTTCCCGGGGCGGCCGGCACGCCGGCCACCACCGCCTCCACCGGCGCGATCAGGGCCCGCTCCCCCTGGGGCGTCACCTCGGCGGCGCCGTAGGCGGTCACCGTGTCGGCGATGGCGCCGACGGCGACCACGGCGGTGGTCACCAGGGCGGTGGGCTTGGCGTCCTCGTCCTCCGCGGGATGGCGGCCGCAGGCGGCGAGAAGCAAGGTGAGCAGCAGCAGGCGTTTCATCGGGGTCTTCATGGGTTCAGGGGACCTCCCACCGCCAGCTCCAGGGCCGTGGTCTGCTCGGCCATGGCCTGGTCGAGAGCGACCAGGGCGAGGCGCTTGTCGGCCAGGCTCTGGCGCGCGGCGTCGGCAGCGGCCTCGGCGATGTCGCCGTGGCGGGCTGCGCTCTCGGTCGCCGCGACGATCGGCTCCAGCGGCGCCACCTGGGCGGCGATCTCCGCCCGCTGACGCCGCTCCAGGGTCAGGCCGTCCACCAGCCCGGCGATGTCGGCGCGGGTGGAGAACAGGCGCGCGGCGTATTCCGCCCGCAGCTGCTCGCGGGTGGCGCGGGCGACGGCGATGCCGCCCTGATTCCTGTTCCAGAGGGGCAGGCTGAAGTTCACCGACGGGCCGATCAGCTGGTTGGCGGTGGTGTCGACCTGCCGGGTGAGGGTGAGCTGCAGGTTGGGAAACTGGTCCAGCACCGCCTTGTGCGTCGCGGCCTCCTGGCTGGCGTAGCCGGCGCGCAGGGCCTGCAGATCCAGTCGCTCGGCGCGGGCGCGCTGGAACAGGGCCTCGGTGTCGAGGCCGATGGCCGGCGGCGGCGCCGGCGCGATCCGCAACACCGTGTCCGGCTGCAGGCCGAGCAGCGTGTTCAGATCGAGCCGCGCCACGCCGAGGTCGCGCTCGGCCTGGCGCGCCTTGTCGGCGGCGTCGGCGGCGGCGAGGCGGCGGGTCTCGACCTCGTCGGCCTTTACATCCCCCCGGGCCGCGGCGATCATCACCCGCGAGAGCAGGCTGTCGGCCCGGGCGCGGCTGTCGGCGTCGATGGCGAAGAGGATCTCCAGCCCGCCGATGCGGGCGGCGAGCAGCCGGGCCTGGCCGGCGGTCTGCCACTCCTGCCAGGCGAGGTCGTCCCGGGCCTGGTCCCGCGCGCCCCGGGCGACGGCGATGGAGACGCCGCGTTCGCGCAGGGCGTTCAGGTCGAGGGCGACCGCGGCCAGGCGCGGATCGGTGTGGTCGGGGCCCGAAAGGATGTGGTCGGCGCCGAGGGTGACCGCCGGGTCGGGCAGCAGGCCGGCCGCGAACACCTGCGCCCGGGCGACCCCGGCCTTGGCCCGGGCGGCCTTGAGGTCGGGGTTCTCGACCACCGCGATCAGGCCGAGGGCCTGCGGCGTCAGGGGCTGGCCGAGGTCGATGCGCACCGGCGCCAGGCGCGGATGGCTCAGCCGCCCCGCCGCGTCGGCGGCGGCGTCCAGGTCCGGCGGGGCGAGCACCGCGGCGGCCCCTGTCTCCAGCGGGGCGGGCCGGTAGACGGCGCAGCCGCTCAAGGTCACGGCCAGCCAAAGCCACGCGGCGGCGAGGCGCAGGGGCGATGACCGTGGCGGCGGGGCGGGCAATGAAGCGAAACCTGGAGGAGCCGTGCTGAACGCCAGCCTATGTGACGCGCGAGTCTGACGATGCTCTGACTCGCGCGCAGGTCTCCATACGGCCCGACCGGGGTGAAGTCGGGCCCATTTCACTATCCCTTAGTTCCGTCACCCCCGGGCTTGTCCCGGGGGCAGGGGAACACGAACGGGACCCGGCGAGTCTCGACGCGACGATTTCAACGCCAGCGATCCCTAGCCCCCGGGACAAGCCCGTGGGTGACGGAAGAGGAATGTCGGGGATCAGGTCAGAGTCACCCGATCTCGCCAGCCTTGCGGGCGATACACCCTACCCCCCGATCGGCGTCCACCCCCGCGCCGCGCGCCAATCCGGCTCCAGGTCCGCGAACCGGGACAGCTTCAGCTTCTCCAGGTCGGTGAAGGAACACGCCCCGTCCATCACCAGCTCGCTCACCGCCCGTCCGCTGGCGGGGGAGAGGCCGAAGCCGACGCCGGACATCGTGGCCACGGTCACATTGCCGGGGCTCTCCAGCCGGTCCAGCACCGGCCGGCCGTCCGGGGTGGTCTCGACGATCCCGGCCCAGCTGCGGATCACCCGCAGGTCGGAGACCTTGGGAAACAGTTCCGCCACCCGCCGTGCAAGGTTGCGCGACAGCGGGGTGGAGGGTCGCGCGATCGGGCCGGACGGGCCCAGATCCTCGATCCACTCCAGCGGCCCGCCGCCGAAGGCGAGGTTGCCGCGCAGGGTCTGGCGGCCGTAGAGGCCGTTGCCGTCCACCCCGCCGATGGGCATCAGCGGGGCCGGCTCGGTGACGATCATCTCGGCGCGGCAGGGGGCCAGGGGCAGGTCGACGCCGATCTGGGCCAGCAGCGCCCCCGACTGCGGCCCCGCCGCCACCAGCAGGGCGTCGCAGCCGATCTCCCCCGCGGCGGTCTGCACGGCGACCACCCGGTCGCCCTCCGTGCGGAACCCGGTCGCCGGCGTGTGCTGGCGGATGCGGCCGCCGAGATCCTCCAGCGCCCAGGCGTAGGCCTGGACGGTGCGCTGCGGATTGGCGTGGCCCCCGACGCCGCGCAGGTGGATGCCGCCGACGCAGGCCTCCGACACCAGGGGCGCCAGGGCGCGGGCCTCGCCGCCGGTGAGGTCGTCGACGGCGTACCCCACCTCGCGGAACATTCGCGCCATGTAGCGGTAGTCGGCGAGGTGGCCCTCGTTCAGGGCCACGATCACCCGCTCGCGCTGGTATTCGGTGGGATAGCCCAGCATCTCGTCCATCAGCGGCCACAGGCGCTGTTCCTCGTGGAACAGGGGGCTGTGGTAGTGGGAGGCGCCGCCGCCGTTGCGGCCCGAGGCCTCCCAGCCGACGACGCCCTTGTCGAGCAGGATGACGTCGCACCCCGCCCGGGCCAGCCACCAGCCGGCGCTGAGGCCGGTGACCCCGCCGCCGACGACGATCACCGACGCGCCTGAACGCGCCGCCGTCAAGACGAGGTCTCGTCGGCCAGCAGGTTGGCGTGCAGGGCCTCCCGCGGCGTGCCGATATCGCGGTAGGGGACCCACTGGCCGGAGCCGCCGTACCAGACGTCCCAGTTGCCGGCCATGGCCGGCCCCTCGTCCCAGGCGGCCAGCACCTTCAGCGGCAACGGCCGGACCGGGGCCCGGTAGGTGGCGAGCGGCACCTCGGCGAGGTCAGAGCCGGCGGCCCGGGCCAGGGTCATGGCCACCTGCTCGCGGCAGCGGCGGCCCTGGCAGACCCCCATGCCGGCGCGGGTGAGGCGCTTGACCTGATCGGGGTTGGCCGCCCGGTCGCCGGCGATATCGCGCAGGCTGTGCGGATGGCCGCCGCCGGGGCGGGGCACATAGGCCGGCGCCTCGACCCCGATCAGATCGGCCCGGGTCACCCCTTCGCACTGGCAGACGATGACGTCGTCGTCGCCGCGGAGGGCGTCAAACCAGGCCAGGCGATAGGCGTGGTGGTCGAAGTCGGGGGCGGACCGACTAGCGGGCGCCTCGGCGGCGAGGCCAAGGGCGGCGCGGGCGGAGGCGCGGCCCTGGGCTGCGGGATCGCCGCCGCCGAGACCGGCGCAGTCGCCGGCGACGAAGACGTTGGCGAGACCGGCGACGGCCTGGCCCTCCAGCACCGGCGTCCAGCCGCCCCGCGCCGAAACCGGAGCGAGGCGTCCGCCGAGCACGCCGAGCAGTTCCACGGCTGGAACCTGACCGATGGCCACGCAAAGGGTGTCGCAGGCGAGGGTTTGCGGCGCACCGTCGCCCGTCACCGGCGCCAAGGTCACCGCCTCGACGCCGCCGGGACCGCCGTCGACCCCGGCCACGGTGCAGCCGGTGAAGATAGGCGTTCCCCGCACCCGCAGCGCCTCGACCAGGGCGGGCGAGCCCTGGGACGCGTCCCGCACCTCGACCAGTCCCGCCACGTCCAATCCTCGATCCAGCGCCAGAAGCGCCGTGGCGAGGGCCAGGTCGCCACTGCCCAGGATGACGATCCGGCGGCCGGCGAAGGCGTCGTAGCGGGTGAGCAGGGTCGCAAGCGCGCCGGCGCCTATCACCCCCGGCTGGTCCCAGCCGGGGAAGGCGTAGGCCAGGTCCCGGGCGCCGGTGGCCAGGACCAGGCTCTTGAAGCCGCACATCCAGCTGCGCTCGGCGTCGGCCAGGCCGGCCACCGGCGCCGGTAGGGCCTGCAGCGCCGGGCCGTTGACGAAGGCGCCCCAGCAGGTGGTGGAAAGGGCGATCTCGGCGCCCGCCTCGGCGGCGGCCTCCAGCCAGGGACTGGCGGCGAAGACCTGCTCCAGCATCCGTCCCGGGTTCTGCACCGCGCCGCTCATCCGGCCGCCGAAATAGAGGGGCACGTCGTCGCCCATCGAGCGGGCGGTCACCGGGTTCTCGTCCACAAGCAGCACCGAGGCGCCGGCGCGGGCCGCCTCCAGGGCCGCCGCGCCGCCGGCCTCGCCGCCGCCAACCACCAGCACGTCGACGCTGACGTCCGGCGGCGGGAACTTGCCGTTGATGGCGTAGGGATCGGCAGGCGGGCGCGCCATCAGGCTTTATCCAAGGCTTGAGCGAGGTCCTCGATCAGGTCGTCCACATGCTCGATGCCCACCGACAGGCGCATGACCCCGTCGGTGATGCCGGAGGCCAGGCGCAGCTCGAGCGGGACCGCGTAGTGGGTGGTGGTGGCCGAGTGGCAGATCAGGGTCTCCGTCCCGCCCAGGCTGACGGCCATTCGCAGCAGCCTGAGCGCGTCCAGCATGCGGAAGGCCTCCGCCTCGCCGCCGACCAGTTCGAAGGAGAAGGTCGAGCCGGCGGCGCGGCACTGGCGGTCGTAGACGGCGCGGGCCGGCGAGCCCTCGGGCAGGAAGCCGAGGTAGGTCACCGCCTTCACTTTGGGATGGTCGCGCAGGAAGGCCGCCACCGTGCGGGCGTTGACGTAGGCGCGCTCGGTGCGCAGGGCCGCGGTCTCGAAGGAGCGCAGGAGCAGCCAGGCCGTATTGGGGTCCAGGTGATTGCCCAGGGTGGTGCGCAGCATCTTCATGGGCGCCACCAGGGCCGCCGCGCCGCTGACCCCGCCGGCGAGCAGGTCGCTGTGCCCCGCGCAGTATTTGGTCAGGGAGGTCATGCAGAGGTCCGCGCCGTGTTGCAGCGGCGCCTGGGCGAAGGGGCCCAGCAGGGTATTGTCCACCGAGACCACCGGCTTGCGGCCCGTCCGCTCCCCGACTTCAGCCGCGATCCGCGCGCACAGGGCGATGTCGACGATGGCGGCGGTGGGGTTGGCGGGGGTCTCCACGGCCATCAGGGCGATGGGCCCCTGGGCCAGGGCCGCCTCCACCGTGCGGCGGATGTCCGCCTCGTCCGCGCCGTCGCTGAAGCTGAACGGCTTAACGCCGAAGCCGGCCAGAAGGTTGGTGTAGAGGCCGTCCGAGCCGCCGTAGAGGGGCCGGCCGTGGACGATGGTGTCCCCAGGGCGGACCAGGCTGAGGGCGATGGCGTTGTGCGCCGCCATGCCGCTGCAGAAGGCCGCCGCGTCCTCGGCGCCGTCGAGGGCCGCGAGGCGCTTTTCGACCATGTCGAGGTTGGGGTGGTTGAGCCGGCTGTAGATGTAGTCGGGCTGGTCGGCGCCGGCCAACGGCCCTTCGTTGTCGAAATAGGCCTGGTGCACGTCCTTGGCGTGCTGGGCGCTGGGGTAGACGTAGGTGGTGGTCAGGTACAACGGCGGCTTGACGGAGCCGAGGCCGTCCGCCGGCTCATAGCCGAAATGCACGGCCAGGGTTTCGGGCCGCAGCCCCTTGGTGTCGACCTTCGCCATTCTCAGCCCCGGCTCGCCAGGCGCACCGGCGGGCGGGCGCCGAGGCCGCGGTCATCCACGAACCGCTGGGCTGCGCCGCAGTACCAATCGACGAACCGCAGGGCCAGGGCCTCGGCGTCGGTGGAATAGGGGCCCGGCTCGTAGCCATAGGCGTTCACCCCGCGCTGATTGTTCTCCACCAGGGCGAGGTCCTGCAGATTGGTGGTGTTCCAAAGCTCGGTCAGGCGGGCGAGGTCGTAGTCGACTCCCTCGACGGCGTCCTTGTGCACCAGCCATTTGGCCACCACCCGGGTCTCGTTGGGCGCGATCGGCTGGGCGGTGAACATGAAGGCGAAGTCGCCGGCGGCGTGGCAGAAACTGTTCGGCTCCAGGGCCCAGCGCAGGGAGCCGATGTCGCCCTCGCCGACGGGGCACATCAGCTTGGAGCCCAGGGCCCGGCCGTCCATGGTCATCGAGACGCAACCCTCGTTGAGGGCGAAGCGCATGGCCTGCCACCAGTCCCCCTCGACGGGACCGACTGGCAGCCCCAGGGTCGCCATCCGGTCGTTGAACATCTCCAGCCGCTTGTCCTCGCCATAGTCGAAATGGGCGGAGGCGTGGATCGGGAAGGTGACTGAAAGCTCCGGATGGCTGCCGGGGCAGTGGTAGCACTCGCGGGCGTTCTCCATGACCAGCTTCCAGTTGCCCTTTTCCACCAGGCTGGCCTCGAAGGCGACCTTGGCGTCGGACAGGTGGTGGGGCGCAACGAGGGGGGCGAAGGCCTCGCGAAAGGCGGCGAAGGCCGGCGGCGTCTCGGCGAGGCAGATGTAGAGCACTCCCTCCATCTGTTCGATATGGATCGGCCGCAGGCCGTGGCTCGCCGTATCGAAATCCGCCGGCATACGCGTCGCCCGGGCCAGCTCCCCCGACAGCTCATAGGTCCAGCGGTGATAGGGGCAGACCAGCCGCGCCGCGGCGCCGGACCCCTCCGGGCAGATCTGCGCGCCCCGGTGGCGGCAGGAATTGTGGAAGGCGTGCAGGGCCCCGGCCCGGTCGCGGGTGATCAGCACCGGCCAGGGACCGACCGCGGTCGACAGATACCCGCCGGCCATCGGCATCTCGCAGGCGAATCCGGCCAGCAGCCATGAGCGGGCGAAGATCGCCTCCAGGTCGAAGGCGAAGACCTCGGGGTCGTTGTAGAGCCCCTGCGGCAGGCCGTGGCCGGGCCGGCGGGCGGCCAGCAGGGCGGCGATCTTCGCAAGGTCCACGGTCGGCCTCCTGAGCCGCGAGCGGCGCCCCGCCGATCGCGGGTGCATTCACAATGCGGTTGCGGCATAAGTCTAGGCGTTTTTCCGGCGCCGCAAGGGCGAATCCGGCGGCGAAGGGACAAGGCATGGAACCGGCGCCGAGCGGCCTGGACTACGGCGGCTATCTGCAGCTGGACACCCTGCTCAGCGCCCAGGTCCCGCTGACCGGCGAGCACGACGAGATGCTGTTCGTGGTCATCCACCAGTCGACGGAGCTGTGGCTGAAGCTCTGCATCCACGAGGTGCGGGCCGCCGCCGTCCGCATCGGCGAGGACGACCTGCGCTCGGCCTTCAAGATGCTGTCGCGGGTGGCGCGCATTCAGCAGCACATGATCCAGGCCTGGGAAATCCTCGCCACCATGACCCCCGCCGACTACGCCCGCTTCCGGGACAGCCTGGGCCAGAGCTCCGGGTTCCAGTCCTACCAGTACCGGATGGTGGAGTTCCTGCTGGGCGCCAAGGATCCGCGGATGCTGGAGCCGCACCGGGCCGACCCGGACCGCTTCGCCGCCCTGGAGGCCGCCCTGCACGCGCCCAGCCTCTACGACGTGGCCATCGCCGCCCTGGCCCGCCGTGGATTCGACCTGCCCAAGCACAGTCTCGATCGCGACTGGAGCGCGCCCTATGTCGCCGACCCGCAGGTCGAGGCGGCCTGGATCGCGGTCTACCGCGACGCCGACCGCTGGTGGGACCTCTATGAACTGGGCGAGAAGCTCGTCGACCTGGAATACCGCCTGCAGCAATGGCGCTTCACCCACATGAAGACCGTCGAGCGGATCATCGGCTTCAAGCGCGGCACTGGCGGCTCGGAGGGGGTCAACTACCTGATGCGCGCCCTGGATCGGCAGCTGTTCCCGGAACTGCTCAGCCTGCGGACGGCGATCTGACCGTGACGCGGCTCTGGGACATCTCACAGCCCCTGCGGCCCGGCCTGCCGGTCTGGCCCGGCGACACGGCCTTCGCCGCCGAGGCCACCTGGCTGCTGGAGGGGGACTGCCCGGTGAACGTCGCCAAGGTCACCTTCTCCACCCATTCGGGAACCCATGCCGACGCGCCCGCCCACTATGACCCCGCCGGGCGGACGGCGGAGGCCCTGGACCTGGACCGCTACCTCGGCCCCTGCCGGGTGATCGACGCCCGCCACGCCCGCGGCCGGGTGACGCGCGCCGACGTCGCCGGCGCCCTGGGCGCCGTTCCGCCCCGGGTGCTGCTGCGCACCTTCGCCCGTTTCGATCATGTCGTCTGGCCGGCGGATTTCACCGCCCTGGACGCCGGGCTGATCGAGGCTCTGGCCGACCTCGGGGTGGTGCTGGTGGGCGTGGACGCCCCGTCCATCGATCCGGAGACGTCCAAGGCCCTGCCCGCCCACAACGCCGTGCGCCGCCGGGGCCTCTCGATCCTGGAGGGCCTGGTGCTCGATGACGTCCCGTTCGGCGACTATGAGCTGATCGCCCTGCCCCTGCCCCTGGCGGGCCTCGACGCGTCGCCGGTGCGGGCGGTGCTGCGTGAGCTTCCCCGATGACGGCGCCCACCCTCGCCGACCTCGAAGCCCTGGACGCGGCCGATCCCCTGGCGACCTTTCGGGAGGCCTTCGACCTTCCGCCCGGCGTCGTCTATCTGGACGGCAATTCCCTGGGCGCCCTGCCCCGGGCGACGGCGGCCCGGCTGGCTGAGGTGGTGGGCCGGCAATGGGGATCGGACCTGATCCGCAGCTGGAACACCCACGGCTGGATCGACGCGCCCCAGCGGGTGGGCGACAAGATCGCCCGGCTGATCGGCGCCCGCACCGGCGAGGTCGTCGCCGCCGACTCCACCTCGGTCAACCTCTTCAAGCTGCTGGCGGGGGCGGCCAGCCTGCGTCCCGGGCGTAGCACCCTGCTCACCGAGCCCGGCAACTTCCCCACCGACCTCTATGTGACCCAGGGCCTGGAGCGGCTGCTGGGGGACCGCCTGAGCATCCGCGTCGTCGCGGCCGAGGACCTACCGGGGGCCATCGACGAGGACGTGATCGCCGTCTCCCTGACCCATGTGCACTACAAATCCGCGCGTCGCTGGCCGATGGCCGAGATCACCGCCCGGGCCCACGCCAAGGGCGCCGTCGCCCTCTGGGACCTCAGCCACAGCGCCGGCGCCCTGGCGGTGGACCTGAACGGCGCCAGGGCCGACCTCGCCGTCGGCTGCGGCTACAAATACCTGAACGGCGGCCCCGGCGCCCCGGCCTTCCTGTTCGTCGCCGAACGCCACCAGGCCGAGATCCGCTCGCCCCTCACCGGCTGGATGGGCCATGCCGACCCCTTCGCCTTCGTCGACGACTACCAGCCCGCGGCCGGGATCAGGCGCCAGCTCTGCGGCACGCCATCGATCCTGTCCCTCGCCGCGCTCGAGGTCGGCGTCGACCTGATGCTGCGGGCGGACATGGCCGCCGTCGAGCGCAAGGCCGGCGAGCTGTCCGAGGCCTTCATCGCCCTGGTCGAGAGCCGCTGCGCCGGCCTGGACCTCGCCCTCGCCAGTCCCCGCGACGCCGCCGCCCGCGGCGCTCACGTGGTCTTCGCCCATCCCCAGGCCTATGCGATCATGCAGGCCCTGATCGAGCGCGGCCTCATCGGCGACTTCCGCGCCCCGGATTTGCTGCGCTTCGGCTTTACGCCGCTCTACACCCGCTACGTCGACCTGTTCCACGCGGTCGAGACCCTTCGCGCCGTGCTCGCCGAAGTGGCGTATCGCGACCCGCGTTTCCGCAACCGCCTGTCCGTGACCTGACGATCGGACCGCCGCCGGCTTCGTCGCCTGGAGGTCGGGCCGGTTTGATGCGCATCAAGGCTCGGCGGACGCCGAACCCGTAGCCTGCTGGGCGGAGGGTTGATGATGATCACAATCGAGGACGAAGGCGTCACCTTCGAGACCAAGGGCGACGCGATCCTGGCGCGGCTGACGCGGACCTTGGACAACACCCCCTTGGAGGTCTGGGCGGCCCTCACCCAGCCGGATCGTCTGGTTGACTGGCTCGCGCCTGGCGCGATCGAGCTGCGCGCAGGCGGGTCGGCGAAGCTGAACTTCGAGGACAGCGGCATCGTCATCGACAGTCTGGTCTCGGCGATCGATCCCCCGCGGGTGCTGGAATATTCCTGGAGCGGACCGGGCGAGCCCCCACGTCCGCTGCGCTGGGAGGTGGAGCCCGCCCCGGATGGCGCGGTGCTGACCCTGACGCTGCTGAGCCCCGCCGGCGAGGACGCCGCCCGGGCCTTTGCGGGCTTTGTCGCCCACGTCGACATGCTGGCCGCCGCCCTGGCGGGGGTCCCGATCAAGTTTCCCTTTGAACGTTTCAAAACCGCGCGAGACGCCTTTCGCGCGGGCCTCGCCGAAGCCCCGACCTTGTGAGCGCCGCGGCGTTCCCCACCCTGGATTTTGTATGATGCTCGATGACCTGCGCCGCCCGCTCGCGCCTGCCCGTCCCCTCGCCGACCTGATCGACAAGTACGACGGCCGCGCCCCGCGCTACACCAGCTATCCCACCGCCGTGCAGTTCACGCCGCAGGTCGACGCCGCCACTTACGCCGGCTGGCTCGCGGCTCTGCCCGAGGGCGAGCCGGTGTCGCTCTACCTGCATATCCCTTTCTGCGCCCGCCTCTGCTGGTACTGCGGATGCAACACCCGGGCGGTGAACCGGCGCGAACCGATCAGCGAGTACGTCAAGCTGTTGATCAAGGAGTTCGGCCTGGTGCGGGGCGCCCTGCAAGGGCCCCTGCCCGCCGCGGCCGTCCACCTGGGCGGCGGCACGCCTAACATGCTCACCCCCGAGGAGATGGACGCCCTCTTCGACGCCCTCGCCGTCCACTTTCCTAGCGCCGAGGGGCTGGAGGTGGCCGCCGAGCTCGATCCGGCGGTGTTGACCCGCGACTGGGTGCAGGCGGCCGCCCGCCGGGGCCTGAACCGCGCCAGCCTGGGGGTCCAGAGCCTGTCGCCCCACGTCCAGCGCGCGGTGAACCGCGACGACACCATCGAACAGATCCGCGACGGCATGGCCTGGCTGCGGGAGGCCGGCGTCGCCTCGATCAACCTCGACCTGATGTACGGCCTGCCCAACCAGACCACCGAGGACACCCTGGAGACCCTGGATCAGGTCCTGCGCCTGCGCCCCGATCGCGTGGCCCTGTTCGGCTATGCCCACGTGCCGTGGATGAAGACCCACCAGAAGCTGATCCGCGAAGCCGAGCTGCCCGGCCCGCATGAGCGGCTCGACCAGAGCGAGGCCGCCGCCGCGCGGTTGATCGAGGCCGGCTATGTGCGTATCGGCCTCGACCATTTCGCCCTGGAAGGCGATTCCATGACCGCCGCCCTGCGCGCCGGAACCCTGCACCGCAACTTCCAGGGCTACACCACCGACGAGGCCTCCACCCTGATCGGCATGGGCGCCTCGGCCATCGGCGCCCTGCCGCAGGGCTTCGTGCAGAATCAGTCGCAGGAACTGGCCTGGCGCGCGGCCGTCTCGGAGGGCCGCCTGCCGGTGGTCCGCGGAGTCCCGCTGACCGCCGACGACCGTTATCGGGCCGAGATCATCGAGCGGCTGATGTGCGACCTGGAGGTCGATCTGGCCGCGGTCAGCGCCCGCCATGACCGCAGCGCCGCCGAGCTCGGCCCCGAACGTGATCGTTTGCGGGATTTCGAGGCCGACGGTCTGGTCGAGATCGCCGGCGACACCATCCGCGTCACCGAACAGGGCCGGCTGCTGGTCCGCTCGGTCTCCGCGGTGTTCGACGCCTATTTTTCGGTCGCCGCCGGACGGCATTCAAAGGCGATCTGATTGGGGCGACCACGGCCCGCGGCGCAATGCCGCAAGGCGCCAGCAGGGGGGAATCGAGCCGCCCCAACGGGTTTCCAGGCAGGATTGCGGCGGGCCAATTCGAAACCCTGTTTGTGTAAAAACGATAGAAGGGCGTGGCTCTGACCACGCGCGCGGCTGCCTTTAACGCGCCCTATGTCGCAATCGGCCTCGCCCTCTATCGACGCGGTCTCGCGGCGACCGGAACCGCCGGGGCCCGGCGGTTCGACATGACCCCCGCCGCGATCACCGCCAACCCGGCCACCACCAGGGCCAGGGCGGCGTAGCAGGGGGGGCAGTGGGCGATCAACAGGCCGCGATGGCCGCAGATCGGCCCGGCGATCGCCGCCAGGGCCGTGGGGCGCACCAGCACCAGATACCAGACCGCGCCCAAGACCGCCGATACGGCGCCGCCGCGGATCAGGGTGTCGCCGCGGGGGGCCGAAGACGGTTTTGACGACATGACGGTGCGCTCGCGCTGGTGACTCTGACTTGGACGATCAATGCGGCGACACTCCGCCCCCCTCCTTGATCCAGGTCAATGCCTTACGCGCCCGTAAAGACGACCCAAAGCCCAACTTCATTTCGAAGTCCTTTCAGGCCGGGGGCACACTTGCAGACCACAGCTTCCACAATCAGCGCGCCGCGCTCTCCGGATTCCGGGGGCGCGAGCGCGTATCTCATCTTCGCCGTCTTGGCGGCGCTGGCGTCCATCACCGCCACCGCCCTGTCGAAGGATCCCTTGTTCCAGTTCCAGGGGGTGATCTTCGCCGTCGGCTTCATCGCCGGGGCGGCGGTCCTCACCTCGGGCCTGTCCTCGGGCAAGTTCGCCCAGGACAAGACCCGCTACATGGACGGGGTCATCAAGGCCGGCGTCATCGCCACCATGGGCTGGGGCGCCGTCGGCATGCTGGTCGGGGTGGTGATCGCCGCCCAGCTGACCTGGCCGAGAATCTTCTACTTCCCCGACTTCGGTTTCCTGAACTTCGGCCGCATCCGGCCGCTGCACACCTCGGCGGTGATCTTCGCCTTTGGGGGCAACGCCCTGATCTGCACCTCCTTCTGGGTGGTTCAGCGGACCTGCAAGGCGCGGCTGTTCGGCGGCATGACCCCCTGGTTCGTCTTCTGGGGCTACCAGCTGTTCATCGTCCTGGCGGGCCTGGGCTACCTAGTCGGCATCACCCAGGGGCAGGAGTACGCCGAGCCGGAATGGCTGACCGATCTGTGGCTGACCATCGTCTGGGTCGCCTATCTGATCGTGTTCCTGGGGACGATCTGGAAGCGCAAGGAGCCGCATATCTATGTGGCCAACTGGTTCTACCTGTCGTTCATCATCACCATCGCCATCCTGCACGTCGTCAACAACCTCGCCCTGCCGGTCAACTTCCTGAACCACCGCAGCTATGAGGTCTGGTCGGGCGTGCAGAGCGCCATGGTCGAGTGGTGGTACGGCCACAACGCCGTGGGCTTCCTGCTCACCGCCGGCTTCCTGGCGATGATGTACTACTTCATCCCCAAGCGCGCCGAGCGGCCGATCTACAGCTACCGGCTGTCCATCGTGCACTTCTGGGCGCTGATCTTCATCTACATCTGGGCCGGCCCGCACCACCTGCACTACACGGCGCTGCCGCAGTGGACCCAGACCCTGGGCATGACCTTCTCGATCATGCTGTGGATGCCGTCCTGGGGCGGGATGATCAACGGCCTGATGACCCTCTCGGGCGCGTGGGACAAGCTGCGCACCGATCCGGTGATCCGGATGCTGGTGGTGTCCCTGGCCTTCTACGGCATGTCGACCTTCGAAGGTCCGGTCATGTCGATCCGGACCGTCAACGCTCTCAGCCACTACACCGACTGGGGCATCGGCCACGTCCACTCCGGCGCGCTCGGCTGGGTCGGCTTCGTCACCTTCGGCGCCATCTACTGCCTGGTGCCGTGGCTGTGGAAGAAGGACAAGCTGTATTCCAACGCCCTGGTCGAGTGGCACTTCTGGATCGCGACCACCGGCATCCTGCTCTACATCTCCGCGATGTGGGTGTCCGGGATCATGGAAGGCTTGATGTGGCGCGAATACACGCCCCAAGGGTTCCTTGCCTACAGCTTCATTGAAACCGTCGCCGCCAAACACGTCGAAATGATCGTTCGACTGTGCGGAGGGCTGATGTATCTGACGGGAACACTCATCATGATCTACAACCTGGTGCGCACTGTCGGGCTTCCCAGCACCGACAAGGCCAACCACCCGGCCCTGGCGGTTCCCGCCACCGCCGCCCTGGCCGCGGAGTAGGTCCGATGGCTTCAATCTTCAAAAAACATGGCCTGCTGGAGCGTCACTCGATGCTCCTGCTGCTGGGGATCATCGTCGTCGTCTCCATCGGCGGCCTCGTCGAGATCGCCCCGCTGTTCTGGCTCGACAGCACCATCGAGAAGGTGGACGGGATGCGTCCCTACACCCCCCTCGAGCTGGAGGGCCGGGACATCTACATCCGCGAGGGCTGCTACCTCTGCCACTCGGCGATGATCCGTCCCCTGCGGGACGAGGTGGAGCGCTACGGCCACTACAGCCTTGCCGCCGAGAGCATGTACGACCACCCGTTCCAGTGGGGTTCCAAGCGTAATGGACCCGACCTCGCCCGGGTGGGCGGCAAGTACTCCGACGCCTGGCACCGGGATCACCTGATCGACCCGCGCTCCGTGGTGCCGGAGTCGATCATGCCCCCGTACAAGTTCCTGGCCGAACATGATCTCGACTACCGGGACATCAAGGACAAGGTCCACACCATGCAGCGGCTGGGCGTTCCCTATACGGACGCCGAGGTCAACGGCGCGGAGGACGATCTGAAGGCCCAGGCCGATCCGACGGCCAGCCCCAAGGCGCTCAACGCCCACTACGGCCAGAAGATCAACATCCGCGATTTTGACGGCAACCCCGACAAGATCTCCGAGATGGATGCGCTGATCGCCTACCTGCAGATGCAGGGCACCCTGGTCGACTTCTCAACCTACAAGGCCGACGCGCCGGCCAATAAGCGGTGATCCCATGACCTATGAAACAGCGGCCCGCTTCGCTCAGCAGGGCGGCGCCGTCTACTTCGTGCTGATCTTCGCCGGCGCCTGCCTCTACGCCTTCTGGCCCAAAAAACGCGCCGAATTCGACCATGCAGCTCGCCTGCCCCTCGACGAGGAGGACCCCGCGTGACCGACAAACCGGAAATCGACGAACACTCCGGAATTGAGACAACCGGCCACGAGTGGGACGGCATCAAGGAACTGGACAACCCCCTGCCCCGTTGGTGGCTGTGGATTTTCTACGGCTGCATCGCTTTCGCGGTCGGCTACTGGATTCTGATGCCCGCCTGGCCCGGCCTCCACGGCTACACCCCGGGCCTGCTGCACAACTCCGCCCGGGCGCAGGTGGTCGAGGACCTGAAAGATCTGAAAGCCCAGCGCGGGGCCCAGGCCACGCGCCTGGCCTCGGCCTCGCTGGAGCAGATCGAGAAGGACCCGCAACTCCAGGCCTACGCCCTAGCGGTCGGCCAATCGATCTTCAGCGACAACTGCGCCGCCTGCCACGGCACTGGCGGCACCGGGGGCAAGGGCTATCCGAACCTGCGTGACGACGTCTGGCTGTGGGGCGGCTCGCTGCAGGACATCCAGCGGACCATCACCTTCGGGGTGCGGGCCGATGATCCCAACACCCGCAACTCCCAGATGCCGGCGTTCGGCCGCGACACCCTGCTCAAGCCCGCTCAGATCGACGATCTGACCGAGTATGTGACGGCCCTGTCGCACCGTAAGGCCGACCCCGCCGCCGTCGCCCGCGCAGCCCCGCTGTTCGCCGACAACTGCGCCGCCTGCCATGGTCCCCAGGGCCTGGGCAACCAGCAGTTCGGCGCGCCGAACCTGACGGACAAGGACTGGCTCTATGGTCCCGACCGCGGCTCGATCCACAACCAGATCTGGAACGGCAACGGCGGGGTCATGCCGGCCTGGGGCCATCGCTTCGACGCGAACACGATCAAGGCCCTGACCGTCTACATCCACGTCAATTCCGCCCAGTAGCCGGAGTTTAAGAGTAAAGACTATGGTGACCGTCATCGATCGGACCCGTCAGAAATCCGACGCCGCGGGTCCGGTCTCCGCGGCCGCAGCCGCCCGCGAAAAATCCAAGGACAACGGCGGGCTCTACAAGCCGCGCACGCCGATCTATCCCAAGCTGGTCCATGGCCGGTGGCGGATGATCAAGTGGGTGCTGCTGATCGTCACCCTGGCGATCTACTACATCACCCCGTGGATTCGGTGGGAACGGCCGGCCGGCCTGCCGCAACAGGCGGTGCTGATCGATTTCACCGGCCCGCGCTTCTACTTCTTCTTCATCCAGCTGTGGCCGCAGGAGGTGTATTTCTTCACCGGCCTGCTGGTGGCGGCGGCCCTGGCCCTGTTCCTGACCACCGCCCTCTTCGGCCGGCTCTGGTGCGGCTACGCCTGCCCGCAGACGGTCTGGACTGACCTCTTCATCGTAGTCGAGCGCTTCTTCGAGGGCGACCGCAACGCCCGCATGAAGCTCGACGCCTCGCGACTGAGCCTGAACAAGATCGGCCGCAAACTGGGCAAGCACGCCACCTGGCTGCTGATCGCCCTGTCCACCGGCGGCGCCTGGATCTTCTACTTCCACGACGCCCCGACCCTGCTACGCCAGCTCTTCGTCGGCGAGGCGCCGATGACCGCCTATGTCTCCATGGGCGTCCTGACCTTCACCACCTACGCCCTCGCCGGGACCATGCGCGAGCAGGTCTGCACCTACCTCTGCCCCTGGCCCCGCATCCAGGGCGCCATGCTAGACGAGCATTCCCTGCAGATCACCTACCGATCCGACCGCGGGGAGCCGCGCGGACCGCACAAGAAGACCGAGACCTGGGAAGGCCGCGGCGACTGCGTCGACTGCGACCAGTGCGTCATCGTCTGCCCGATGGGCATCGACATCCGCAACGGCGGCCAGATCGAATGCATCAACTGCGGCCTGTGCGCCGACGCCTGCGACGAGATCATGGTGCGGGTCGGCCGGCCGCGCGGGCTGATTTCCTATGATACCGACGCGGCGGTGGCCCAGCGCGCCTGTGGCAAGAAGGCGACCTACCATCCGATCCGCGCCCGCACGCTCTACTATGGCTTCGCCCTGGCCCTGGTCACCGGGATCATGGCGTGGGGCTTTTCGCAGCGCAGCCCGGTGGTCTTCGACGTCTTGAAGGACCGCAATCCCACCTACGTGCGCCTGCATGACGGCGCGATCCGCAACGGTTTCGTCATCAAGCTCGCCAACCGCACCTTCGAGCGCCACACCTTCACCATCAGCCTGACCGGCCTGACGGGCTACAGCCTGATCGCCCCGGGCGCGGTGGCGACGGGCAGGACGGCCACCCTGACCGTCGAGCCCGATCAGGTCGGCGCCCTGCGCCTCTTCGTCACCGCCCCCGAGGAGTCCCTGGCAGCGCCGAGCGTGCCGGTGACCTTCGAGGCCCACGACGGCGCCATCGTCGCCGATAAAGAATCCGTCTTCCTGTCCGGAGCTGCGAACCCGCAATGACCGCCACCGCCAAACCCGCGCACTTCACCCTGAAGGGCTGGCACGTCCTGGTCGGCTTCGTGGTCTTCTTCGGGATCGATATCGCCATCAACACCGTCTTTATGGTGTCCGCCTACAAGACCTTCCCCGGCGAAACCACCCTGACGCCCTATGAGGACGGCCTGGCCTACAACGCCGCGCTGAAGCAGAAGCGGCAGCAGGCGGCCCTGGGCTGGCGACTCGCCGCCGGGGTCGAGGACCATGACCAGCTGCGGGTGGAGGTGGTCGATCGGACCGGAGCGCCGATCAAGGGCCTGCAGGTCATGGGCAAGCTGGAGCGACCGGCCACCGAGGACGGCGAGCGCACCCTACCGCTCAAGGAAGTGGCCCCCGGCGTCTATGCGGCGCGGCCAGGCGGCCTGACCGGCGCCTGGGACTTCGAGGTCACCGCCGTGAACGCCAGGGGCGACGTCGCCAAGGCCGACCGTAGACTCTACCAGCCATGACCGCCGAAGCGCCCGATTTCTCCGGCTTCATTACCCACGACGCCAAGGGCGGGGCGGTGCTGGAGCTGATGGTCAAGGGGGCGCGCTGCGCCGCCTGCATGGCCAAGATCGAAAAGGGCGTCGCCCAGCAGCCCGGCGTCGGCGGCGCGCGGCTGAACCTTTCCACCGGCAAGCTGGCCGTGACCCTCAAGGGCGCCGGCGCGGACCCGAACCGCATCATCACGGCCCTCGAGGACATGGGCTATGAGGCGCGGCTGTTCGACCCGGCCATCATCCAGGACGAGCACGACAAGGAAGGCCGCCGGCTGCTGCTGGCCCTGGGGGTCGCCGGCTTCGGCACCCTGAATGTGATGATGTTCACCGTCCCGGTGTGGGCGGGGCTGTTCGGCCAGGAGCTGCAGCCCTCGACCCGGGCGGTGATGTACTGGTTCGCCGCCCTGGTCGCCACGCCCTGCGCCCTCTACGCCGGAACGCCCTTCTTCACCTCCGCCTGGAACTCCCTGCGCCGCGGCCGGGCCAACATGGACGTGCCGATCACCATCGGCGTGCTGCTGACCCTGGTGGTCAGCTTCTACGAGATCATCAAGGGCGGCGGCCACGCCTATTTCGACGCCGCCGTCACCCTGATCTTCCTGCTGCTGATCGGCCGCTACCTCGACCATCAGCTGCGGGCCCGAGCGCGCAGCGCGGCTCGCGACCTCCTGGCCCTGCAGTCCAGCGTCGCCCGGCGACTGGACTCCGGCGGCCACGAGCACGCCGTCCCCATCGCCAAGGTCGAGGTCGGCGACCGGCTGGCCGTCGCGCCGGGGGAGCGCATCCCCGTCGACGGCCTGGTCGAGACCGGCCGCTCGGAGATCGACAACGCCCTGATCAGCGGCGAGACCCAGCCCATCGCCGCCGAGCCCGGCGCGCGCCTCTACGCCGGCGCCCTGAACCTCACCGGCCGCCTGATCCTGCGCGTCCAGGCGCGGGTGCAGGACTCCGCCCTGGCCGAGATCGCCCGGCTGATGGAGGCCGGCGCCCAGTCGAAATCCAAGTACATCCGCCTCGCCGACAAGGCCGCCGCCATCTATGTGCCGACGGTCCACACCATCGCGGCCGGAACCTTCATCCTGGGCTGGGCCCTCGGCCTGGGCTGGCACGAGGCCCTGATCCGGGCGGCGGCGGTGCTGATCATCACCTGCCCCTGCGCCCTGGGCCTGGCGGTGCCGGCGGTGCAGGTGACCGCCAGCGGACGGCTGTTCCGCGCCGGGGTGCTGGTCAAGTCCGGCGCGGCCCTCGAGCGCCTGGCCTCGGTCACCCACGTGGTGTTCGACAAGACCGGCGTGCTCACCGAGGGCCGGCCGCGGATGATCGAGGGCGCGGCCGGCGTGATGCCCATGGCCGCCCGCCTCGCCCGCGCCTCGCGCCATCCCCTCGCCCGCGCCCTGGCCGAGGCGGCCGGTCTCGGCCCCGTCGCCGACGACGTCGTCGAGACCCCAGGCATGGGCGTCGAGGGGGTGATCGATGGTCGCCGCGCCCGCCTGGGCCGCGCCGATTTCCTGGGGGTCTCCGACATCCCCGGCGCCCAGACCGAACTCTGGTTCGCCTTCGACGGCGAGGCCCCGCAACGTTTCCGCTTCGCCGACACCCCGCGGCCGGACGCCCTGGAAACCATCGATCGCCTACGGGCCCTCGGTCTGACCGTCGAGATCCTCTCTGGGGACGTGGTCCCGGCCGTGGCGGCGATCGCCCAGGCCCTGGGCGTCGACCGTTGGCGGGCCGGGATGACCCCGCTGGAAAAGGCCTCCGCCATCCAGGGCCTGGAGGCCGCCGGCTGGCGCACCCTGATGGTCGGCGACGGCCTCAACGACGCCGCCGCCCTCGCCGGCGCCCATGCCTCCATGGCCCCCGGCGCGGCGGTGGACGCCAGCCAGAACGCCGCCGACCTGGTGTTCGAGGGCGAGGGCCTCGGCGCCGTTGTCCTCGCCATCGAGGTCGCCCGCGCCGCCAAGCGCCGGGCCCTGGAAAACTTCGCCTTTTCGGCGCTCTATAACCTCATCGCCGCCCCGGCCGCGGTGCTGGGTCTGGTCAATCCCTTCGTGGCCGCCATCGCCATGTCCGGATCGTCCCTGGTGGTGACCCTCAACGCCCTGCGCATGGGCCTGACCGGAGCGCGCCGATGACCATCCTGTTCTACCTGGCGCCGATCTCCATCCTCCTCGGCCTGATCGGCCTGGCCGCCTTCGGCTGGACCGTGAAACACGGCCAGTACGACGACCTCAAGGGCGACGCGGCGCGGATCCTTTATGATCATGAGCAGGACGGGCCGGAGTAAGGGCTGGCGTAGAACGCCGGCCGAATTGACCTCGCAACTCCTCCCCCATTTATGGCTAGGCGATGTAACTCCCAAGCACCCCCTG
>PLSW01000361.1 GCA_003165275.1 Caulobacteraceae bacterium
GCTACTACGACGCCTACTACCTCAAGGCCCAGAAGGTGCGCCGGCGGATCACCGACGACTTCGTCCAGGCCTTCGAAAAGGTCGACGCCCTTCTGACGCCCACGGCGCCCTCGGCCGCCTTCGGGCTCGGCGAGAACGCCACCGACCCGGTGGCGATGTACCTGAACGACATCTTCACGGTGACCGTGAACCTGGCCGGCCTGCCGGGCCTCAGCCTGCCCGCCGGCCTCGACGCCAAGGGCCTGCCCCTGGGGCTGCAGCTCATCGGCCGGCCCCTGGACGAGGGGACTCTGTTCTCCCTGGCGGGCGCGGTGGAGCAGGCCGCAGGCTTCAAGGCGCGGCCGGACGTTTGGTGGTAGCGGCTTAGACGCCGGCAGCGTCTTTGCGACGGCCCGACGCTCCTCAGTCGGCTTCGCCGACAGCTCCCCGCACGCGGGGAGCAATCATCCCTGAGCCCTCCCCGCGTGCGGGGAGGTGGACCCGAGCGTAGCGAGGGGACGGAGGGGGATTCGCATCGACGACTTCCTGCCCCCCAAACAAAAGCCCCCTCGCGGCGACCGCGAGGGGGCTCGGGAATGGGTGTTACGCCCGCGGCTTATCCCTTCGCGGCGGCGTCCAGGTCCTTCTGGATGGCGGCAAGCTTGACGTCGTCCAGCTGGGCCTGCGGATAGACGGAAATGCCGCGCAAGGTGAGGCCCTTGATCTGCTCCAGGCCTTCATAGGTCAGCAGGGCCGGCAGGTCCTTGGCCAGCACGGCCTTGGCGGCCGGGTCGGCGATCAGGTCGGCGATGGTGGTGGTTTCCACCGACTTGGCGCCGGCGGCGGCGGGGATGGGGGGGGCGGCGGCTTGGGCGTCAGCGGTGGCGACGACGCCGAAGGCCAGGGTCAGGGCCGCAAGGCCGGCGATCAGGGTCTTCATGACGTTTCCTTTTGGGTGGGCTATGGCAAAGCTCTAATGACGACGAAAACGGGCCGATTGTCCAGCGCCCGCGTAGCGGTTAAGACGCGGACATGACCGACGCATCCAACTATATCGAGGGCCGCACCGGCCCCTGGGAGATCGTTCTGGGCCTGGAGGTCCACGCCCAGGTCGCCTCGAAATCCAAGCTGTTTTCGGGCGCCGCCGTGGGCTTCGGCGCGGGCCCCAACGAGCAGGTCTCCCTGGTGGACGCCGCCATGCCGGGCATGCTGCCGGTAATCAACGCCTTTTGCGTCGAGCAGGCCGTGCGCACGGGCCTGGGTATCGGCGCCCAGATCCACGAATGGTCGCGCTTCGACCGTAAGAATTACTTTTATCCAGACCTGCCGCAGGGCTACCAGATCAGCCAGTTCGCCCACCCGATCGTGGGCGAGGGGGTGATCGAGGTCGAACGCGACGACGGCACCACCTTCAAGGTCGGCGTCGAGCGCCTGCACCTGGAGCAGGACGCCGGCAAGTTGATCCACGACCTGGATCCCGACTGGACCTATGTCGACCTCAACCGCGCCGGCACGGCGCTGATGGAGATCGTCTCCAAGCCGGACATGCGCACCTCGGAAGAGGCGGCGGCCTATGTGAAGAAGCTGCGCTCCATCCTGCGCTACCTCGGCACCTGTGACGGGGACATGGAGAAGGGCAATCTGCGCGCCGACGTGAACGTCTCCGTGCGCCGACCCGGTGGGCCGCTGGGCACGCGCTGCGAGATCAAGAACGTCAACTCCTACCGCTACATCCAGCAGGCCATCGAGTACGAGGCCCGCCGCCAGATCGAGATTCTCGAGGACGGCGGCAAGATCGACCAGGAAACCCGCCTGTTCGATTCCGGCAAGCTGGAGACCCGCTCCATGCGCTCCAAGGAAGAGGCGCAAGACTACCGCTACTTCCCGGATCCCGACCTGCTGCCCCTGGAACTCGATCCGGCCTGGATCAAGGCCATCCAGGACAGCCTGCCCGAACTGCCCGACGCCAAGCGCGCGCGGCTGCAGGCCCAGTATGGCCTCACCGCCTACGACGCCCGGGTGCTGGCCATCGAGCAGGGCCGGGCCGACTTCTTCGAACGCGCCGCCGCCGGCCGCGACGCCAAGCTGGTCGCCAACTGGATCACCAACGGCCTGATGGGCCGGCTGGCCGAGGACGGCCGCGACATCGAGCAGAGCCCGATCTCCACGGACGACATCGCCGGCCTGGTCAAGCTGATCGAAGACGAGGTGATCTCCTCCAAGATCGCCCGCACCGTCTTCGACCACATGTGGGCCGGGGAGGGCGCTCCGGCGGCCATCGTCGAGGCCCACGGCCTGGTCCAGGTCACCGACACCGGCGCGATTGAGGCGGTGATCGACGCCATCATCGCCGCCAACCCGGACAAGGCCGAGGCGGTGAAGGCCCGGCCCCAGGCCCTGGGCTGGTTCGTCGGCCAGGTGATGAAGGAGACCGCCGGCAAGGCCAGCCCGGGCGCGGTGAACGCCTTGCTGAAGGCCAAGCTTGGGGTGGAGTAGGGTCCGCCTGTCCTCCCAGGCGAGGTTCCAGGGCGCGGACGTCTAAGAAGGTTGGCCAACTGACGGCCCTGGGGCGAATTGACATAGGCCTTCTCCCCTTGGGGGAGAAGGTGGCCCGAAGGGCCGGGGTCGCACCGGCCCCGACGCTGCGTTGTCGACACCGCGCGGATGGGCCGGTGCGACCCCTTCCGTCCGCCTTCGCCGGGATGGTCTTCTCCCGCAAGGGGAGAAGGCCTCTTTCGCATTTCCTCTATATCACATTGTTATTTATGAATTTTGTCGAAC
>PLSW01000130.1 GCA_003165275.1 Caulobacteraceae bacterium
CTGCTGGACGCGCCGCGCCGCGCCGCCTTGAGCGCCACGAAGAGGGCGCCGGACGCCGCCGAGCGGGGCAGACGGCCCAGGTCGCCCACCGCCTCGGTCCAGGCGGCGTTGGCGGCGATCAGCCGCCCGTCCGCCGCCGCCAGGGCCGCCGGCTCGTCGAGGGCGGCCAGGAAGGTCTCGGCCGCCAGGCCGTCCGTTGCCGGCGCGCGGGCGCCGCGCATGGCCAGGATGATGAAGAAGGCCACCCCCACCACGCCGAGCAGCAGCAGCAGCCCGCCCATGCTCGCCGGTCCCGCCCGGAAGGCGGGATAGGTGGCGAACACCAGGGCGAGGGCGAAGAAGACCGCCGCCGCGACGGGCAGGGGGTCGAAGCGGCGAGGCCGAATGGCTTCGGAGTCGGTCGAGTCCGCCATGGCGGAAGTCCCTCCTGTTCGGCTCCCGGGCGCGCGCCAAGCCAGCGAGGCGTCCGAATCACCCATCATGATACCTTGTCGTCAACGCAGAATCCGGCGTCATCGGCGCGCAGCTCTGGTGACGCGGCGGTCAATGGATCGAGGTCGAACTTTGCAGGACCGCCAAATTGATCCGTCACCCCCGGGCTTGTCCCGGGGGCAAGGGAACACCGACGGTGAAAGCGTCGCACCGAGCCTCAACGAAACCCGCTCGTGATCCCTTGCCCCCGGGACAAGCCCGGGGGTGACGGGTTTTGTGATATCGCCAGCCGAGGCGACACGATCCGACCTCGGTTCAGACCCCCGCCTCATCCGCGGCCCTGCCGGCGGGCGGCGGTCTGCAGGACGAAGCCGATCACCTTGGCGACGGCGTTGTAGTGTTCCTGTGGGATCGTCTGGTCGATTTCGACGGTGGCGTAGAGGGCCCGGGCCAGGGGGGCGTCCTCGATCACCGGCACGCCGTGCTCCTCGGCGATCTCGCGGATCTTCAGGGCGAGGCTGTCCATGCCCTTGGCGACGCAGAGGGGCGCCGGCGTCTCCCCGGCCACATAGCGCAGGGCCACGGCGTAGTGGGTCGGGTTCATCAGCACCACCGTGGCCTTTGGCACGTTCTGCATCATCCGGCGGCGGGAGCGCTCGTTGCGGATCTGCTTGATCTTGGCCTTGATGTGCGGATCGCCCTCGGCCTGGCGGAAGTCCTCCTTCAGCTCCTCCTTGCTCATCCGCATCCGCTGCAGGAAGCGCTGGCGCTGCCAGATCCAGTCGACCATCGCCATCACCCCCAGCAGGGCGAGGACGGAGTAGAACAGGGACCGCAGCATGGCCGACGAGCGGGTGAGCATGGCCAGGGGATCCACGTCGACCAGGGTCTGGAACTCTGTGGTGTGCGGCCTGATCGCCATCCAGGCCACCGCCCCGACGAGGCCGATCTTCAGCGCCGAGCGCAGGAAGCCGACCATGCCGTCGATGCCGTAGAGCCGCTTGAACCCCTTCATGGGCGAGATGCGGCTGAAGTCGGGGGCGAGGCGGTCGGGGGTGAGCAGGAAGCCGTGCTGCACAAGGTTGCCGAAGGCGCCGCAGACGGCCGCGCCCCCCATCACCGCGAAGACGATCGGCGCCCCCGCGGTGAGGGCGGTCTTCATCACCGCGGGGCCGCCGCCCCCCGCGAGGTCGAAGGACTGGGGATGGTCGATGAAGGGGAGCAGCTGCTGGGCCAGGGTGGTGCTCATGCCGCCGCCGGCCATGGCCACCACCCCGACGGCCCCGGTCAGGGACGCCCACTGGGTGAGGTCGGAGGACTTGGGCACCTCGCCCCGGCGCCGCGCCTCCTCGAGTTTTCGCGGGGAGGCCTCTTCGGTTTTCGAGCCTGAGTCGGGTTCTTCAGCCATGGGTCAGGCCGTCAGACCAGCACGTGCAGGAAGGTTTCGTAGGACTGCACCCACAGCAGGCCGATGCCCCCGACGCTGAGGGCGAAGATCGACAGGCCGAGCAAAAGGTTGAGCGGCGTGGCGGCGAAGAAGATCTGGAACTGGGGCATGGCCCGGCCGATCAGGCCCGTGGCCACGTTGAACACCAGGGAAAACACGATCACCGGGGCGGCGAGCTGGACCCCCAGGGTGAAGGTCTTGGCGACGGTCTGGGCGGCCAGGGCGCCGGCGTCGGCGAGGGGGACGGCCTTGTAGACAGGGAAAAGGGTGTAGCTGTGGGCGATGGCGGCCAGGAACATGCGGTGCAGGTCGGTGTCGAAGATCAGGGTGATGCCCAGGATCGACAGGAAGGTGGAAACCGTGGTCGCCGGCGCCGCCTGCAGGGGGTTGGCGGTCTGGGCGAAGGCCAGGGTCGTCTGCAGGGAGACGAGCTCGCCGGCGGTGGTCAGGGAGGCGAGGAACAGCCGCAGCAGCCCGCCGATCATCAGGCCGATGAGCACCTCCTTGATCACATAGCCGACCATGGCGTCGATGCTGGCCGGTTCGGCCGGCAGGTAGGGGGCGGCGACGGGGGCGATGCACAGGGTCAGCACCAGGGCGAAGGCCAGGCGGATCTGCACCGGCACATAGCCCTCGCCGATCCCGGGAATCAGCATGGTCAGCGTGCCGACCCGGAAAAAGACCAGCCCCGCGATCCAGACCTGCTGCCCCGTGGCGTAGTGCTCCATCGGCCTACATGCCCGCGATGCGGGCGGCGATCTGGTGCATGAAGCCGTTCATCAGCGCCCCCATGAACGGCAGGCAGACCAGCAGGGTCACGAAGATGGCGACGATCTTCGGGGCGAAGACCAGGGTGGCTTCCTGGATCTGGGTCAGGGCCTGCATCAGGCCGATGCCCACCCCCACAACCAGGCCGACGACGAGAATCGGGGCGGAGAGCTGCAGGGTCAGCCAGATGGCGTCGCGTCCGACATCAAGCACCTCGGCGCCGTTCATGGGGCGGTCTCTTTACGCAAATCAAAAGGGGCGGCTGTGTGAGTCCGACCCTCGGCGATTATGGTTAACGCGGCGCTAAGGATCGGCTTGGGCGTGCCCCTCAGCGATAGCTGACCACCTCGAATTCGATACCGTCGGGATCGAAGAAATAGAACCGGCGGCCAGGGGCGTAGTCGGCGTGGTTGAAGGGCTTGAGCCCGGCGGCGACGCAGCGGGCCTCGACGGCGTCCAGGTCGTCGACCTCGACGCCGATGTGGTTCAGAGGCCGGCCCTTGGCGAAGTCAGCATCCGTGTAGGCCACGTCCCGGCCCGTATAGAGGGCGATGTAGTGGTCATCGGAGCCCACGTGGATGGTGTGGCCGCCGTCCCGCGCGGGGCCGCGCCAGCGCACATGCCAGCCGAACAGCGCCTCCATCAGCGCCGCGATGCGGTTGGGATCGGTGACGGTGACGTTCACGTGTTCGAGGCGGGATGCGGACATGGGCGGGGTCTCCAGATCGGGCCGGTCAGGGCCGGCTGCGGGCGGCGGATCGCGCCCATTGCCGGGCGTACAACCTTAAGCTAACTTGAGGTCAAGCTCGAAAAGGGATAACCGCATGCCCGCCCCCCCGCCCCTGCTGACCATCGGCGACCTCGCCCGGCGCACCGGGCTTTCGGTCTCGGCGATCCGCTTCTACGAGGCGCGGGACCTGGTCGCCGCGGTGCGTACGGCGGGCAACCAGCGCCGGTTTCTGCGCTCCGACATCCGCCGCCTCTCCTTCGCCCTCATCGCCCAGCGGCTTGGCCTGACCCTGGCCGAGATCGAGGCGGAACTGGCCACCCTGCCCCAGGGCCGCCCGCCGAGCCGCACCGACTGGGCGGCGATCAGCGCGCGGGTGCGCGGGGCGCTCGACGCGCGCATCGCCATGCTCGAGAAGACCCGCGACCTGCTGGACGGCTGCATCGGCTGCGGCTGCCTCTCCCTCGACCGCTGCGCCCTCTACAACCCCGGCGACCGGGCGGCGCGGGCGGGGGCGGGACCGCGGTTCCTGCTGGGGGACCGGGCGGGGGATTTCGAGGACCGATAGGCGCGAGCCGCGCCCCGGTCACCGCCTACGGGCTGTCGGCGGCAATTTCCGGCAGGGCCGCCCGCAAGGCTGAATAGTGTGAGAGGCCGGCAAGGTGGCGGACCTCCTGGACCCAGGGCAGGGCGGCGGCGAGGGCGGCGGCCATGGCCGGCGGGGTCCAGTTGTCGGCCTCACCCTGCCAAAGTCGCACCGGCAGGTTCAGGCCTCGCAGCCGCGCCGGATCCTGGGTCACATAGGCCAGGATTTCCCGGCGATAGCCCCGGGCGCCGCTGGCGGTGGTCAGCTTCAAGATCGTCTGGATCACCGCGCGAAAGTCCGGATCGCGGGCGAGGTCGATGTCGGCGCCGGCAGCCGTCGCGAAAAGCTGGGAAAAAAGGAGCCCCGGCGCGGCGCGCGCCAACAGGCCCTGCACCCGTGTCGCCATGGCGAACAGGGCCGGTCGGTCACGGGCCAGGGTGAAGATCGCGCCGCCCGCCATGTGGGGCAGGAAATCACCGAGGGCGAGGGGCGCGGCGGCCGAAACCAGCTCCAGGCCGATATCCCGGTCCGGCGCGCGCGTCGCAAGCCTGAACCCGACCTCAATGGCGACGAAGGCCCCCATGGAAAAGCCGATCAGCCGCACCGGGCCCGCGGGGTACCGGTCAAGCACCGCTGTCGCCAGGACATCGAAATAGGGGGCCATCGCCAGATCGGGCCGTTCGCGACACCGGTCCGGGAGGTAAACGTCCGCTCTGGAGAGGGGCTGCGCCGCGAGAAACCGCGCCTCGGCCGGCCCGCCCGGCTGCCCATGGAAATACACGAATTGCACCGAACCGCTCCTCCAGCCCATCGCAGGGTCCTCGGCGAACCGGCGCCGTTACCCCCCTTGCAGGATCGCCCGCGAAAATCATACCTCCGGTGGGGGCGTGAAAATCAGGGACACGTACAATTCCGACCGGGGCGATTTCATAGCATGATGACAGCGTCAGCGAGGACTTGGGGCCCCCGCATTCATGACGGGGATCGTCCCTGAAACCCTTGGCAAGGTTGGAGCTCTGGCGTCTGGCGATGTCAATGACGGGCCCTTTCGGGGCCGCCGCGACGCGGCGACGCGAAGCGCGTCGTCATTGACATCGCCCGACGCCAGAGCAGACTCGCCACCAAGGTTTAAGGGCGCGTCTGCGTCGACCGCGGGGGCGCAAAACGGTACGTGTTCCCTTTGACGGCGCCTGACCAAGGCATCGGTTCGGACACCCCATGAAGCTCTACTATTCCCAGACCTCGCCCTACGCCCGCAAGGTCCGGCTGGCGGCCGATCACCTCGGCCTCACGGACCGGATCACCCTGGTTCCGGCGACGACGACGCCGGTCGCCGAGGACGCGGATCTGGCGCGGCTCGCGCCGCTCGGGAAGATCCCGGTGCTGGTGCTGGAGGGCGGCGAGGCCCTGTTCGATAGCCGGGTCATCCTGGAGTATCTCGACCACATCGGCGGCGGCGGCCTCATGCCGCCGGCCGATCATCCCGACCACTGGCGCGCCCTGCGCCTCCAGGCGACGGCGGACGGCCTGCTGGATGCGGCCCTGCTGGTGCGTTACGAGCTCGCGCTCAGGCCCCGCGACCGGCTCTGGCAGGATTGGATCGACGGCCAGACCCGCAAGATCGAGCGGGCCCTGGCCAGCCTGGAGGGTGAGGCGGCCGACCTCGCCGCCAGCGCCGTCCTCGGCCAGATCGCCACCGCCTGCGCCCTGGGCTACCTCGACTTCCGCTTCCCCGATAACGGCTGGCGGGCGCGGTATCCCGGTCTTGCCGCCTTTTACGCCGCCTTCGCCGAACGCCCGGCGATGGCCTGGACGGCGCCCGAGGCGGGGTAGCGGCAGGCCTAGAGCACATTTGGTTTAGTCGGAATCGCAGTTACGCCGATCCGACGACCCCTCCGGCCCTACGCTTCGCTCCAGGCCACGTCCCCGCACGCGGGGAGGACTCAGGCTATTGAGTGCTCCCCGCGTGCGGGGAGNNTGTCGGCGAAGCCGACTGAGGGGCGGCGTGCCGCCGCACCGCTGTTGTTGATTCCCAATAACGCCAACGCCCCCCTACCGCCCCAGCTTCAACGCCCGCGCCGCCTGGCCAGGGGCCAGCTTGTTCTGCTCGCGGTCGACGCTGTAGTTGGCGGCGCGCATGGTCTGCACGGGGATGGCGCCCACCAGCGGCTGCAGGGCGGCCTTGAAGCGGGCGTCGTGGGCGCGCTTGGGGGAGACCAGGATCACCGCGTCATAGGGGGGGATGGCCTGTTTGGGGTCGGTGAGCACCACCAGGTCGTCGGCGGCGATGCGGCCGTCGCTGGAGAAGGCGGAGATGACGTCGGCCTCGCCGCCGGTGACCGCCTTGTACATGAAGGTCGGCTGGTAGCGTTTCTCGGCGTGGAAGCTCAGGCCGTAGGCCTCGTGCAGGGCCGTCCATTCGGGGCGGGAGAGGAACTCCAGGTCCGAGCCCAGGGTCATCCGCGGGGCGTACTTGGCCAGGTCGGCGATGGTGGTGATCCCCAGGGCCTTGGCGCGGTCCCGGCGCATGGCCAGGGCGTAGGCGTTCTCGAAGCCCAGCGGGCCCAGCACCTCGACGCCGTCCCGGCGGCGCAGGTCCCGGGTCATCTGATCGAGGAGCGCCTGCCGGGGCGGGGTGTCGCCGCGCTTGAGGACGTTGGTCCACAGGGTGCCGGAATAGTCGACATAGGCGTCGATCTCCCCGGCGGCCAGGGCCTGGTAGGCGAGGGCCGAGCCCAGGTCGAGCTTTTCGGTGACGGTGAAGCCGGCCCGGCGCAGGCGCGCGGCCATGACCTCGGCGAGGATGGATTGTTCGGAAAAGTTCTTGGCCCCCACCACCACCCGGTCGGCTGGAACCCCGCCCACCGCGAGGGGAGCGAGGGCGACGAGGGTCCCGAGGGCCAGGCCGCTGAAACCGGCGATGAGCCGGCGGCGATCGCGCAGGGCGGCGCCGGTCTCGATCAGGCCCAGCAGCTGGTCGACGATCATGGCCAGGGCCGCGGCGGCGACGCAGCCGAACAGCACCAGCACCCAGTCCTCGGTTTGCAGGCCGGAGAAGATGTAGTCGCCCAGGGAGGTCTGGCCGACGGGGGTGGAGAGGGTCGCGGCCCCGATGGTCCAGACCGCGGCGGTGCGCACCCCGGCCATGATCACCGGGGCGGCCAGGGGCAGCTCGACCTGAAAGAGCCGTTGGCGGTCGGTCATGCCGACGCCGCGGGCGGCCTCCACCACCGCCGGATCGACCCCGAGGATGCCGGTGACGGCGTTCCGCAGGATCGGCAGCATGGAATAGAGGGTCAGGGCCAGCAGGGAGGGCAGGAAGCCGAGGGCGGAAAAGCCGGCGCCGAGGATCTGGCGGCTGAGGGTCGAGAGCAGCAGCAGCAGCGGATAGAACAGAGCCAGCAGCGCCAGGCTGGGGATGGTCTGGATCAGGCCGGCCAGGGTGAGGGCGATCCATCGCAGCCGCGGCGAGCGGCTTGCGGCCACGGCGAGGGGCAGGCTGAGGGCGAGGCCGAGGACGAGGGCCGAGGCGCTGAGCAGGACGTGCTGGCCCAGGTAGCCGGGCAGCAGTTTCCACGCCGCGGCGATGCGCTCATCCATGCGCCGCCTCCAGCCGCTGGCGCACGCGTTCGGCCTGGCGGCGGGGGGTCTCGATGAGGGCGCGCACCTCCGGGTCGTCGTGGGCCAGCAGGGCCGCCGGGGCGCCGTCCGCCTTCACCCGACCCTCGCGCATGATGACGATGCGGCCCGCGAGCAGCACGGCCTCGGTGACGTCGTGGGTGACCATGACCGTGGTCAGGGAGAGGCTGTCGTGAAGCCGGCGATATTCGCCGCCCAAAGCGTCGCGGGTGACCGGGTCGAGGGCGCCGAAGGGCTCGTCCATCAGCATGATCCTGGGCCCCGCCGCCAGGGCGCGGGCGACGCCCACCCGCTGGCGCTGGCCGCCGGAAAGGGCGCGCGGGGCGCGGGCGGCGAAATCCCGGGGCAGGCCCACTAGGTCGAGGAGTTCGTTCACCCGCGCGTCCAGCCAGGCCTTGGTCTGGCCCTGAAGCCTGGGGGTGATGGCGATGTTCTCGGCGACGCTGAGGTGGGGAAACAGGCCCACCTCCTGGAAGACATAGCCGATCCGGCGGCGCAGGAGATGGGGCGCCACGGTGTCGACCGCCTCCCCGCCCACCCGCACCTCGCCGCTGTCCGGGCGGATCAGGGCGTTGATCATCTTCAGGGTGGTGGTCTTGCCCGAGCCGGAGCCGCCCACCAGGGCGACGAACTCGCCGGCGGCGATCTCCAGGGAGACGCCGTCCACCGCCGGGGGCGCCGCCGGGCCATAGGTCTTGGTCACCCGCCGCAGCGCGATCATCGGGTCGGTCATCGGGGGAGTTTAGGGGAGGAAGAGGCGGACGGACATTCCCTTTTGCTCCACCGTGAAACGGGGGAGCTGGCCGCGAAGCGGACTGAGGGGGCGTCGGTCCGACGCACGTGCGACGGACCGACGCCCCCTCCGTCACTTCGCTTCGCTCAGCGACACCTCCCCCGCTGCGCGGTGGAGGAAAATGACGCCCCTAGATCGGCATCCGCATGATCTCCTGGTAGGCGGAGATCACCTGGTCGCGGACGGCCATCACGGTTTCCAGGCTGGATTGGGCCGAGGAGACGGCGGTGGCCACGTCCACGAGGTCGGCCTTGCCCTGGACCTGATTGACCATCTGGGTCTCGGCGTTGCGCGAGGACGAGACCGCGTCGTTCATGGCGTTCTTCAGGATCGCGTCGAAGCCGCCGGCCGCCCCCTGCGCCGCGCCGCCCACGGTGGACGGGCCGGCGGCGCCGCCGGCCTGCGACAGGGCGGCGGCGTAGGCCTTGGCGGCGATCAGGGGAGCGACCATGGGTCAGGCGGCCTATTTCTTGAGGATGTCGAGGGTGCGCGTATCCATCGACCGGGCGTTCTCGATCACGCTGAGGTTGGCCTCATACGCGCGCTGGGCGTCGCGCATGTCCAAGGCCTCAACCAGGGGATCGACATTGGGCAGCTTCACATAGCCCTTGGCGTCCGCCGAGGGATTGCCGGGCTGGTATTCGGTGCGAAAGGCGGTCTGGTCGGCGGCGGTCTTGCTCATGGCCACCCCGCGCACACCGCCAGTCAAGGTGGTGGGGGTGAAGACCGGCACCTGGCGCCGATAGGGATCGCCCCCCGGGGTGCTGGCGACGGAATCGGCGTTGGCCAGGTTTTCCGCGATCACCCGCATCCGCTGCTGCTGGGCGCGCAGAGCGGAGGCAGCGATGGCCATCGCTGCGCCGGAGGGGGAGACGGGGTCGGCCATCGTTCAGCTTCCTTGGCTAGGCGCCCTTGCCGGGCGTACGCAGCGCCAGTTCGATCAATCCCATGGACTTCTGGTAGAGGGTTACGGCGGTGTCGTAGCTGCTGCGCGTATCGTTCAGCTTTATCATCTGCTCTTCCAGCACCACCTTGTTGCCGTCGAGGCGGCTCTCGGAATCGGGCGCGTCCTGCGGCTTCCAGGCCTGGGTGAGCGAGCCGCCGCCGGAGGCCGTCGAGCCCACGGAGCTCGCAATCCCGGCCATGTGCGCGCTGTTGGCCTGCACCGGCGCCATCGTCATACCGCCGCCCCCGGCTCCCGAACCGGACGTGGGCATGTTGACCTTGAACGGCTGCAGATCGCGCGGCGTGTAGCCGGGGGTGTCGGAATTGGCGACGTTTTCGGAGATCAAGGTCTCCCGCTGGCTGAGGTAGCCCATCTGGCTCTTCAGCATCGCGAACAGAGGAATCTGGTCCAGCGTCATGGTGAGCGAATTATGAATGAACAGGGTTAATCGGACGTTAATCACCTGGGTTCAGACCTGGGTCACCGGTCGCCGTGGGCGCGACTCGGCCAGTTCGAGACCGCCGCATGTTCTTCGCCGACCTCGCCAGGATGATCGCCGGCCTGGCCGTGACCCTGGGCCTGATCGGTCTTGGCGTCGTCGGTTTGCGGCGGTTCGGGCCCGAGACCCTCAAGCGGTTCCAGGGCGTGCGCCCCGCCCGGCGGCTGGCGGTGGTGGAGACCCTGATGCTCGATCCCGGGCGCCGGCTGGTGCTGGTCCGCATCGATTCCGAGGAGCGGCTCATCCTCCTTGGCGAAGGCCGCCTGCTCTCGTCCCAGCCTATGTCGGGCCACCCCGCGCCCGGCCGCGCCGCCCCGGAGTTCCGCCCGTGATCCGCCGTCTGTTTTCCGCCTTGCGCCGCCGCTTCGCCCGGGATCTGCATCCCGCCGACCTGCAGCGGGCCCTGGGCCTGGCCTCCCTGGCCACCCTGGCCAGCCTCGCCTTCCCGGCCATCGCCGCCGCCCAGGCGCTGAACGTCAACCTCGGCACCGGCACCGGCCTGACGGATCGGGTGATCCAGTTGGCGGCGCTGCTGACCGTGCTGTCGCTGGCGCCCTCCATCGTCATCATGACCACCTCCTTCGTGCGGATGGTGGTGGTGCTCAGCCTGCTGCGCACGGCGCTCGGCCTGCAGCAGAGCCCGCCCAACGCGGTGCTTATCAGCCTGTCGCTGTTCCTGACCGCCATCGTCATGGCGCCCACCCTGCAGGCGTCCTATGCGGCGGGGATCAAGCCCCTGCTCGACCACAAGATGGAGCTGCCGCAGGCGTTCAACGCCTCGGCCCAGCCGGTGAAGGCCTTCATGCTGGCCCAGGTCGACACCGGCGACCTCGCCCTCTTCGTCAAGCTCTCCAAGACCCCGCGGGTGGCCAGGGCCGCCGACCTGCCGATCCACGTGGTCACCCCCGCCTTCATGATCTCGGAGCTGAAGCGGGCCTTCGAAATCGGGTTCCTGCTCTTCGTGCCCTTCCTGGTCATCGACCTCGTGGTGGCCAGCGTGCTGATGAGCATGGGCATGATGATGCTGCCCCCTGTGGTGGTGTCGCTGCCGTTCAAGCTGATCTTCTTCGTGCTCTGCGACGGCTGGCGGCTGGTGGCGGGCAGCCTGGTGGCGAGCTTCCACCACGTGCCGGGGACGTAGAGCGCGTTGTGATTGGATAAAACCAGCGCTGTGCGGCGGACCGACGCCCCCTCCGTCGCATCGCTTCGCGCTGCGCCACCTCCCCCGCTACGCGGTGGAGGACATCGAACGCTTTGCTCCACCGTGAAACG
>PLSW01000290.1 GCA_003165275.1 Caulobacteraceae bacterium
TCAACTCCGACAGGCTGCTAGGCCCCCATCCGCAATGATCTGGAGCGGGCCGCCCGCCCCCTGCATTCGACGAGAGGCTGGATTTTGGCGGGCAGGGCGGTATAGCAGGCCGGTGATGCGCGTCTTGCTCGCCCTTCTGGCCGTTATGGCCCTGCTCGCCAGCCCGGTTACGGCCGCGGCGGCGCGGGCCGGCTGCGATCATGACGGACCGGTCGCAATGGAGGGTATGGACATGTCGGCCATGCCGACCGCCGCCCGCGCCGACGGCCCTATGGCTGGCGTCGATCCGTGCTGCGATCATACCGGCAAGCACAAGAAGAGCGACAAGAGCTGCGCCAAAGCCTGCGCCGCCTCCTGCGCCATTGTGGTGGCTCCGCCCGTTTCCATGACGAGCAACACGCTCGTCTACACCCGCGCGTCGGTCAGTCTGGCGCGCCTGGTTTCAGTGCGGGCGTTTGACCCGGCCGGACCAGAACGACCTCCAAAGTCGATCGTCTGAAGCCACGGGCCTGAGCGCCCGAGGCTGTTGAGCACACCGTTTGGCGACGCAAGCGGCCTCCTGGCCGGCTGAGTCCGCCGCGGCGTTCCCTCCGGCCCGACAGGGCCGGCCAGACATCGACTTTCAGGAACCATCGCTATGATCACCACCAAGATTGCCGCCGGCGTAGCCGCGGCCCTGCTTACCCTCGTCGCGGGCGCCGCCCCAGCGGGATCGGCCGGCTAACCCGCTTCTCACCCCGCTATCCGCTTCGGCGGGTCGCGGGAGTGGAGCGGTGTCGGCGGGGGGATCGTCCTTCGTCGACGCCATCGGCCCTCAATTCACAACACCCCGGACCAAGATTTCCGGAAGGAGCCACCCATGCGCTCGACCTGGCTATTCGCCGCCGCGGCCCTGTTCGCCGGCGCGGCCGACGCCGCCCCGCTGACTTACGATACGGCTTTGAAGCTGGCTGATCAGTCAGCCCCTGGCCTTCAGGCAAAAACCCTCGACGTTCGCGCCGCCCGCTCGTCCGCGATCGCGGCCGGCCGACTACCCGATCCAAAGCTCGAGTTCGGGTCGGAAGGCTTCCCGGTGACGGGGCCGAATGCCGGACGCCCGCAGCGCGACGACTTCAGTGACGCGCGCGTCGGCTTCACACAGGACGTACCGAGCGGGGCCAAGCGCCGTTCGGCCCGCGAGCGCGCGGATGCCGACATCGGCGCGGCGGTCGTCGGAATGACCGCCAAAGCCCGCGAGGTCCACCTGGCCACCGCGCTGGCGTGGATCGACCTTTATTACGCCGAACTCCGCCTGGCCGCGCTTGATGAAATTGGCCGGGCGCTAGCGCCCATGCGCAAGACCGCACCCTCGCAGGTCGCGTCCGGCGCGATGCGTCCGGCTCAGACGCTGGAACCGGAGCAGCTCACCGCCGCCGTCGGCGACCGAAGGGCCGATTTGGTCGCGGCGGTGGCCAAGGACCGCGCCGAACTGGTGCGCTGGACCGATGACGACCAGGCCGAGGTCGCCGGCGATCCGCCGGACTACCCCGTCGACCCGGCGGCGCTCCGGGCTGGTCTCGGCCGACTTCCCGCGCTCACGGCCTTCGACGCCATGGGCCGTCAGGCCGACGCTGACACCGACGCGGCCAGGGCCGAGAAGCACTCAGACTGGAGCTGGGAGGTCGCCTATCAACATCGCGACCCCCGGTTCGGCGACATGGTGATGGCCCAGGCCACCGTTAGCCTGCCCCTGTTCGCCTCCACCCGGCAGGATCCGATCATCGCCGCCCGCATGGAGACGGCCAGCCGCGTGCGCATTGAACGCGAGGCGGCACGGCGCGACCTCATCGCCGGACTGGACTCCAGCCTGGCTGACCACGCCATGCACCATGATCGGCTTCACCGGGCGCTGGAGACGCTCCTGCCCTTGGCCAAGCGCCGCGCAGACCTGGAAACCGCCAGCTACGCAGCCGGATCGGCCGGCCTTTCCGACGTACTGCAGGCCTATCTGGCTCTCGCTGAAGCCCGCATCGACGCCATCGACCGCGAAGCCGACGTCGTCCGCGACGGCGCTCGCATCGTCCTGACCTATGGGAGTGACGACCAATGAACACCGTCTCGCTATCCCCCACGCGACTGGCGCTCTTCGCCGGCGCCATTGCCCTGGTTGCTGGCGTTGGGGGTTTCGGGCTCGCGCATCTCGGAACGCAGCCGGCGGCGTTGGCCTCGGCCGCGCCGAGCGAAGGCCGCAAGGTTCTCTACTGGTACGACCCCATGGTCCCAGCGCAGCACTTCGACAAGCCGGGCAAGTCGCCGTTCATGGATATGCCGCTGCTGCCTCGTTACACCGAGGGCGCGGGCAACGGCGCTTCAGCGGGGGTGCGTGTCGATCCCGCCGCCGTGCAGAGCCTGGGCGTGCGGTTGGCCACCGTCGAGCGCGGCGAATTCGCCAGCAGCCTCGATGTGACCGGCGTGCTCGATTTCAATCAGCGGGACATCGCCATCGTCCAGTCCCGCGCGGCCGGGTTTGTGCAAAAGGTCTATGCCCGGGCGCCCGGGGACACGGTCGCCGCCGGCGCGCCGATCGCCGACCTGCTCGTGCCCAGTTGGGGCGGGGCACAGGCCGAATACCTGGCCGTGCGCGCCACGGGCGATTCCCGCCTGGAATCAGCCGCGCGCCAGCGGCTGCGGCTGCTCGGCATGCCTGAGGGGCTGATCGCCGCGATGGCGCGAGAGGGCCGGCCGCGACCTATCGTGACGATCACCGCGCCGCTCGGCGGCGCGATCCAGACCCTGGACGTGCGCCAGGGCATGACGGTAAGCGCCGGTCAGACCTTGGCCCAGATTTCGGGCCTGGCGACCGTTTGGCTGAACGCCGCCGTACCGGAGGCCACCGCCGGCCAGGTCCGTGTGGGCCAGACTTCGCGGGCCGAGTTAGCAGCCTTTCCCGGCGAGACCTTCACCGGCCGGGTGACCGCCATCCTGCCCACCGCCCAGGCCGACAGCCGCACCCTGACCGTGCGCATCGAACTCGCCAATCGCGGCGGGCGGCTGCGGCCCGGAATGTTCGCCACCGTCCACCTCGGCGGCCAGGCGCGTCCCGCGCTGGTCGTCCCTTCGGAGGCGGTGATCCGCACCGGCAAGCGCGATCTGGTGATGGTGGCGCAGGACGGCGGACGCTTCCAACCCGTGGAGGTCCGGCTCGGCCGAGAGGACGGTGGGCGCACCGAGATCCTGGCGGGCCTGGACGAAGGCCGGAAGGTCGTGGCCTCGGGCCAGTTCCTGCTCGACTCCGAGGCCAGCCTGGCCGGTATCCAGGCGCGGCCGCTCGGTGTGAGTTCGCCAGCGGCTACGGCCGCAGCCGCGCCGACCCTGTATGAGACCCGTGGTCGGGTGGAAGCGCTGGTCGGCGACCAGATCACCTTCTCCCATGGACCCGTGCTGGCGCTAGGCTGGCCAGCCATGACCATGACCTTCAAGCTTGAGCCGCCGGCTCTGGCGAAGGGCGTGAAGGTTGGGGACCGGGTGGCCTTTGGGTTTGAGCAGAGGCCCGACGGGCCGGTGGTCCGCCGCCTCGCGCCGGCGGCCGGCCAATGATCGCCGCCCTCATCCGACTTTCGGTCAAGCGCCGCATCCTCGTTCTGCTCGCCGCCCTGGCTCTTCTGGCGGCCGGCGTCCTGGCCGTTCGATCAACACCGGTCGACGCCCTGCCGGACTTGTCCGACGTGCAGGTGATCATCCGCACGTCCTATCCGGGGCAAGCGCCGCAGATCGTGGAGAACCAGGTCACCTACCCCCTGGCGACCACAATGCTGTCCGTGCCCGGGGCCAAGACCGTGCGCGGCTACTCCTTCTTCGGCGACAGCTTCGTCTATGTCCTGTTCGAAGACGGGACCGATCTCTACTGGGCCCGCTCGCGGGTGCTGGAATATCTGAACCAGGTCCAGGGGCGATTGCCCGAGACCGCCAAGCCCGCCCTGGGGCCGGACGCCACTGGCGTCGGCTGGGTCTATGAATACGCCCTGGTCGACCGTACGGGTCAGCACGACCTCTCGCAGCTGCGGTCCCTTCAGGACTGGTTCCTGCGCTACGAGCTGAAAACCCTGCCGGGGGTGGCTGAGGTCGCCTCGATCGGCGGCATGGTCAAGCAGTACCAGGTGGTGCTCGATCCGGTGAAGCTCGCCGCCTACGGCGTCACCCACCCGCAGGTGGTCGCCGCTATCCAGGCCGCCAATGCGGAGGCCGGCGGCTCGGTGCTGGAGCTAGGCGAGGCCGAGTACATGGTCCGCGCCTCCGGCTACCTGAAGACGCTGGACGACTTCCGCGCCATTCCGCTGAAGACCGCCGCTGGCGGCGTGCCGATTCGGCTCGGTGACGTCGCCACGATTCAGATCGGCCCAGAAATGCGGCGGGGCGTCGCCGAACTGAACGGCCAGGGCGAGGTCGCCGGCGGGGTGGTGATCCTGCGCTCGGGCAAGAACGCGCGCGAAACCATCGCCGCGGTGAAGGACAAACTCACCGAGCTGAAAAAGAGCCTGCCTCCGGGCGTCGAGATTGTGCCGACCTACGACCGATCCCAGCTCATCGACCGCTCGATCGGCAACCTGCGCGAAAAGCTGATCGAGGAGTTCATCGTCGTCGCCCTGATCTGCGCCCTCTTCCTCGGCCACGTGCGTTCGGCCCTGGTGGCGATCCTGACCCTGCCGCTGGGCCTGGCCTTCGCCTTCCTGGTGATGCGGATGCAGGGGGTGAACGCCAACATCATGTCGCTGAGCGGCATCGCCATCGCCATCGGGGCCATGGTTGATGCGGCAATCATCATGATCGAAAATGCCCACAAGGAACTGGAGCATGCCCGGTCTGCCCAGCAGCGGGAGTTGACCAACCATCAACGGGTGGAAGCCATTTTGCACGCGGCCCGGAAAATGGGCCGCCCGCTTTTCTTTTCGCTNNTCGCCATCGCCATCGGGGCCATGGTCGACGCCGCCGTGGTGATGATCGAGAACGCCCACAAAAAGATCGAACGCTGGGAGCATGAGCACCCAGGCGAGACGCTGCGCGGCGAGCCACGCTGGAGCGTGATCACCGAGGCCGCGGCCGAGGTGGGGCCGGCGCTGTTCCTCAGCCTGGTGATCATCACCCTGAGCTTCGTGCCGGTGTTCTCGCTACAAGGTCAGGAAGGGCGGCTGTTTGCGCCGCTCGCCTTCACCAAGTCCTACGCCATGGCCGGGGCGGCGGTCCTCTCCGTGACCCTGGTCCCGGTCCTGATGGGGTGGCTGATCCGTGGCCGCATCCCGGCCGAGGGCGACAATCCGATCAACCGCCTGCTCGCCGCCGCCTACCGGCCGGTGCTCGATTGGGTGATGCGCCGGCCCCGGACGACCCTGGTGATCGCGGCATGCGTTTTCGCGACGACAGCGTGGCCGCTGGCTCATCTGGGCGGCGAGTTCATGCCGCAGATCAATGAGGGCGACCTGCTCTACATGCCGTCCGCCCTGCCGGGATTGTCAGCCGCCAAGGCTGGCGAACTGCTCCAGCAGACCGACCGGCTGATCAAGACCGTGCCGGAAGTCGAAAGCGTGTTCGGCAAGGCCGGCCGCGCCGAAACCGCCACCGATCCGGCCCCGATGGAAATGTTCGAGACCACCATCCAGTTCAAGCCCCAGAGCCAGTGGCGGCGGGGCATGACGCCGGACAAGCTGGTCGAGGAACTGGATCGGACGGTCAAGGTTCCCGGCCTCGCCAACGTCTGGGTTCCGCCGATCCGCAACCGCATCGACATGCTGGCCACCGGCATCAAGAGCCCGGTCGGGGTGAAGGTGTCAGGCTCGGACCTAGCGGAGTTGGACCGGATCGCCCATCACGTCGAGACGGTCGCCAAGGCGGTTCCCGGCGTCAGCTCCGCCCTGGCCGAGCGGCTGACCGGTGGGCGCTACGTCGATGTGAACATCGATCGCGCCGCCGCCGGTCGCTATGGGCTCAACATCGCCGATGTGCAGGCGATCATCTCGGGGGCGGTGGGCGGCGAGACCATCGGCCAGACCGTCGAGGGACTGGCGCGCTATCCGATCAGCGTCCGCTACCCCCGTGAAATCCGCGACAGCCTGGAAGGCCTGCGGGCGCTGCCGATCCTGACGCCCTCGGGCCAGCAGATCACCCTTGCCAGCGTCGCCAGTGTCCAGATCGCCGATGGGCCGCCGATGCTGAAGACGGAGAACGGCCGGCCCTCGACCTGGGTCTATGTCGACGTGCGCGGCCGCGATCTGGCCGCGGTGGTCGACGACCTGCAGAAGGCCGTGGCCCGGGACGTCAAACTCTCGCCGGGCGTCTCCATCGCCTATTCCGGCCAGTTCGAATATCTGCGGCGCGCGGTGGAGCGGCTGAAGCTGGTCGTGCCGGCGACGCTGCTGATCATCTTCGTCCTGCTCTACGTCACCTTCGGCCGGTTCGACGAAGCGGCCCTGATCATGGGCACCCTGCCGTTCGCCCTGACCGGCGGCATTTGGACCCTCTACTGGCTGGGCTTCCACCAATCGGTGGCGACGGGCGTCGGCTTCATCGCCCTGGCCGGGGTGTCCGCCGAGTTCGGCGTGGTGATGCTGATCTATCTGAAGCACGCCCTGAACGATCGCGGCGTCGATCCGCCCGACGCCGAAGTCGAAGCGGCCGTCCGCGAAGGCGCGCTGATGCGCGTGCGGCCCAAAGCCATGACCGTGGCGGTGATCCTGGCCGGCCTGCTGCCGATCCTGTTCGGCCACGGCGCCGGTTCGGAGGTCATGAGCCGGATCGCCGCTCCGATGATCGGCGGCATGCTCACCGCGCCGCTGCTGTCCATGCTGGTCGTGCCCGCGGCCTATCTGCTGCTGCGCCGCCGACGCCCCGTCTCCACCCCAGCCTCTCAGACCCAAAGGAGATCAACATGAGAGCTACGACCTGCGCCCTGATCGGCGCTTTGACGCTATCCCTCGCCGGCGTGGCCGCCGCCCAGGGCATCCCCGACATGAGCGGCATGTCCATGGCGTCCGCCGCCAAGCATGGCCAGGGCAAGGGCGTGATCAAGGCCATCGACCTCAAGGCCGGCGCCCTGACCATCCAGCATGGCCCCATTCCGGCGGTGGGCTGGCCGGCCATGACCATGGCGTTCAAGGCCAAGCCCACCCAGCTACTCACGGGACTGAAGGTCGGCGAGGCTGTCAGCTTCGACACGACGGTGCGCGGCATGGCGGCCGATGTCACGGCGGTGCGGCCGCAGTAGCGTTCTGAAGCCGGAGCGGTCCTTGACCGCCCCGCCGGCAACGCACGGCCGCCTGCGTCCGATATAGGCCGTTAACCCCGCGCCGGTTCGATTCCGGCCGCCCGCACCCGTGTCCCACGATGGCGCCAGACGGCTGTGCGCGTCTCAGGGCTGCGGCCCAGGCCGTCTGATTTAGGGAAGGGGGGGCGGTTCGCGCCTCGGCCCGCCAATTTGTCGGTTCCCTCGCCGCCCCCGAGTTGATCCAAATCAAAGTTGACGCGCGCGTCAACATTACAATGAAAACCCGCGTGGCCAGCCACCGTCTCCGGTCCAGCCGGTGTGCGGCCCCGCGCGTCGGCGGAGGGGGGCGCGTCTGTTCGGCGCTGGAAGGGGATGGATGGCGAAGATCACCTACATCGAGAACGGTGGTGTTGAGCATCACGTGGATGTTCCGACCGGCCTATCGGTGATGGACGGCGCCAAGCGCTTCACCATTCCTGGCATCGAGGGCGACTGCGGCGGCGCCTGCGCCTGCGCCACCTGCCACGTCTACGTCGAGGCGGGCTGGTCAGAACGGCTGCCGCCGATGGAGGAGCTCGAGAAGGAGATGCTCGATTTCGCCTTCGACACCAAAGAGAACAGCCGCCTCAGCTGCCAAATAAAGGTCGACGACAGCCTCGAGGGCCTCGTCGTCCGCACACCACCGCGTCAATACTAAATAATCTATAGGGAGAGACATAGATGAGCACGGTCACCGCGAATACCAATAATACAAAGGCCGACTGGAAGGTCACGATGAATCCGGATGATTTGTACAAAAATCCGATGAACATCGCCTGGACGTTCGATTACATGATGTCTGGCGACAAGGTCGAGGATTTGTACAAGCGCGCCAAGCAGAATCAATGGGATTCCGATGAGCTGCTGCCCTGGGACACGGTGGTCGATCCATCCAAGCCGCTGATCAATGACCGATCGGACATCTATCACCAGATGCCGTTCTTCAAGAAATTGTCGAAGTCGCAGCAGGAGACGTTCACGGCCCACTCCACCGCCCAGTTGCTGTCGCAGTTCCTGCACGGCGAACAGGGCGCGCTGATGACCGCCGCCTGTGTCACCCACTCGGTGCCTGACGCCACCGCCAAGCTGTACGCCGCCACCCAGACCATGGACGAGGCCCGCCACGTCGAGGTCTACGCCCGGTATTGCGACAAGATCGCCATCGTCTATCCGATGTCCCTGTGGCTGAAGGCGCTGATCGACGCGACGCTGAAGTCTGATCGGTATGAGAAGGTCATGATCGGCATGAACATGATCGTCGAGGGTCTGGCCCTGGGCGCCTTCAACAACATGTACCGCACCACCCAGTGCGAACTGCTCAAGAAGCTGACCTTCAACGTGATGCGCGATGAGTCGCGGCATGTCTCCTTTGGCCACGCCTATCTGGGCCCGGTGATCGCCAAGCTGCACCGGGACGAGGTCGAGGATCTGGCCGAGTTCGCGTTCCAGGCGGTGAACATCCTGGCCCACGCCGGCACGGCCGGCACCCTGGCCAGCCGCGTCGACCCCGGTTTCCTGCAGGTGCTGGAGAACAGCAACCTGGACCCGCAGGACTTCTTCAAGGGCATCGAGGCGGCGGAAGCCGACGGCATCGCGCAGCAACTGCCCCCCGGCCAGATCCACTCCCTGAAGGACCTGATGCTGCCGGCCCTGGCCCGCGTCGGCCTGCTCACCCCCACGGTGCGCAAGAAATACGAGGAGGCCGGCATTCCGGTGTTCGACGATCCGCGGGTGCTGGAAGCGATGGAAGGCGGCCATCCGGTCGCCGCCTAGGGCGAGATGCGCCGCGCATGAGACCGGCGTCCCGTTGGCCACGGCCCGCGGGACGCCGACTTCGCTTGAGAGGACAAGACCATGACTTCGCCGACGCAAGCGGCCGACCAGGCGATCGAGGGGTTCTTCGAGGCCGTGGTCGCCGGCCTGCCGGAGGCGGTCATCGTGGCGGCGCCCGACGGGCGGATCACCTTCGTCAACGCCGCCACCGAGGCCCTGTTCGGCTATGGATTCGACGAGGTCGTCGGCCAGGCGATCACCGCCCTGGTGCCGCGCCAGCCCGATCGGCGGGCGGATCCGGTGAAATGGCTCGCCCGCTGGGCGGCCGAGCCCGACCCCGAGCCATCGCGCTTCCTCGACCTCACCGCCCGCGCCCGCGACGGCCGCGAAATGCCGGTGGAGGTCCGCGTCCGCCCGGCCGACATCGGCGGCCAGCCGCGCTATCTGATCACCGTGCGCGACAACACCCTGCGCCGCCAGGAACAGATCGCCCTGAAGGACGCCAACCTGAGGGCGGCGCGGATTCTGATGGTGGCCGAGGACGGCATCGTCTCGGTGGACGCCGAGCAGAAGATCATCTTCTTCAACCTCGCCGCCGAGGGCATGTTCGGCTATCGGGCCGAGGAGGTGCTGGGTCAGCCCCTGTCGGTGCTGCTGCCGCCGGCGGTCCGCGCCGACCACCCGGCGCACGTGGACAGTTTCCGGGACGACAAGCGGGCCTCAAGGATGATGGGGGAGCGGCCGCAGGTGCGCGGCTGGCGGCGCTCCGGCGAGACCTTCCCGCTGGAGGCCACCATCACCAAGGTGATGGCCGGGGGGGCGCTCACCTACACCGCCCATCTGCGCGACGTCACCGAACGCAATCGCGCCCGCGAGGCCCTGGAGGAGCGGGAGCGGCGCATCCGGGCGGTGTTCGACCACGCCAGCGAGCCGATCGCCCTGCTCGCCCCCGACGGGGCGATCATCGAGATCAACCGGGCCGCCGCGGCCCTTACCGCCGACGACCGGAGCCTGACCGGCGCGCCCCTGTGGGAGGCGCCGTGGCTCGGCGTCGGCCTGTCCGCGGACCCGGCCGCCGGCGAGCCGCTGCGCGCGGCGATCGCGGCGGCGGCGGCTGGAGATCCGGCGGTTCTGGTCGTGGAGCTGACCCGGGACGGCCGGCCCCTGCCGATCGAGGTGCGCCTGACGCCGATCTCCGGCGCGGCCGGCGCGATCACCTATGTGCTGGCCGAGGGGCGGTTACTCGGCGGGGCGCGCGTGTAGGCGCTGGGCGCTGCCGCGCGGGGGGCGATTCAAAAGGGTGCAGGACTTCCGAGAAAGGCATGGCGGCGACTGCGCCGGGCTGAAAGCCGTCGGCCGGCCAATCGGCGGCCCCGCCTTACTCCAGGCGGTCGAGGCCGCCGCCGGGCGTTCGCTTGCGCGGGCGAGCCCGGCCGCAAGCCATCCGCCAAGCCGGAGCCAGGACGGCGGGAACGGAGTGCACTGTCACCGTAATTGCGACAGGATAGCTATAGCGGCCGGGTTCGATTACTGCTGAAGCGCGGAATTAGGTAATTGATATCATGTCACCGTAATTCGCGGCGGCGGCCGGAGATCCGGCGGTTCTGGTCGTGGAGCTGACCCGGGACGGCCGGCCCCTGCCGATCGAGGTGCGCCTGACGCCGATCTCCGGCGAGGCCGGCGCGATCACCTATGTGCTGGCCGAGGGGCGGTTACTCGGCGGGGCGCGCGTGTAGGCGCGAGGCGCGGACGGGGTCAGAGTGGACGTTTCCCGGCTCGGGGCTCTGCCTCGGCTGAAGCAGACGCACCCTTAAACCTTGGTGGCGAGTTTGCTCCGGCGTTTGGCGCCGTCAAGGACGGGCCCGCTTGGGCCCGCCGCGCCGCGGCGACGCGAAGAGCGTCGTCCTTGACGGCGCCAAACGCCGGAGCTCCAATCTGACCAAGGGTTTCAGGGACGATACCGTCATGGATGACGGTGGGGCGACTCTTGGATGGAACCGGCGCACGGCGACGGCCCTGCGGCATGCTCCAAGCGGACCAGCGAAGGCGGCTGTGACAGAGTGCGTGGTTCGAGACGCGCGCGAAGGGCGCGCTCCTCACCATGACTAATCGTTATGCCATCCAATATCTTATACCAGCCCGCGCTA
>PLSW01000363.1 GCA_003165275.1 Caulobacteraceae bacterium
GGGACAAGCCCGGCCATGACGGGGTTTAGAGGGTTGGACGTCCTCCAACGATCCCCTGGCCGGCGCTAACCGCCTCCCCGCCGCACCACCGTCTTCGTCCGCGGCGCCGGGGAGACATAGGCCGTCAACGCGGGGATGGGCCCAAGGCCCGCGCTGCCGGCCAGCATGCGGCTGGCGGCGAGGCCGAAATAGCTGGAGCGGCTCATGCCGAACTCCGCGGCCTGGCGATCGACCCGGGCGATCAGGCTGCGCGGCAGGTAGACGTTCACCCGTTCAGATTCATCCGGCGGCTCGACCCCCACGGCGAAGAAGGTGACGAAATTGCAGCCCTTGGGGATGGCGATGGCGTCGAATGCGGTCGGTTCAGGCAGGGGCTCGTTGCGCTCGACCAGGGCGTCAACCCCGTGCGCCAGGGCGTCCTGCGCCTTGGCCATGGCGTCTTCCTGGCTGCGGGCGGCGGCGACGCAGCCGGGAAAGTCGGGGAACCAGACCCCGAAGGTGTCGTGGGCGCCGCGCTCGAGGACGGCGGGGTAGAAGCGCTGGGGCATGGGGCGGATCCGTGCGGAAGGGTAAGTGTGGGTTATGACACACCCCCAAACAAACTCGGATGCACAGGATCGTGAAACGGAAGGCCTTCTCCCCTTGCGGGANNTGTCGACACCGCGCGGATGGGCCGGTGCGACCCTCATCCGTCCGCCTTCGGCGGCCACCTTCTCCCCCAAGGTGGGAAGGTCTATTTTGTTGAAAATTCTAGTAAATCACCGCCCCTGCGGCAATGCGTAGGGTGACGACGACGGGAGGGGCTTGGCGTCCTGTGCGGTGATCGCCGGGACCAGAGGGCCCTGGGCTGCCGGAGCGGGGGCGGACACGTCGGCGGCGCCGCGGAGGGAGAGCTTGGTCGGGGCGGGCACGGCGGGCGCCGGGACCGCCTTCCGTTGCGGGGCGTCCGGAGCAAAGACGATCTCCACGTCGGTGGCGCTGATCGGCGGGTCGAGCATGTTGACCACGAAGTGGCGCGCCTCCCCCGGCGGGATGGAGCCGGAGGGGTATTCGATCTTCACCGCCACCGGCCGGCCGGCGGGATTGAGCAGGCTGATCTTCAGCGGCGGCGGGGTGATGGCGAAGTCGCGGACATTGCGCAGGGCGCCGGTGACGGTGAGGGCGGCGTGGCCTTCCATGAGCGTCGGCTGGGCGTGCTGACCCTCGATGGTCAGGCCGACGAGGTTCACCGGCAGGCCGGCCATGGCGTAGGCGCCCGCGGCGCGGGGGAAGATGCGGGCCACATCCTGGCGCAGGATCACGGTCATCCCCAGGATTAGGGCGAAGACCCCGGCCATGCCGGCCCAGACGACGCCGGTGGCCACAGCCTGCCGCTCCTTGAGCTTGGCCTGGGCGCGGTCGCGGAAAAGCTTGGGCAATTCGTCGGCGGCGAGGGTCGGCGCGGCGGCCGGCTCTTCCGCCGGGGCGGCGTCGAGGACCGGCTCGGGGCTGAGTTCGAGGGGCTCTTCGGCCCGCGCCGTCCAGCGCGCGCCGCAGGCCGCGCACCTTACGGTTCTGCCCTCCGGGCCCAACTGTTGGTCCGGTACCGAATAACGCGTCGCGCAGTCGGGGCAGGTCAGTATCATGAACGTCGAATCGGATGCATAAACGACCTCATTCCCGAGGTCGCCGATTTCCGCCCCCATGTCCAGAACCGCCAGCGCCGCTGCGACACGGAACCTCGGCGCTGCGTCGCCCGGGCAACGCATGACCCCGGCCGTCGAGGGTCCGGTGGTGCGGCTGGACGGCGTCGGCCTGCGCTATGGCCGCGCGCCGGAGGTGCTGCGCGACCTGAACCTGGCGTTGGAGCCGGGCTCCTTCCACTTCCTTACCGGCGCGTCCGGCGCGGGCAAGACCTCGTTGCTGAAGCTGATGCAGCTGGCCCTGCGCCCCACCCGCGGCCTGGTCGGCCTGTTCGGCGAGGACGTCTCGCGCCTGGGCCGCGCCGACCTCGCCCCGATCCGGCGGCGCATCGGCGTGGTGTTCCACGACAAGCGGCTGCTGGATCACCTGAACGCCTTCGACAACGCCGCCCTGCCCCTGCGCCTGGCGGGCCGCAAACCCGCCGACTATCACGGGGACGTCGCCGAACTGCTGCGCTGGGTCGGCCTCGGGGATCGGATGGACGCCCTGCCCCCGGCCCTTTCCGGCGGCGAACAGCAGCGGCTGGCCATCGCCCGCGCCGTGGTCAACCAGCCCGAGCTGCTGCTGGCCGACGAGCCCACCGGCGACGTGGATCATCCCATGGCCCTGCGCATTCTGCGGCTGTTCGTGGAGCTGAACCGGATGGGGACCACCGTGTTGATCGCCAGCCATGACGAGGATCTGGTGGCGCGCTCGGGCCGGCCGGTGCTGCACCTGGAGGACGGCCGGCTGACCCTGCGCGGCAAGGTCGGCGGGCCATGACCGCCGCCGCCGCCAAGGCCCTCCGCAAGCCGGCCCCGCCGCGCAAGGCCGCGCCCCTGCTGCCGCCGCGGGATTCCAGCGACGTGGCGCTGATCTTCGTCGTGGCGGTGCTGTGTTTCCTGGCCTGCCTGGCCGCCGTCGCCGCCCTCGCCGCCGACCGGGCCGCCCACGGCTGGAGCACCGAGCTGAACGGCTCGGCCACCGTCCTGGTCCGCGCCGGCCCCGGGGAGACCCCCGACGCCGCCGCCGCCCGCGCCGCCGGGGTGCTGGCCGGGGTCAAGGGGGTGGCCGAGGCCGCGGCCCTGGAGAAGGAAAAAGCCCAGGCCCTGCTGCAGCCCTGGCTGGGCCAGGACGCCCTGCTGGACGACCTGCCGATCCCCCGGCTGGTGACCGTCGACCTGGACACCAAGGCCCCCGCCACCGCCCAGGCCATGACCCAGGCGCTGAAGGGGGCGGGGATCGACGCGACGGTGGACGACCACAGCCTGTGGCTGAAGGAGATTGAGCGCGGCGGCGAGATCGCCCGGGCCGCGGCCATCGCCGTCGCCGCCCTCATCGCCGCCGCCGCGGGGGCGGTGATCGCCTTTGCGACCCGCGCGGGCCTCGCCGCCCGCCGCGACCTGGTGGGGGTGCTGCACCTGGCCGGCGCCGAGGACCGGTTCATCGCCGCCCTGTTCCAGGCCCGTTTTGCCAGGCTTGCAGCCCTGGCGGGCTTGTTCGGGGCGGCCGGAACGGCGATGATCGTCGCCTTGGCGCGCGCCCTGGGGGGCGGCGCCGGCCTGACGCCGGTCCTGCCACTGGCCTGGACCGACCTTCTGGCGGTGCTGCCGTGCCCGCTCGCCGCCGCCCTGATCGCGGCGACGGCGGCCCGGATCACGGCGATGGGCTTGCTTAGGGAGATGCCATGAGGGTCGTGGCGGCATTGCTGGTGCTGGTGGTGATCTGGGGCGTGGGGCTTTTGGCCTTCGCCAGCCGGGTCGACCAGTCGACGCCGCCGGCCGATCCGCCGGTGGCCGACGGGGTGGTCGCCCTCACCGGCGCCTCCGACGCCCGCATCACCGCGGCCATGAAGCTGCTGGAGACCGGCAAGGCCCGGCGCATGCTGATCTCCGGGGTCAATCCCCAGGCCACCCGCGCCGACATCCGCGGCGTCGCCAAGGCCACCCAGCGCTTCTACGACTGCTGCGTCGACCTGGGCTTCCAGGCCATGGACACCGTCGGCAACGCCCGCGAGACCGCCGACTGGGCCAACGCCAACGGCTTTCACAGCCTGATCCTGGTCACCTCCGACTTCCACATGCCCCGGGCCATGCTGGAGCTGCAGGCCGCCCTGCCGGACGCGGCGATCACCCCCTACGCCATCCGCACCAACGAACTGGACGCCAAGCACTGGTGGCGCAGCCGCGAGGGGATGCGGCGGATGACCCTGGAATACGTCAAATACCTGGTGATCATGAGCCGCGAGGCCCTCGCCCACCTGAGCGGCAAGCCGCACCACGCCCCGGCCCCGGCGGACGCCGCGCCTTGATCTTCATCCGTTCACTGATCTTCACCGCCTACTTCTATGTGGTGTCGACGGCCTGCGTGCTGGCGGCGGTTCCGACGGCGCTGTTCGGGTCGCGCCGGACGCTGATCGGCTGGATGGGCTTCTGGAATCGCGCCACCCTGGCCGGGCTGGCTTCGATCTGCGGCGTGCGGGTGGAAATCCGCGGCCGCGAGCACCTGCCCACCGGCGCCGCCCTGATCGCCGGCAAGCACCAGTGCATGCTCGACGCCTTCGCCCCCTTCTCCTACCTGCCCGCCCCGACCCTGGTGATGAAGAAGGAGCTGATGTGGGTCCCGTTCATGGGCTGGTATTCGACTCTCTCGGGGATGATCGTCATCGATCGCGGCGGCCATGCGACCACCCTTCGCAAGATGATCGTCGACGCCCGGGACCGGCTGGACGACGGCCGGCAGCTGGTGATCTTCCCCGAGGGCCATCGCCAGGACCCCGGCGCGGCGCCCGACTACAAGCCCGGCATCGCCGGCCTTTATCGGGACCTAGGTTTGCCCTGCATCCCGGTGGCGACAAACTCCGGCGTCCACTGGCCGGCGAAGGGGTTCCTCAGGAAGCCGGGTGTGGTGGTGTACGAATACCTGGAGCCGATCCCGGCGGGGTTGAAGCGGGCGGCGTTCATGGCGTTGCTGGAGGAGCGGATCGAGACGGCTTCGACGGCGCTGTTGGAGGCGGGGCTTTAGGGCGCGCGCTCTCATGTTCCTTTTTCCCCTGCCCTTTCTTCCGTCCTGGCCGGGCTTGTCCCGGCCACCCAGGATCACGAGCGGTTCAGGATGGGCGCAGAAGTTCGCCCCGGCGGATCGACGGGCTCGGCGGGCCGTGGGGCTAACCTGCGCCGTCTGTGATCCTGGGTGGCCGGGACTTCGCCCGGCCATGACGGGGAGAGAGGGAGAGCGTGTCGGCGGTGGGGATGCGAGCCCCGCACGCTGAAACAGACGGGCCCTTAAACCTTGGTGGCGAGTCTGCGCCGGCGTCAGGTCGTGTCAATGACGCGGCCTCTTGGCCGCGCCGCGGAGCGGCGACGCGAAGAGCGTCGTCATTGACACGACCTGACGCCGGCGCTCCAATCTGACCAAGGGTTTCAGGGATCGCCAGCAACTGACGTTGCTGGACGAGGAAGCCCGTCAGGACTCCAATCCAGGCTAGATTCGCGTTGAATCTGGGTAGTCCAGCCCCGGGGCGAAGAGCGCGTCGAATTCCTCATCGCTGATGCCGCCATCAAACAGTTGAGCAGGAGCCTGGGCCTCGATGCAGCTCCGAAACGGCGCCTGGGGGTAAACAGCCTTGAAATGGGCGATAACGCCGAACGACCCGAGGTCAGGCACAAGGCGTATCAGCAACCTGAGCACCTCCGGCGGTCTGTTCATCAGCGCCTGCGTCCGCAGCTGCGCCAGGTGATCGGGGTCAATGCCGCCCGCGTCAGCCATGCTGATCCTCCCCCGCCTCCCCCGCCTCCAACGCCTCCACCCGCCCCAGCAACACCTCCATCGACCGATCGACGACCCCCACCTCGCGCAGGTGCAGCACCAGGTCGCGCAGGTAGTCCACGTTCGGCCCCGACAGGCCCCGCGCCCCGGCGATGAGCCTGGCCTGGGCCTCCAGGCTGAGGTCGCCGGCCCATTGGGGGTGTTTAGGGTCGGAGAGGTAGACCACCGCCGTCACCGACCCGCCCTCGGCCAGCCGCACCTCGCGCTCGGCCTCGAAATAGGTCTCCGTCGGCTGTTCGCGTTCGCGCAGGTAGGCGTAGGTTTCCGGCCAGTCGGCGGCGGCCACGCGGTAGGCGCAGCCCCGGGTCGCGCCGCCGGGGGCGAGGCCCAGCACAAGGCCGGGCCGCTCATAGGTGCCGCGATGGTGGACCGAATAGATGCAGAAGGCCCGTCGGCGGCCATGGAGTAGGGCGCGGCGGCGGTCTACAAAGGCGAACCCGGGGCGCCACATCAACGAGCCGTAGCCGAACACCCAGCGATCCCCGTCAGTCGTTTCGTTCACGCCCTGCTCCGAACCCTTCCGCCGCCCCGACCTTTAGGTCCCGTGACCATGCCCGAACAGCCCCCGCCGCGTAAGCCGCCCAGCCGAGTCTGGCTTTACGGCCCCTTCGTCCTGCTCGCCCTCGGGATCATGGCCTGGAGCCTGGTCTGGCTGGCGATCAGCGCCGAGGTCATCAAGGGCATGGACGAGGCCGCCGACGGCCTGCGCGCCAAGGGCTGGTCGGTGGCCTGGAGCGACCGCTGGGTCGACGGCTATCCCTTCCGCATCGACGTGACAGTGCAGAACCCGGCCCTGCGCGAGCCTTCGGGCTGGGGGTTCAGCGCGCCGCAACTGAAGGCGCAGGCCTACGCCTACGACCTGGACAACTGGATCGTGGTGGCGCCGCCGGCGGGGTTCGTGCTGCAGCGGCCGAGCGGACCGGTGGCGATCACCGGCCTGCTCCGCGCCAGCGTCGCCGGCTTCGAGGCCTCGCCGCCGCGCATCGCCGTCGAGGGCGTCGACCTGGTCATGACCCCGGGGCCGGGCGCCGCGCCCTTCTTCCTCGGCAAGGCGGATCATTTCGGCCTGTTCCTGCGTCCCGTCACCGGCGGCGGGGCGGAGGCGGCGATCCGTTATGACGGCGGCGTCTCCACCCCGAACACCCTTTTGGGTCGGCTCAGCAACCAGCACACCACCGCCATGGTCGGCGACGTGGTGATCAGCCGCTATGCGGCCCTCGTCGGCCCGGATTCGGCCGCGGCCATCCGGGCCTGGTCGGCGGCGGGGGGAAATCTTCAGGTCGTCGGCTTCGGCGTCGCGGGGGACGGCGCTTCGCTGGGGGTGGCGCCGACCACCCTGTCGGTGGATTCGAACGGCCGGCTCTCCGGCCATCTGGCGGTCGTCGCCCTCAATGCGCCGCGGGTGATCCGCGCCCTCAGCGACGGCGGCCTGGCCAGCACGGTCGCCGCGGAGGGCGCCGCCGAGCTCGTCGAGTTCCAGGCCGGCGGCGCGGCCAAGGCCCGCTTCGCCCTGACCTTCGAAGACGGGATGAGCAAGGTCGGGCCGATCCCGATCGCGCCGGCGCCGCGGGTTTACTAGGGGGCGGGGTCCAGACCGCACGCGCAGCATGAGTGCGGCGGACCGACGCCCCCTCCGTCAATTCGCTTCGCTCATTGCCACCTCCCCCGCTACGCGGTGGAGGACAGGGTCCGCTTTGCTCCACCGTGAAACGGGGGAGCTGGCGGCGTAGCCGACTGAGGGGGCGGCGGACCGTCGCACTGACCGCTGGGCGCGGACCAAGCATCCCCCCAACTCTTGCACCGGCCGCCGCAATCTCTATGGTCCGGCGGCTTTTTCCTGTCGGGGATTTGGATTGGATCAGACGCCGCCCTCTTTGGACGCGATCCGGGCTCGCCTGGACGCCATCGACGCCGAGCTGCTGGGGCTCGTCGACGAGCGGGCGGGGCTGGCCAAGGCCGTGGCGGCCGCCAAGCGCGCGGCGGGGGACGGGGCCCGGTTCGGCCTGCGCCCTGCCCGCGAGGCGCAGCTGATGCGCAAGCTCCTCGCCCACCCCCGCCAGGGCGCCAGCAATGCGCTCACGGTGCGGCTTTGGCGGGAGCTGATCTCCGACAGCCTGTCCCAGCAGGGCCCCTATTCCCTCGCCGTCTGGGGGGACGACGATCCCGCCCGGGCGGTGGAGCTGGCCCGCCAGCAGTTCGGCGCCGCCCCGCCCCTGCGCCGGGTCGGCAAGGCCGAGGAGGCCATCGCCGCGGCCAAGACCCAGGGCTGCGTCGCCGTCCTGTCCCTAGCCCCCGGCCACGGCTGGTGGGGCCGGCTGCTGGCCGAGCCCAAGCTGGCGGTGTTCGCCGCCCTGCCCTGCCTGGCGGTCTGGGGCCCGGTCGGCGCCCTGGCGGTGGCGGAGGTGGCTATCGAGGAGCCCTCCGGCGACGACGTGACCTTCTGGGTCACCGACGCGGCCGAGCCCGCGGCCAAGATCGAGGAGCATCTGAGCCGCGACGGGGTCGCCGCCCAACTGATCTCCCACGGGGGCGGGCTGAAGCTGTTCATGCTGGCCGGATTCTACCAGCGCCACGACGCGCGCCTCGCCCGCGCCCCCGGCCGCCTGACCGGCGTCATCGGCGCGGCGGCCCGCCAGTTCGACCTTTGAAAGCTGGATTCGGCGATGATGGCAATTTCCCCCGCTCATCCCGGCGAAGGCCTGGACCCAGGTCATAAGGCTGGTCGCCTGTTGATCCGCCCCGCGAAGGGTTGGTCCAGGCCGTCCGACATTGAGATATATGATCTGGGTCCCGGCCTTCGCCGGGATGAGCGGAAGAGGGAAGCCCTGACCCTGTCGAAGCGCCCGAAATGACCGACCTCACCAATCGCGGCGCCGCCGACCGGCCGATCCCCAGGCCCGGCATCCTCGACATCACCCCCTATGTGCCCGGCAAGTCCAAGGCCGAGGGGATCGCCCAGCCGGTCAAGCTGTCCGGGAACGAGAACGTCCTCGGCTGCAGCCCCCTGGCCAAGGCGGCCTTCATCGCCGCCGCCGACCGGCTGAACGTCTATCCCGACGGCCGCGCCGACGCCCTGCGCGAGGCGGTGGCGAAACACTATGACCTGGACCCGGAGCGGCTGATCTTCGGCGACGGCACCGACGAGCTGCTGCACCTGATCAACCAGGTCTATCTCGAGCCCGGCGACAACATGATCCAGGGCCAGTACGGCTTCGGCGCCTACGCCATCGGCGCCCGGGCCACGGGGGCGCAGGTGCGGTTCGCGCCGGAGCCGAACCTGCGGCTCGAGGTCGACGAGATTCTGAAGCTGGTGGACGAGCGCACGCGGCTCGTCTTCATCACCAACCCGGCCAACCCCACCGGGTCCTGGCTGAGCGAGGCCGAGGTGCGCCGGCTGCACGCGGGCCTGCCGCCCAGCGTCATGCTGGTGATCGACGCGGCCTACAGCGAATTCTGCACCGAGCCGGGCTTCGACGACGGGCTGAAGCTGGCGCGGGAGTCGAACAACGTCATCGTCACCCACACCTTCTCCAAGATCCACGGCCTGGCCGCCTTGCGCGTCGGCTGGGCCTACGCCTCCCTGGAGGCGGCGGACGCCATCGACCGCATCCGCCCGCCGTTCAACACCTCCATCGCCGCCCAGGAGGCCGCCATCGCCGCCCTCGGCGATCCTGAGTTTGTGGCCCGTTCCCTCGCCCTGGTCGAAGGCGGCCGCGCCTTCCTGACCCAGCAGTTGGGCGGCCTTGGCCTGGAGGTCGCCCCATCGGGGGGAAACTACATCCTGGTCCGCCTGCCCACGACGCCGGGAAAGACCGCCAAGGGCGGCGAGGCCTTCCTGGCCAGCCGCGGCTATCTGGTGCGCGGCGTCGCCGCCTACGGCCTGCCCGACCACCTGCGCCTCACCATCGGGCTGGAGGAGCACAACCGCGCCCTGGTCGACCTCATCGCCGAATTCCTGGGCGTGGCGCGATGAGCGACCCAGTGGTGACACGCCTGGCGGTGATCGGCTGCGGCCTGATCGGCTCCTCGGTGATCCGCGCCGCCCGGGCCAAGGGGGCGGCGGGCCAGATCGCGGTCTATGACCTCAGCCCCGGGGTGCGCGAGCGGGTGACGGCCCTGGGCCTGGCGGACGCGGTGTTCGACGATCCGACCAAGGCGGTGGAGGGCGCCGACCTGGTGATCTTCGCCACGCCGCCCGCGATCATCGGCGTGGTGGCCGGCCAGGCCGCCCGGGGTTTCGCGCCCGGGGCGATCATCTCCGACGTGGGCTCGGTGAAGGCGGCGGTGGGCGAGGCCCTGCGCGCCGCCTGCCCGGACACGGTGTTCGTGGTCCCCGGCCACCCCATCGCCGGCACCGAGCAGTCGGGGCCGGACGCGGGCCTGGCGGGGTTGTTCGAGAACCGCTTCACCATCCTGTGCCCGCAGGAGGACCGCGCCGACGCCCCCTATCTGGCCGCGGTGGAAAAGCTCTCGGCCTTCTGGACCGCCCTCGGCGCCAAGGTCGAGACCATGGACGAAAAGCACCACGACCTGGTGCTGGCGGTGACCTCCCACCTGCCCCACCTGATCGCCTACAACATCGTCGGCACCGCCGACGACCTGCAGAACGTGACCCAGGGCGAGGTGATCAAATACTCCGCCGGCGGCTTCCGCGACTTCACCCGCATCGCCGCCTCCGACCCGGTGATGTGGCGGGACGTGTTCCTGCTCAACAAGGACGCGGTGCTGGAGATCCTCGGCCGTTTCACCGAGGACCTGCAGGCCCTGTCCCGGGCGATCCGCTGGGGCGAGGGCGACAAGCTGGAGGCCCTGTTCACCCGGACGCGGTCGATCCGCCGCGAGGTCATCGACGCGGGCCAGGAAAGCGCGGCGCCGAACTTCGGGCGGGACAAGCGGGAGGGGTGACCGACCGCCCTTCTCCTCTCCCATTCATGGGAGAGGTGGCGCGAGCGTAGCGAAGCGACGGAGAGGGAAAGTGGAGGGCCGTAGACTTGCCCTCTCCGACCCCTCACTGCGTTCGGGGCCACCTCTCCCATGAATGGGCTACGGGA
>PLSW01000210.1 GCA_003165275.1 Caulobacteraceae bacterium
GTTTTTGCGGGATCAACAGGCCTAGGGGTTGGATGCGGCCAGTGCCGCGTTGGCGGCTAACCTGATCGATCCGACGAGGCCCGTCAGCTTCGCGTTCACTTCGACAACATCACTCGGAGCAATCTGGTCGCCGTTTTCCGGGCAGAGGTATCGGTCCTGAAGAGAACCCATTGAACCTGTGCTCTCGGAAAGCGCGATGACAAGGGCGGTCTGGTCACCCTCCTCCAATCGCGTACGCAGTTCCGTCAACCTGTGTGATACGTGGATATCGCCATGCGCGACGAGAAGCTCCACGGCTTGGGCCAAGGCCGATCGAAGCAGTGCGATCGCGCTCGTTCGATCCATTGCCGGCTCCTGTACGCAACGATCCGATAGATCCACCCCCTACCCCGGCGCCGTCCAAACCCCCATCAGCAGCCCCATCGCCCGCATGTCGCCGGTGGTGGTTCCCGCCATCTTGTTCATGGCGTAGCCGAAGCTCGTCCGGGCATCCATGTCGATCACCGCCAGCGATCCGCCGTAGCCGCCCCAGAACATCGAGTTGGGGTTGGGCAGGGGCACGGTGGCGCTGGGCAGGCCGAAGCCCAGGCCGAAGCGGGCGGGCTGGTTAAAGATCAGGTCCACCCCCTCGATCTGTTGCTCCAGCGCCTTGCGGCAGCCGGCCTCCGACAGGATGCGCACGCCGTTCGCCGTGCCGCCGTTGGCCAGGGCCGTGTGTATCTGGGCGATGGAGCGGGCGTTGCCCTGGCCGTTGGCGGCGGGGATCTCCGCGCCGCGCCAGCCGCGGGTGCGGGTGGCCATCACGTCGGCGCCCGGATTGCGGGACATGTTGAGGCTGAGTTCCGACTGGTCCCCGTCCCCCAGGGCCTGGCCCGGGGGCGGCGGGATCAGGTCGGCGACCCGGGCGTCCTCGCCGGCCGGCAGGCCGATGTGGAAGTCCGCGCCCAGGGGCCCGGCGATCTCCTCACGGAACACCGTGCCCAGGCTCTTGCCGGTGATCCGACGCACCACCTCGCCCACCAGATAGCCCTGGGTCAGGGCGTGGTAGCCGGAGGCGGTGCCCGGCTCCCAGTAGGGCGCCTGGGCGGCGAGCAGGCCGGTGACCTTGTCCCAGTCATAGAGGTCCTCGGTGGTGATGGTCTCCTTCCAGCCCGACAGCCCCGCCGCATGGCTCATCAGGTGGCTGACCTTCACCCCCGCCTTGCCGTTCGCGGCGAACTCCGGCCAGTAGCGCGCGACGGGGGCGTCGAAATCCAGCAGGCCCCGGTCGGCCAGCACCAGGGCGGTGAGGGCGGTCATGGTCTTGGTGGTGGAATAGACGTTGACGATGGTGTCCTGAACCCACGGGCGGGTCTGCTCGGCGTCCGCCCAGCCGCCCCAGAGGTCGACCACGGTCTCCCCCTCGATGGTGGCGCAGAAACTGGCGCCCAGGTCCGCGCCGGTGGAAAGGTTGCGTTCGAACGCCTCCCGAACCCCGGCGAACTTCTCGTCCGCAAACCCGCCGATCGTCACGTCCGCCATGGCCGTCTCCCATTTTTGCTTGCCGCGAGTAAGCCATGCCGCACGCCGCCGAGGCAAACCCGGAATGCCGCCGCGCAAACGACAAATTTGACGCTGCACAGGCTGAGCAACTGGACTAAAGCCGAGCCTGATTGGCGCATCTCCTTCTCCGTCACCCCCGGGCTTGTCCCGGGGGCAGGGGAACACGAACGGGACGCGGCGAGCATCGATGCGACGACCCCACCGCCTGTGTTCCCTCGCCACCGGGACAAGCCCGGTGGTGACGGGGTATCTTGCCATCGAACCCGACCGATAGGTTTCACCTGGACCCCCGCATGACCGACCTGCCCAAAAAACGCCTGCCAATCCGTTGGCTGACCCTCGGGGAGATCTTGGGGGTGGCGGCGGTGGCCGTGGCCGGCCTCAGCTACTGGGACGCCCACCGCGAACACCTCGCCGCCGACCGGGCCCACCAGGCCGAGGTCGCCGGCCGCCAGGCCTTCCTGATGACCGGGTCGGTCGCCGACCACGGCGCAGCCCTTCGCCTCACCGCCGCCCACCCCGAACAGGTGATCCAGACCCAGACGGTCTGGTTCCCCCACGCCCTGCGCGGCGACAGCGTCGAAACCACCGGCAACCCGCGCATCGAGGCCGGCTGGATCGAGGACGCCGTGCGCAGGGCCGCCGGCAAGACCAAGTCCGGCCGCCTGCCGATCGCCGTGCAGACCGTCTTCATCCAGGACGGCCAGACCCGAACCGACCGGGCCCTCTACGAGATCGGCTACACCCTGCACCCCCGCCTGATCCTCGGCGACAAGCTGAACCTGGAGGGGCTGTCCCTGGCCCGCCACGGGGTGACCGGCGACCTGCAGGCGGCGGCGGACCAGATGTGGGGGCGGAAGTAGGCGTCAGGCAAGCGCGGATTACCTTTCGCCCCTCCCGCCCCCGTCATGGCCGGGCGAAGTCCCGGCCAACCAGGATCACGAACCTCGAACGCCAATCACCGCCGCCAGCCAAGTCCCGCCGATCGCAGCGGCAGCGATGGAGGTCGTCCTGGCACGCCAGCGATCCTGGGTGGCCGGGACTTCGCCCGGCCATGACGGTTGAAAAATGGGGGCCCAATATCCCCCTACGCCGCATAGCTCCCCGCCACCGGGACCGCCGCGCGGCGCATGGGGATGGTGAAGCTGACGGTGGTGCCTTCGCCGGGCCGGCTGGTCATGTCCAGGCGGCCGTCGTGCATCTCCACCAGGGACTTGGTCAAAGCCAGGCCCAGGCCCGTGCCCTGCTGGGTCTTGGAGTGCTGGCTCTCGATCTGCTCGAAGGGCTTGGCGAGCCTGGCTAGGTCGTCCTGGGAGATGCCGATGCCGGTGTCGGTGACCCGCACGGTGATCTGGTCGCCGCGGGTGTCGGCGGTCACGCTCACCCGACCGCCCTGGGGGGTGAACTTCAGGGCGTTGGAGAGCAGGTTCAGCAGCACCTGCTTGAGGGCGCGGTAGTCGGCCTCGATCTCCGGCAGGGTCGCCGGCAGGGCCACGTCCAGGGTGAGACCCGTGGAGTCGGCCCGGTTCTTCACCAGCCGCACCGCATCGTCGACCACGTCGCTCAGGTGGATGCGTTCGAACGACAGGTTCATCTTGCCGGCCTCGATCTTCGACATGTCGAGGATGTCGTTGATCAGCGCCAGCAGGTGCTGGCCGGACGAAAGGATGTCCTGGCAATATTCCTTGTACCGACGATCGCCTAGGGGGCCGAACATCTCGCCGACCATGATCTCGGAAAAGCCGTTGATGGCGTTCAGCGGCGTGCGCAGCTCGTGGCTCATATTGGCCAGGAACTCGCTCTTGGCCTTGTTGGCGCCCTCGGCGCGGACCTTTTCGGCCTCGTACTTGCGGGCGACCTCGGCCAGCTGGCGCTGGCTGTATTCCAGGTTCTCCACCACCTCGCGCAGGGCGTCCTCGTTCTTGCGCCGGGCCTCGTCCTGCAGCTTGATGGCGGTGATGTCGGCGGCGGTCATCACCAGCCCCCCCTCGGCGGTGCGCCGCTCGGAGATCTGCAGCCAACGGCCGTCGTTCATCTCCGCCTCGAACAGGCCAGGGACGCCCTCGGCCTTCACGGTCTGCTTGACCGCCAGCCGCACGAATCGGTTGACCTCCGCCCGCGCCGCCCCGGGCTTGAGGATCCGCGGCTCGAGGTTGAAGAAGGCGCGGTAGCTCTTGTTGCACATCAAGAGCCGCCCGCCGCGGTCCCAGAGCACGAAGGCTTCCGACACGCTGTCGATGGCGTCACGCAGGCGGGTCTCCGCCGCCTGGGCCCGGGCCTGGGCGCTGCGCTCCTCGGTCACGTCCAGCATCACCCCGATAATGCGGGTGAAGCCGCCGGCGCCGGGCTCGCCGAAGGCCTGGCCGCGGGCGTCGATCCAGGTGGAGCGGCCGGCGGCGTCGGGCACGCGGAAGGAGACGTCGAAGGCGCCGTAGGTCCGCGCCGCCGCCAGGGTCTGGCGCACCCGGTCGCGGTGTTCGGCGCCGATCCGCGCCAGGACGTCGCCGCCGGGCGCCACCCCGCCGCCGCCCCAGCCCAGGATCGCCCCGGTGACGTCGGACATGAACACCTGGTCCGCGTCCAGGTCCCATTCCCAGATGCCGCACCGCGCCGCCTCCACCGCCAGGCGGAAGCGCCGCTCACTTTCCGCAAACGCCCGCTGGACCTTTTCCGCCCGCCGCACCTGGATCAGCAGCAGCAGGGCCAGGCCGCAGCCGATGGCCAGGGGCGCCAGCAGGTAGAAGAGGTTGGTCATCAGCGCCTTGCGCGGATCGATCGCCGGCTTCAGCCGCGGCGTCGCGGCGACGGCCAGCAAGGCGCCCCCGGCCACCCGCCGCACGGTGAGGCTCACCGTCGTGCCGTCGGGCAATTCGCCGAGCATAGGGGCGCCGCCCTTGAGATCGTCCGGCGCCACCTGCAGCGCCTCGCGCAGGCTCAGGGACTGGGCCGCGCCGCCACGGCCGCGGGCGGAGAGGACCTGGCCCTGGGGCGTCACCAGCAGCACCGCCGCGACGCCCGCGCCCACATCCCTGGTCGCCGCGCCGCCCAGGTCGGTCAGCGCCACCAGGGCCGCCCGGCCGCCGGGGGTCACCACGCTGCGCACCGCGAACATCTGGCCCTGCGGGGTCCTGGCCGGTCGGGCCAGCCAGAAGGCGCGGCCCGACGCCTGCGCGGCCCGGGCCGCCGCGATCCAGTCGATGTCGGCGCCGTCCCCGGCCACCGCCTTGACCCCGTCCTCGCCCT
>PLSW01000032.1 GCA_003165275.1 Caulobacteraceae bacterium
GCCCTGCAATTTGCCCCGGTTACCGGGGATCGTCCCTAAACCCTTGGCAAGATTGGAGCTCCGGTGTTTGACGCAGTCAAGGACGACGCTCTTCGCGTCGCCGCGACGCGGCGGGCCCAAGAGGGCCCGTCCTTGACTGCGTCAAACACCGGAGCAAGCTCGCCTCCAAGGGTTAAGGGCGCGCCTGGGCCGGCCTTCCGAGCGGGATCGCTCCGGTACGGTGACCGTGTCTCACGGTTGGGGGTCAGTCCAGTGCACTCCTGATGCGTGTCCCTATTTTCTGTGGTCAGTCCTGCGGCGGAAGAACCAGCCGAAGTAGAGACAGATTAAGCAAATAAATATATGTATCGTCCCGCGAACGCCACTGAGTTCAGGCGTCTGGATAGCATTCGTCCCCACGAGCGGGATCGGGATATTCGCCAGATAGAAGTAGAGCTGCATACCTCCCGTAGCGAAGGTCGCGCCTGCCATAAATTTTCGGCATTCCCGATATCGGACCGCAATGTAGATGATCGGTATTCCGAAAATTGCGATTGCAGCCGCCAGATAGGGAAGCATGAGTACCTCGAGGGATAGCGAAAGTTGCCTTACCAGACAGCGCAGCCATCATCACTAGTATGAATGGTGCAGCCAGTCGCAGTTGTCGTTTCATTGGGTGGATCTTTGGTATCGAAAGTCAGGGACACGTACAATTTCCTCGCCTTCATTCCAAACTGGATCGGGACCGTTCACCACGCAAAGACGGAAATTGTACGTGTCCCTGATTTCCTAGCTGTTCATGCACGGGATCGTTCTGTCTAGGTTCGTTTGGCGACCTTGCCACAGCGGCGATTTCGCGCAACCTTCAGCCGGCGGGAGAGGCGCGCTGGCTGGCGGTCGAACTGCGGCTTCGGGTGGGGAGCGGACCCTAGCCGTGATCGGCCACGGCCATTGGACCTGCCAACAGGTGGCCACCCACACCATAATCGTATTACCTCAAATGGAAAACCGTGATTTATAATCTTGCAGGCGGAATTTAACTGAACTGGTGACAATTCTATGAACAAATGGATAATCCAATACATCCCCGCATGGTCGTTGCCTCGCGTCCGACTGCATGAAACAGCCTCACCGATACGAACATCATCGGCGTATCGCATTCGAGCGCCAAAGCTAATAACTCTAATATTCGCACTCGCCTTCTCATGGATGCTTCCCTGCTTGGCAAGCGCTGACACCATCACCAAATTCCACGAGACCTTTAGTGATTTGGGGATGATCACGAATGATAATGAACGTTATGCGGGCATAGTAGTAAGGGAAACAATAAATGGTAATTCGGCAGCCCCCTTCCAATTTAACAGCAGTTCAGAATGGAACAAATTTGTTCAACTTTGGATGAGGGCAAAAACGACCCGGAATGTAAGCAATACCGTAGTGGGCAGATTGAAAGATTCTGCCGGAGATAGCTTGAATGTGGCAATTGACGGCGACGGCCTCATTGAGATAAGCGTTGCACAGCCTGCTCAACCGGGAAAATATGAATTGTTTTGCGATTTCCATCTTCAAAGAACGGACGTGGCGGAGTTTGACAACAAGGTGAAAGAAATAAGTGACTTCTTTACTGCTTTAGAGCGTCGCTGATTGACGGATGGCCGCTCGACGCTACGCGTGGGCACGAGTGGTATTATCCGATCCGGCGTAATTTCCGCTTCAGGCCCGTCAGCCGAACTTGCCACATCCGGGAAGGAGCGCAAGCTTCAGCCACCGGGAGCCGGCAGCCGTGCGTCCCCACGCCCGCCATCACCCCACCCCCAGCGCCTCCGGCAGGTCCCCGATCCCCTCCAGCACTACAAACCCCGCATGCCCCTCCGGCGCATCCGCGGCCTCATGCGCCCAGGTGGTGTGATACGGCACGTGGAACGCCCGCGCCCCCAGGGCCAGCACCGGCAGGATGTCCGAGCGCACCGTATTGCCCACCATGGCGAACTCCGCCGCGTCCACCCCCGCCCGCCGCAATATCCGCCGGTAGGTGGCCTGGTCCTTTTCCGAGACGATCTCGATCCGCTCGAAAAAGGGCTCCAGGCCGGAGCGGGCGATCTTGCTCTCCTGGTCGAACAGGTCGCCCTTGGTGATCAGCCACAGCTCGTGGTCCCGCGCCTTCAGGGTCGCCAGCACCTCGCGCACCCCGTCCAGCACCTCGGTGGGGTGGATCAGCATCGATTGGCCGAGGCGCAGGATGACCGCGATGTCCCCCGCCGGAATCGCCCCCTGGGTGATGTCGATCGCCGTCTCGATCATCGACAGGGTGAAGCCCTTCACCCCGTAGCCGTAGGTGGCCAGGTTGCGTCGCTCCACCGCCGCCAGCCGCGCGTCCAGGTCATGGACCTCCAGGTCCACATGCGCCGCCAATATGGCGCGGTAGCGGGCCTGGCTGAGGGTGAAGAGGTCTTCGTTGCGCCACAATGTGTCGTCTCCATCGAAGGCGATGACGCGGGGCGGCGTGGTGAACATGGCGGCGGTCCGGACGGCGCTCACGGAGGCGAGGCGGCGCCAATCTAAGCGATTCCACGATGTTAACCCTATGGGCGACTTCCACTTTCAGGCGAGCCGACGCGACAAGCGCGCCGCCTTGCGCCATGGTCCGCGCCGAGATCGCCTGGGGCAGGCGCAAGAGTCGGTCGCCGCGGCGCCCGACCGGGCCCCAAGGCGACGGGGGAGGCTAGATTATTATGCTTAAGGGCTTGGTTCTGTTCGCCTTTGGCTGGGTTCTGGTGCTGGGCGGCGGCTTCGTCGCCAACCAGATCCAGACCGCCGACGGGGTGAAGGTCGAGGACGTGCGCTTTACCGGCGCCAGCGGCACGCCGATGAGCGCGCTGCTCTACACCCCGGCCGGCGCCACCGCCGCCCACCCGGCCCCCGGGGTCCTCGCCGTCCACGGCTACATCAATTCCCGCGAGACCCAGGACGCCTTCGCCATCGAGTTCGCCCGCCGCGGCTATGTGGTCCTGGCCATCGACCAGACCGGCCACGGCTATTCCGGCGGCGTCGTGGGCCAGAACGGGTTCGGCGGCCCGGACGGCCTGGCTTATCTGCGAAGCCTGCCCGACGTCGACAAGGCCAACATCGGCCTGGAAGGCCATTCCATGGGCGGCTGGGCCATCCTCGCCGCCGCCAAGGCCACGCCCGACGGCTACAAGTCCATGGTGCTGGAGGGCTCCGCCCCCGCCGTGCGCGTCGCCCCCAAGGCGCCGCCCTTCTCCGATCCCGCCACGCCCGCCTGGCCGCGCAACCTCGCCGTGGTGTTCAGCCAGTACGACGAATTCTCCCAACTGATGTGGGACGTGGGCCGCGGCGCCGACGTCGGCCGCTCCGCCAAGCTGAAATCCGTCTTCGGAGCCCCAGCCACCGTCCTGCCCTACAAGCTCTACGGCGACATCGCCGCCGGCACGGGCCGCCAGCTCTACACCCCGCTCACCACCCACCCCGGCGACCACATCACCCCCGAGGCCATCGGCGACGCCGTCGACTGGTTCGGCAAGACCCTCGCCGGCGGCCATGCCCGCCCCCTGTCCGACCAGATCTGGATGGGCAAGGAGGCCGGCACCCTGGCCGCCCTGATCGGCTTCGTGGTCCTGCTGCTGGGAACCTTCACGGTCCTGACCGAGCTGCCGCTGCTCAACAACCTGCGCCAGGCCACCAACCGCATCGAGACCAGCCGCGGCGCCCGCTGGTGGACGGTGTTCCTGGTCAGCGTCCTGGCCCCCGTGCTCAGCTTCTACCCGCTGATGTTCGTGGGCATGACCGCCCTGCCGCCCAGCCATCTGCTGCCGCAGACCATCACCACCCAGCTCGCCGTCTGGGCCCTGGGCAACGCCGCCATCATCCTGATCGTCGGCCTGTTCGTGGGCGGCTCCAAACCGGCCTTCACCGTCCGCTGGGCTGCTTCCATCGTCGCCGCGGTGGCCACCGTCGCCGTGGGCTACGGCGCCCTGAAGCTCAGCGACCGCCTCTTCCACACCGACTTCCGCGTCTGGGTGGTGGCGCTGAAGCTGCTCAGCCAGCGCCAGATGCACATGGCGGTGATCTACCTGCCGGCCTTCACGATCTTCTTCATCGTCGCCCTGCGCGCCCTGCAGGCGAGGCTGATGGTCCGCCGCGAATCCGCCAGCGCCCAGTACGTCACCGCCATCACGGCGATGACCCTGGGCTGGGTGCTGTTCATCGGCGTCCAGTACGGATGGCTCTTCGCCAAGGGCGCCCTGCCCATCCCCGCCGAAGCCCTCAACGCCATCATCGCCCTGCAATTCCTCCCCCTGATGGCCATCGTCGCGGTGATCGCCACCTACACCTGGCGCCGGACCAACAGCTACCTGCCCGGCGCGTTGATCAGCGGGATGCTGGTGACGTGGTACGTGGTGGCGGGGACGGCGACGCAGTTTGCGGGGTAGGGGGAGACGGCTTCTGTCTCATCTCGGACGTTGGGGGCGCCCGCTTTCTGGTAAATATTCGACGGGTCATTTCGACCAATCGTTGACTGTTGGCGCCAGTGGCCTCGCTCCAATCGACCGAAGGCCGAATTGATTTCGTCACCAGCCACGCGGCTTGTAGCGCTCCGGGGCTTGACCATGGGTTCCATAGCTCGCCCAGCGGCCCTCTTCGGCCTTGTGCACAAACTGCTCGGCCACAAGCCACGCTTTCACGGGACGAAGGCACGCCAGACACCCGCCAATCAGCGCAGGCATGACGACAGCAAATTGCGCCCAGACTGGCGGCTGCGCCATCACCGCCCAGATCGCCCATGAAGCGATGACGATGATCGAGACCCCGGTCATCACGAAGAAGGCCGGCCCGTCGGCCGGATCTGCGAAGCTGTAATCGAGGCCGCACGCCTCACACCGCTCGTCGATGGTCAGGAAGCCATTAAAGAGACGTCCCTCGCGACAGCGCGGACAACGGCAGCGCATGCTAGCACTGATGGTCGACACGATGGGATGGGTGCTCGCCATTTGACGCTCCTCCATACAAAGGGTTGTTTATACCATACAATATGCATATATTGTATGGTATATGGAGCGAATGCAAGTGGCGGGAGCGAAAACCACGATGGAATGGCTGGGCAGGGCGCGTGATGCGCCGGGCCCCCGCTATGCGGCCATCCTCGCGGCCCTGAGCCATGCGGTCCGCGAAGGCGAACTCCATCCCGGCGATCGGCTGCCGCCGCAGCGCGCGGCGGCTGACTACCTGGGCGTCGACCTCACGACCGTGACGCGCGCCTATTCGCTGGCCCGGGAGCAAGGCCTTCTCGAGGGCGAGGTGGGTCGCGGCTCGTTCGTGCGCGCGCCGAGCCGGGAGGACGAGGCCGGTCTGGTCGACCTGAGTATGAACCTGCCGCCTCCGCCGAGCGGCGTGTCGTTGGGTGAGATGCTCCGACGCACGACGGACTCAATTCTCCTGCGCTCGGATCCGGCCATCCTGATGGCCTACCATCCGGGCTTCGGCACGCGCGGACAGCGCGCGGCCGGAGCCCAGTGGCTGGCGCCGACGCTCGGCGCGCTTGATCCCGAGCGGATCCTTGTGTGCCCCGGCGCGCAGACGGCGCTGGCCGCGGTCGTTGCGACACTCTGCCGGCCCGGCGACGCCATTGTGGTCGATCCGCTGACCTATCCCGGCCTGATCGGCATCGCCCGCAACGCCCGCATACGCCTGATTGCTTGTCCGGCGGATGACGACGGCATGCGCCCGGACGAGCTTGAGCGACTCTGCGCCGCCGAAAAGCCCCGCGCCATCTATCTCATTCCCGCCATGCAAAATCCGACAGCGGTAACCATGTCGCGGGCGCGGCGGATCGAGGTCGCGGCGATCGCAGAGGCCGTCGGGGCCTGGATAATCGAGGACGACCCGTATAGCCGCCTCATGAGCGCGCCGCCGCCGGCTTTGGCGGCGCTCGCGCCAGAACGCACTTTCCACGTGGCGACACTGGCCAAATGTCTCAGCCCTGGGCTTAGGATCGCCTACCTAGCCTGTCCGGCGTATTGGTCGGACAAGATCGCGGATGCGCTTCGGAGCATCGCCATGATGCCGGCGCCGCTCATGGCGGCCATCGCGACGCGATGGATCCAGGAGGGCCAAGCCGACACGCTCCTCGCGGCCATTCGCGCGGAAGCCCGCGCGCGTCGGGCGATCGCGGACATCCTCCTGCCTCAAGCACAGGGCGGATCGGAGAGCATCCACGTCTGGCTCCCTCTATCCAGCGGGTCAGCTTCAGAGCGACTGCGTCTGTCCGGCCAGCGATCCGGCCTGGCGATTGTCACCGCTGAGTCGTTCGCCGCGCATGCCGATCATCCCAATGGCGCCCGAATTTCGCTCGGCGGTCCGGGGCGTCGCAGCGTGCTCGAAGGGGCGCTTCAGGCCCTCAGTCGACTGATAGCGACCTCAGCAGAACCGCTCCGACCCATGGCATAGGTAGCTACAAGCCTTCGCGCAGCGCTGGAGGGTGAAAGGACAATAAACCCCATTCCGGCTTCGGCTTGTCCGTCCAGTCTCCGGAAGAAGTGCTGCGCGACCAGCACCCGCTGGTGGGGCCGAACTCGTCGCCCCTCAACTTCAATTCCTTTGACCCACTGCCAAGCTTGATGGTTACCATAGGTTGGGCTCAGGGGAGCCTTGGGGGCGTACGATGAACGTGTTGGCGACGATGTTCGCCGCTGTCCTGGCGACGGCGGCTCTGGCGGGGTGCGCGACGAGCTACGCGCCGATGCAACTCACCGGCGGCTATCAGGAAAAGGAGCTGCAGCCGGGGGTTTGGCGGGTGACGTTCGCCGGCAACGGCTACACTACCCGTGAGACGGTGCAGACCTTCTGGCTGTACCGCTCCGCCGAGCTGGCCAAGGCCAAGGGCTTCGACGGCTTTCGCATCCTGACCCCGATGAACCTCGCAGCGGTGCGCGCGCTGCGCCCCGCGGACGCCGACGCCCCGGCGACGATCATCCGGGTCCATGGCGGCGGCGGCGGCCACGGGGGCGGGGGCCACTACACCTACTATTCCTATTCCTATCGCCTGGCGCCCAAGCCCGTCCTCAGCGGCGACATCGAGCTGATCCGCAAGCCGATCCTGACCGTGCCCGGCCGGATTTTCGACGCCTCCGCCCTGCTGATCACCCTCGATCCCTATGTGAAGGGCAGGCTGTGCGGCAGCAACGTCTGCCCGCACGCGCACGTCTATCTGCACCCCGCGCCGCTCCCCGGACCGCCGATGCAGCTCAGCCCCGCGCCGGCTCCGGCGCCGCCCCCGCCCGCGGCGCCGATCGCCCCGCCGGCGACCCCATCCTGAGGGCGTTCGGCAGGACCGAATGCGTGGAGAACGACGCCGATCCGGACATCCGCGGCCGCCGGCGCGACGGGGCCGGGCCGGTCGGTGCGTTCGGATAGGTCGCGCCGGGCCGGGCCCTCTCAGCCCTCCCCCAGCAACCCCTCGAACATCCCCGTCACCCGCGCGACGAACACATCCCGTTCCCGCCCCTCCAGGGGCGCGTCGCGGATCAGCCGCTCCACCAGCAGGCCGATGAACGCCGCCGCCAGCACCCGCGCCCTCGGCCCCGCGTCCTCGCCGCCCAGCCAGTCGCGGATGGGGGCCAGGAAGCGCTCCCGGATCGCCACGTTGAGCAGGGGGGCGGTGGCCGGGGAGGTGGCGGCGCGCAGGAGGAACTGGAAGCTTTCGGCGCGGGCCTCGCCGGTGTGGGCGGGGCCGGCCATCATCTCGGCGATGTCGCGGGCGAAGGTGGCGCGGTCCCAGTTGCGCAGGCGGTCCGGGTTGAAGCTGGCCTTGAGGGCCTCGGTGAACAGGGCCTCCTTGCCGCCGAAATAGCGCTTGATCAGGGCCACGTCCGCCCCGGCCTCGGCGGCGATGTCGCGCAAGCTGGCGCGGTCGTAGCCGGCCTGCGCGAACTGGGCCTTGGCCGCCTCCAGGATCGCCGCGCGGGTGGCGGCGGCGTCCCGCTTGCGCGGGGGCGCGGGGGCGAGGGTGGGGGCGTCGGTCATGGGGTGGGAAGGGCGACATTGCGACGAGGGGTGCGTCGGCCCGACGCCCCCTCCGTCAGTTCGCTTCGCTCACTGCCACCTCCCCCGCTACGTGGTGGAGGACAAGGCGCGCGATCGATTTCCTCCACCGCGTAGCGGGGGGTCGAGAGCGGCGTTCGCCTTTGGCGAACGCATCGGGCGCGTAAAGCGCGCCCGCGCTCTCGACGGCTCAGGCGAAGCCTGAGACGGAGGGGGCGTCGGCCCGTCGCAAGGGCCGATGGGATCGATGGCATACCTGCGCCGGCCCGCCGCTCACGCCCGCGCCGGAATGATCACCGGCATGGACTCGTACCCATGCACGAAGGACGAGTGGGTCCGCGTCGGCTCGCCGGCCAGCTGGATCGTCGGGAAGCGCTTCAGGATCTCCTCCCAGATGATGCCCAGCTGCATCTCGGCCACCCGGTTGCCCACGCAGCGGTGGATGCCGAACCCGAAGGACAGGTGCTGGCGGGGCCGTTCACGGTCGATGATGTAGGCGTCGGGGTTTTCGACCATGGCGTCGTCGCGGTTGCCGGAAATGTACCACATCACCACCCGCTCGCCCTTTTTGATCAGCTTGCCGCGCACCTCGATGTCCCGGGTGGCGACCCGGCTCATGTGGGCGAGGGGGGTCTGCCAGCGGATGGTTTCCGAGACCATCGGCAGGATCAGCTCATGGTTGGCGCGCAGCTTGGCGTACTGGTCGGGGTTCTTGTTGAGGGCGTAGACGCTGCCGGAGATGGTGTTGCGCGTGGTGTCGTTGCCGCCGATGATCAGCAGCACCACCGTGCCCTGGTATTCCTCCGGGGTCATGGTCCGGGTGGCCGGGTTGTGGGTCAGCATCGAGATCAGGTCGATGCTGGGCGGGGCGTTGACGCGCTGGTTCCAAAGCTCCTGGAAGGCGCCGAAGCATTCGAAGATGGCCTCGGCCTTGTGCTGCCAGCTCTTCACCGGCCCGTGCCCGGGGGTGTTGGTGATCATGTCCGACCAGTAGGTCAGCTTGCGCCGGTCCTCGAAGGGGAAGTCGAACAGGGTGGCCAGGGTCATGGCCGTCAGTTCCTTCGACACCCGGTCCACCCAGTCGAACTCTTCGCCGATGGGCAGGGAATCGAGGATCTGGCCGGCGCGCTCGCGGACAATGGGGGCCATGTTGGCGATGTTGCCGGGCGCCACCGTGGGGCTGACCGCCTTGCGGTGCTGGCTGTGCTCTGGCTCGTCCATGGTGATGAAGCCGGCGCCGCCCTTGCGCCGCTCGCGGCCCATGGCGGCCAGGGCCTTGTCCTGCTCGGCCAGGGCCGCCAGGTTCGGCAGGCCGATGCCCTCGGCGGAGGAGAAGGCCTCGTGGTCGACGTCCACCGCCATGATGTCGTCCCAGCGGGTGATCGACCAGTAGGGGCCGAATTCGCTCTCGGCGGTGAAGTGCACCGGGTCCTCCCGGCGCAGGCGCTCGAAATAGGGCCAGATCGTATCGTCCTGGAACCGGTCCACCTTGGCCGGGTTGATCGCCTCCAGGGGGATCGAGCGGGCGTCGGCGGCGGCGGCGTTCGCGTCCGGCTTGACGGCGATGTTCATGGACTTGCTCCCTGGCGCTGGTCCGCGCTCCGCGACCCGCGGGGCGGCGCCGCTCGTTCGGCGGCTTACTTGAGCGGCAGCATCGACGGGGAGCGGGGGTATGTCAACGGGCGTTGACTTGGGTGCGGCGGCCTTCCGTGGTGACACGCTGGCTGAGCGTCAAGAGCGACACCGCCCCGTCGATCGCATTGGGCCGAGGCCTTCTCCCCTTGGGGGAGAAGGCCTATCTTCACTTCGCCCTCTTGCCGCCCCCCCCTCACCCGGGATCCAGATAGCTCGACAGCTCGTCCAGCCACCGGCGCGTGGCCTCGTCGTCCGCCTCTGTGGCGGACAGTTCGATGCCGCAGCCGATGTCGGTGATGGCTTGCAGGCCGAAGCCGCCGCCGGAGCCGCGCAGGTTGTGGCCGAGGATGATCACCGCGTCGAAGTCGGCCCGGTCGAGGGCCGCCAGCATGACGATCACGTCGCGCCGGCAGTTCTCCAGATAGGCCGGCGTCTGTTCGGCCAGGCGCTTGGCGGCCCGCGCGGCCCGGTCCTTGGCGCCGGGGGCGCTCGCCGGCGCCGGGGTCTTGGCGAAGGCGTGGTCGCGGATGGCCTGCAGCAGCACGTCCTGCTTGATCGGCTTGCTCAGATAGGCCGTGCACCCGGCCGCCAGGCAGGTCTCCCGGTCGCCCTTCAGGGCCGAGGCGGTGAGGGCGATGATCGGCGTCGGCGCCCGGCCGTCGGTCTTTTCCCAGGCCCGGATGGTCCGGGTGGCGGTCAGCCCGTCCATCACCGGCATCTGCCGGTCCATCAGCACCAGGTCGTAGTGGCCGGCCATGAACATCTGGCAGGCGATGGCCCCGTTCACCGCCACGTCGATGCGGTAGGGGGTGTCCTGCAGATAGGCCATGGCGATGGCGCAGTTGTCCGGGGAATCCTCCGCCATCAGGATGCGCAGGGGCGGCAGCGGCGCCGTGGGGTGGGCGCCGATGGGCTCGGCCTCCAGCCGGTCCGCCGCCGACCAGACCTCGAAGGGCGCCGAGAAGGCGAAGGTGCTGCCCGCGTCGACCTTGCTGGTGACCCAGATGCGCCCGCCCATCAGCTCGACCAGGCGCTTGGAGATGGTCAGCCCCAGGCCCGAGCCGCCGAACCGGCGGGTGGTCGAGGAATCGGCCTGGGTGAACCGCTCGAAGATCATCGGCAGCTTCTCGGCCGGGATGCCGATGCCGGTGTCGGTGACGGTGAATCGCAGCGCGGTGGGGACCGCATGGTCCTCCTGCCGCTCGACCTTCAGGGTCACCGAGCCGGTCTCGGTGAACTTGATCGCATTGCCCAGCAGGTTCATCAGCACCTGCCGCAGCCGGGTGGGATCGCCCACCAGTTCGTTGCTGACGTTGGGCGCGATCTCGCAGGTGAGGCTGAGCCCCTTCTCCTGCGCCCGCGGCTCCACCATCTCGAACACCTTCTCCAGGTGGTCCTTCAGTGAAAAGCCGGTCCGCTCCAGGTCCAGCTGCGAGGCCTCGACCTTGGACAGGTCCAGGATGTCGTTGATCAGGTTGAGCAGGTTGTCGCCGGATCGGCGGAAGATCTGCACAAAGCGGTCCTGTTCGGGGGTCAGGGGGGTCTTGGCCAGCAGGTCGGCGATGCCCATGATTGCGTTCATCGGCGTGCGGATCTCGTGGCTCATACTGGCCAGGAAGTCGGACTTGGTGCGGCTGGCGCTCTCGGCGGCGGCCTTGGCCTGCTGCAGCTCGACTTCCACCCGCTTGCGCTCGGTCACGTCCCGGGCGGCGGCGAACACCCCCTGGAGCTTGCGGTTGCGGTCGTAGAAGGTGGTGGCGTTGTAGGAGACCACGGTCTGCTTGCCGTCCCGGGCCCGGGCGGTGAGCTCGTAGTCGGTGATCGACTTCTGCACCAGCACCCGCTTGATGCCGGCCTCGGCCCGGCCGGGGTCGGTGAAACAGTCCTTGAACGGCGCCCCGATCAGCTCGTCGCGGGTGCAGCCGGTCAGGGCCTCCATCTGCTTGTTCACGTCGGTGATGATCCCGTGGGGATCGGTGGTCATGATCGCGTCGATGTTCGATTCGATCAGCGAGCGGGTGTAGAACTGCTGGTCGCGCAGGCGCTGGTCGGACTTCTGCTGCTCCTCCTCCACCAGCTTGCGCGCCGTGTTGTCGGTGCCGATCAGCAGGTAGCCGATAATGGCGTCCTGGGCGTCGCGAAGCGCGGTGACCGAGACCACCGCCGGGAACCGGGTGCCGTCCTTGCGGATGTAGGTCAGCTGGTAGATGTCCTCGATCCCGCGCGAGGCCTTGAACACCAGGGCCTCAAAACCGGGCGTGATCGGGGTTCCAAGTTCCACGCTCA
>PLSW01000164.1 GCA_003165275.1 Caulobacteraceae bacterium
ACGCCGGCCTTCTGGGCCTCGGCCAACGTCGGGCCAAGCCTCGCGTGCGGCGCAGCGACCACGGCGGGATTGTCTGTTCCCCGCCAATCGGCCCACTGCGCCGCTGTCGCCTGTGGGTCCAGGTCGATCAAGGCGACCGTATAGCCGGCGTTCGCAGCGGCGACGGCCAAATGAACGGCCAGGGTCGTCTTCCCGACTCCGCCTTTCTGGCTGACGATGGAAATGGTCTTCATGGCGCGCTGACCTCGATCGGTGTCCTCACGTCCACACGCGGACGCGAGGATGGTTCAACTTGTGGGCGCGTCCTCGTGTCCACGCCTCCGCAGATCAACTTGTCCGCAACCCGACGTGTGGACACGTCCACAAGCCAACTCTCGCCAGAAACAGTTAACGGTTCGATAACCGGAGCCGGCGACGCTCCACACGTCCTCGTGTGGACACCCTAAATGGATCGATTCCCGAGGCGGCGCGAGGGGAGGGGGTGGACCGCGCAAAATGCGCCGCGCTCCAAGAGAAGGGCAGGGGAGGGCGCCCTCAGCAACTCCGGCGGCGCGATTGCGCGGGGGCGGCCAAAGCCAACGTCATAGGTGCATCCCGTGACGACCCCCACGTTCCCGGCGGCCCAATCTCGGCGAGCCAGGTTTGAAGCGCGTCAAGGCGCTCCGGCGTGGATCCGCGCGAAGATTGGCCGACGTAGTAGTGCGCCATATCGGCAAGATCCTCAGGGAGGAGAACGCCTAACCCGCCCCAGTACCAATAGGGATCGAATTGCAGGCTGTTGACGCCACTTGCATCCCTGTGATGGCTGGCCATGTCCGGATGGTAGTCCTGGCGCAATGGTTCGAGGGTTTCTTGGCCACCTGGGCCTATGACGCCGCGATAGATGGCATCGTACCGATCGGGACTGTGACGCTGGTAGTCGGCAAGCGGCACGCGCTTCGCGACCTGTCCGACATAGGCCAGGCGACCTCTGCCAAATCGCTTCGGCAAAAACCCCATCACGTAGTCGCCGACCGCCGCTTGGCGGCGGATCAGGGGCTTGCAACACGTCAAGGTCAGAACGCCGTCTTGGGCGCACGGCGCCATGCCATTGTCCGTCGCGAGCACGTATCTCCAGATTCGCGTCATAGCTGCTCATCTTTCAGGACGGAGGTCACCCACGACCATGCAGCGGCGCCTTCCGGCCGCGCCACGAATTCCTGGCCCCGAGCGGCGGATCGAAGCGTACCGTCCTCAGCCCATCGGGGAAGAGAATGATAAGTCATGCCACACCCCCCCTTCACAGGATTCAGCCAATCGGGAACCGTCCACACCGATTTCAGGGGGCCGCCCGCTGATAGCCGGCGACCGCTCACGAGGGTCCCCGACCCAGCCACGTCGAGGCGCATCGCGTCGAGGACCACCTCGTCGGCGGCGACGTAGAGCGTGTTCTTTCTGGTCGTGTAGGGCCGAGTATGCGGGTGATCACGCAACCAAGGGCGCTCCTCCACGGCAAACGATCCATCCAGACCTAAGTCGATGATGTCGCCGACCTGAAGCCAGCCCCAGATCCTGTGTTCGGCGGCGCCAACGAAACGCCATCGACCGCCCCGCCGCTCTGCTTCCTGGAACAGGCCCCAGAAGATGAAGAGGTCACCGGGGGCAATATCTTGCCGTTCTAGATGGCTTTGCGAGGAACCCGCCTGACCAAGAGCGCCTCGCCACCCGGCCAGCCGCGGCAAGCAGTCTGGGGAGATATCCGGGTCGAAATGACACCATGTCTCGGCGCCAATTCGCCCTCGGGTCAGGTCGGCCACAAGCTCAGCGTAAGGCCCCGCCAAGTCGCCATATCGTGTCGGAGAAGGCTTCGACATCGGGATGGGCAGCGACAGCGGCCGACCATCGATGATCGGGCTAGGACAACCGCCTGATGCGGAGTCGAAACCTTTTCGGCTAAAGATCAGTTTCAAGCGCTGCCCCTCGTCATGCGGCGAAGCTTCGCCCATTCTCCAGGTTACGCCTAGGGGCAGCGCGGCTCCACACGTCCTCGTGTGGACACCCTAAGTGGATTGATCCCCAAAGCGGCGCGAGGGGAGCGGGCTCGGACGCAGCGGCCCCAGACGCTGACCAACAAGGAGGGGCTTTTTGGGTGTTTGTGGGTGAATTATCGGCCGGAGGATTTCACGCGTCCCTCTCCTCATCCCCGTCGAACGGCGCATGACGCATCGCGCCATGACCCGGGATCGGGCAGAGCGGCGCGCCGGCCGTCTCCAGCCATTTGCGCGCGGTCCTGACGGTGTAGCCGCACGCCGGGCACTCGCACTTCAGCATCCGCACCGCCTGCTTTCTCGGCGCGGTCGTCAGCCCACCGGTGTCGAGGCGGGCGTGGGGGAGGGGACCCGCCTCCGCGAGGATGGGCGAGGCCATTGCGACGAAGGCTTCACCCGGCGTGGTGGCGCGCATCGGCCCGACCAGACCGAGCCCGAGCGCGATCCGTTTAAACGTCCTCCCGTGCCCCGCCTTGATGCCGACGGCGGCGTGGACCAGCTCGTGCGCGAGGATCGCGGCGATCTGCGCCGGCATGGCGTCGGGCGCATGGGCCAGGTCCGGACGGATGAAGATTTCAAAGTGCCCGTCCGCGCTGCGCCGGTTGTCCCAGCACTCGCCGATCGCCCGGCTCCGGCGGCCCGCGCTGGTGAAGCCGATCGCCACCCGCACCCGGTCGGGGAGGGGTGCGCCCAACGCCTCGAATAGCGGGGCCATGCCCGCAGCCACCCCGTTAAGCCAGCTCTCCCGATTGTCGTGGATCATCTCACTGTCTCCCTTTCATCGCCGCAGGGCGATGGCCTCGGCCATCGGCCCTGCCGTCGTGGCGAACAGCCGGGGGCGAGGGGGGCAGCGGGAATCGGTCGGGGTGGCCCGGGCGCAGGCGCAGCCGAGCCACGGCCTGGCCGATTGCCGTTGCGGGGGAGAGGGGGCGGCGCGCCCCATTCCCCCGCAACTATGATCTTCGCCGGCCACGCCGGCGGCCTCGTGCGGGCCTTAGCCCGCCCGCGCGAGCGATCGTCACCCGACAGGGCCGAGACGCAGATCGGCGGCTTGGTCGGAGCGCAGCGGAGCTAGAGCGCGGTCCCCTCGGGACGCGCCCAGGCGACCGCCCCATAGCCGGGCACACCGACCTGCCCCGCGCCGGGCTTTCACCGGCTCACCTAGACGGCGCGAACGCAGTGCCGTAACCTAAAGGCTACACCGCCAAGGACTGAGAACGATACCTGTGACTAAGATCAATCCGCAGCGCATCTACGGGAATTTCGTCTCGGGCGTCGCTCTCGATTTACACACGCTGAGCAGCACATACCTGGGCGTGAACGAGTCTGGGCACGAGGTCTACGACACCGTCCGCTCCGAGGTCGGCGAGCTGCTCTACAGGCTGAAATACAGGGCTGATCAAACTGCCGGCTTGGAAATCGCTAGGGTAGCGAGTGAATTTATAGCCGGTCAAAAATTCAAATTCGGTCTTTTGGTGCCTGTTCCGCCCTCAGCCGCGAGAGCGCTGCAACCCGTCATCTTTGTCGCTAACGCTATCGGGGCGAGCGTTCCCCTTCCCGTGGCCAATTGCATCACCACGACCAGGGCAACTGAGCAATTGAAGGGCGTGACCGACAAAGAGCGGCGGAAGGAACTGCTCGCGGGGCTGCATGCTGTCGATGCCGAACAGACGCGCGGCAAGGACATTTTGCTCTTCGACGACCTGTTCCGGTCGGGGTCAACGCTTAACGCGATCACCGATCTTTTAATGGGCGAAGGCAAGGCCGCCAGCGTTCGAGTCCTGACCATCACCAAGACACGGAGCAACGCATGAACACGGTGTTTATTGGCGGCTCGCGTCACGTCTCACGGTTGCCGGCTCCAGCGAAGGAACGTCTCGACAACATTGTCAAAAGCGGTCTCCACATCGTCGTCGGCGACGCGAATGGCGCTGACAAAGCCGTGCAAAAGCACTTGTCCGGCGTCGCCTATGCGGACGTCGAGGTATTCTGCTCCGGCGACGTGTGCCGCAACAACCTGGGCGACTGGCCGACCCGAAGAGTCCACCCAGCCAAGAGCGTCAAAGGCTTCCAGTTCTATGCCGCCAAGGACCGTGAGATGGCCCAAGCGGCCGACTTCGGCCTGATGATATGGGACGGCAAAAGCCCGGGCACGGTCCTCAACGTGCTGCGCTTGATCAAGGCCGGCAAAAAGGCCGTGCTGTTCAATTCCCCCGAGGCAAAAACCACAACCTTCAAGGCGATGTCGGACTGGGAAGCCTTCCTAGCCCATTGCGAGACGAGCTTGAAAAGCGACTTGAGGGACCGGGCTACCCCGGAGGAGTGGTCGCTTGAGGATGCTCCGCAGCCTAGTCTGTTAAATCTCGGAGACCCATCGATCCCATCGCCCGAACCAGCGGCTCAGGATCTGGCCGTAGAGATCAACCAAGCGCTGGGCGCAGGCGATTCACGCCGAGTTGTCGAGCTGCTCGGAACGATCGCCCGCGACCGCGGCATGACCCAGGTGGCCAAGGATAGCGGCCTAGCGCGCGAAAGCCTCTACCGATCGCTTGGCTCCGACGGCAATCCGGAATTCGCCACGGTATTGAAGGTTCTAGCGTCGCTCGGCCTTACCTTGACGGCCACCCGGGCGGCCTGACGACGATGAAGGTGACCCGCCTCGATCTTGACGGGACGGGCTCGCCCACGGGCCTGGTCACCAAGATCCTGAAGGTAGAGACAGATCTCGCGATTCCGGTGAAGATCGAGGAATTGGCCTACCAACTCGACATCAGCGAGATCGGTGAGCTGACGACAGACGGTTTCGAGGGCGGTCTGATTACCGACGACATCCGCAGCGTCGGCGGCATCCTCGTGAGAAAAGGCGCCAACCGCCATCGCCGCCGCTTCACGATCGGCCACGAGCTGGGCCACTTCCTGCTGCCGTTCCACAAGCCGGTGAAGGTGGGCGAATTCCTGTGCTCGCGGGAGGCCATGCGCCTTTGGACGGCCAACGAGCAAGACCGCTACGCGCGCATGGAGGTGGAGGCCAACCAGTTCTCGGCACTGATGTTGATGCCGCCGCCCCAGCTGCGCACGTTTCTCGCGGGGATGAAAACACCAGATCTGGCGAACGCACTGGCCGTGCACGAGCACTTCGACGTCAGCCGTGAGGCTGCCGCGCGGGCCTACGCCCAATATCAGGGCGAGAAGATCGCCATCGTTGTCCTCAAGGACGCCAAGATCCTGCGGATCTATCGTCCGGCAGGGTTTCCGGAGTTATCGGTTCGCAACGGCCAGCCTGCGCCCCGCGACTCTGGCTTCTACATCGCACCCGGCGCGGCCGGGGTGATATCGCCGATGCGGGAAATTGGCGCCGAACATTGGCTGGAGACCAAATGGGCGGTTCGCGCGCCCAGTCTTTACGAGCAGGTAGCGCACCAGTCCGGCGGCTTCGCCATGGTGCTACTGTGGGCAGAGATTGATGACGATGAAGACGCCGATCCGGAAGAGAGCATGACCTCCAGGGAACGCTACAAGGATCGAATATCCAGGTCGGTCGGCCGCTACTGACCTCGGCCTTAACGGCTTACGGCTTTCGGTCTTTCAACCGGTCCATCATCATCTTGATGGTCTCGCGGTCCTGGTCCGTCAGGTCCTTCAGATCGCGGTACATCGCCTTCAACTCGGTTTTCTCGTCCTCGCCGTCCGGGTTCTCCCCGATGATGTCGGCAACGCTGACGTCGAAGCACCGCGAAAGCTTCACCAACAGCTCGATCGTCGGGTTCTTAGCGCGTTCAGTTTCCAGGTCCCAGATATGGGCCTTTGACGCCCCGACGGCGTCAGCGACAGCCTGAAGGGACATGCCCTTCCTCAACCGCAGTTCCTTGAGCTTGGCGGCGATCGACATCGGAACCTCCCGGGTATGCTGAATCACAATGGCCAACGACGCCCCGGGTTCGGGCGCTGCTGGCCAGCACACGATTCCGTAGCACGCAAATTGACACAGCGACAATGTGCGACTATACCTTTACGAAATCGTTGTAACTCCCGTGGCGAGAAAGCGGATGGGCGAACAGTAATGAGCCGAGATCACGTTACCCACGCCGACATCGTTCGGTTCGCCGACGAACGGGTGAACTTGAAGCGCGATGACGCCACCGAACTTCGCGCCCAGGCCAATCGCCTGCGTGAACGCCTCGAAGGCTATCTGGGTGAACATCCGGATTTCGAGCTACGCAAGATGCTGCTCTCCGGCAGCTTGGCGAAGGGGACGGCGCTCAAGACGATCAGCGACATTGACGTCGGCTGCTACGTGTCCTCGGCCTCGGCGCCGCACAAGGTGAGCGAGCTGATCGACTGGCTGGCCAAGCGGCTCGAAAAGGCGTTCCCGAACCTCAAGCCCGAGCAGATCAAGCGCAAGACCTACTCGGTAGCGGTCAACTTCATCGCCACCGGCAACGAGGTCGATATCGTCCCGATCCTCTACGCTGGCGATCCCCAGTGGCGAGGCGACCTCATTTCCCAGGAGGATGGCTCCACCTTAATGACCAGCGTGCCGATGCACCTGGACTTCATCCGCAAACGCAAGGCCGCGAACGACAAGCATTTCGCGCAGATGGTGCGTCTGGTGAAGTTCTGGGCCGGGCTCCGCAAACAGGAAAACACCGACTTTCGCTTCAAGTCGTTCATGATCGAGCTGATCCTGGCCCACTTGGCCGATGGCGGAACGTCGCTGAACGACTATCCGGAAGCGCTCTCAGCGTTCTTCACCTTCCTGGCGACCGACGCTTTCGCCACCACCATCACCTTCAGCGACTACTACGACCCCGAGACCTGCGGGAAGACGACCGAGCCGATGCGAATCTGGGACCCGGTCAACTGCGAGAACAACGTCTCGCGGCTCTACACCCTCCAGAATCGGGACAAGATCGTCGAGGCGGCGCTGGACGCCGGGGATGCGATCGACGCCGCCCTGTACGCCACCACCAAGTCGGAAACCGTCCGGTACTGGCAGAAGGTCTTCGGACCGAGCCTCAACCCCTAAAAGGCCGACCATGAGCTCCAGCTACACCTATAACGAGACGGAGAGCTTCACCGTCGCCCACGCTAAGAAATTGGCCTCTAAGGTGGCGGCGGACCTGAAGCGGTTTCAGCGGTTCTACGGGGCGCCGTTGGACCTTTGGATCGGACAATATGAGCGGGAACTGATCGAGCTTCTCAAGCGCGACGCCGTCAGCGAAGTGGTTTACGGCTTTAAGCGCCAGGGCCATTGGACAGAGGCGGCGGTCCGCTACAAGGCCTTGGCCGGCCGCCTTCTCGACATTGACGATGATCCGGGACGGGTCAGGCCTAACCTCGATGTGCTGGGCGCTTCGTTCACGTCGTTCCGGACTACGAATAGCAACTTCGCCAAGCTGACGGAGAAGGAGCGAAAGGAAATAGAGGATGCCGCCGGGTTCAGCCGCGTGTTGGGTTCCACGCCGCCCTTGGAAAGTGGCCATTGGGTCGAGGATTTGACCTACGCCGCTGGCGGCCGCGGGTTGGGGCGCAGCAGCGTCAGGACCTACTGACCATGGCCGATGATCAACCCCAGCTCAACGATCTGTTCGACCGCCGGCTCGAGTTTCCGGACATGGACGCTGCACGGCGGCTGAACAGGCTCGTCGGCGTCGACGACGCCAAGTCGCGGCTCACCAAGCTGCTGGCGATCCTGGTCAACCCCGAGGGGCCGCGCGCCTGGGCGAGCCGTCATCATCCCCAGGCGGCGACCTTGCTGGACTACGTCGAGCGCCGCCCCCCACTCGTGATCTTGGCGGGGGACGTCGGCACGGGAAAGACCGAGCTGTCAGAGACGATCGGCGACGCCGTGGCGCGGCAGGAAAAGATCGGGGTGACATTATACCCTCTGAGCTTGTCCACGCGGGGCAGCGGCAAGGTCGGCGAGATGACTAAGCTCGTTTCGGCGGCGTTCGACGCCACCTTGGATGCCGCCCAAAAGCTCCGACGTACCGCCGGCGCCCGAGCAGGTGGCGGGGTTATCCTGCTGGTCGACGAGGCTGACGCCCTGACCCAAAGCCGAGAAGACGGTCAGATGCACCATGAAGACCGGGCGGGCGTGAACGCATTCATCCGCGGGGTCGATCGTTTGGCTGAAAAACGGTTGCCTGCCGCTGTCATCCTCTGCACCAACCGGCTGTCGGCAATCGACCCTGCGGTGCAGCGCCGCGCCGCTGACATCTTCGAATTCCATCGACCTAACGACGTTCAGCGTCGGGCGGTGCTGGACGGACCGCTTGCGGAGGCAGGATTCAGCCGCGCGGATATCGACCGGGTTGTGCAGATGACGGGTGCGGCGCGCGATCGGGCGTATGGGTTTACGTTCTCGGATTTGACCCAACGCCTGCTACCTACCTTGGTCTTGGACGCCTATCCCGACCGGCCGGTGACGTTCGCCCGCGCTCAGCAGCTGCTGGAGACGATGACGCCGACGCCGCCGTTCCAAGACCGCCGGCGCGGTTGAGGCCACATGGCCCAGGCGATAGTCGCGCGGCGCGACGGCGACGCCTTTCAGGCGCGCCTCTTTTGGGGCCGGGCCGCCCGTCTGCTCGACCCGCACGGCCACGTTCGGCGGGTGGGGTTCGAGTCCGGGCCAGGCGGCTTCGATGACATCTGGGTCGAATATGAACCAGGGCATGGTCCCCTCGACCCGGATGGTTCCCCCCTCGGCCGAGTCCATATGCAGTGCAAATGGCACGTGTCGCCGGGTGCCTACGGTCACGCCGCGCTGGTCGATCCGGAGTTTATCAACGCCAAGTCGCGCTCACTTCTGCAGCGGGCGCGTGAAGCCCAGATCGCGTACGCGCCAGACGGCCGAGGCATTCGCTTTCAGCTGACGACCAACTGGGGCGTCGATCACAGGGACGCTTTGCGGCCGATGATCGCCAGCCGTTCGGCGGCCCTGGTGGCTGCGCGGCTGTTCGAGGGGAAGACCGATCGCAGTCAGCAGGGCCAAGTGCGAAAGCTCTGGCGAGATCACCTGGCTATCGATGATCAGGAGCTTCGGCGGCTCGCCCAAACCCTGGCCTTCGGCCAAGTGCCCGATTCCCTCGACGCCCTGCGCGAACAGCTGGATCTCGTGTTTCGCCTGGTAGGTCTTCGATCAGTTCCGCTGTCCGAGAGCGGCTTCGTATATGACGACGTGGTCTTCCAATGGCTTGCCCAAGGGCGCCTGGAGTTTGATCGGCCATCGTTCCGGGCGGCCTGCGCCAAGGAAAACCTCATCGGGCCGGCGGCGGGCGGGCCAAAGATCTACGGGGTGAAGTCTTTCGAGCACCCATTCGATCGCCTGGAGGAACGTTGCGACGAGGTGCTGAGTCTGGTTCAGCATTTCGACGACCGCTTTATTCGCGGCCAGGCAGATTGGAGCACGGTCCTCTATCCAGAGCTCCGCACATTCCTGTCAGCGGCGGCCACGGAGTCGCCCCAGCTTCGTCTGGCGCTCGACGCGCACGTAACACTGGCGTTCGCAGCCGGGTCGGTGCTCGACATCAAATCCGGGCGGCGCGTTGAAATTGAGCAACGGACCTTAGAGCGGCGGATCTGGTCGGCAGATGACGCCGACGTCGATCCGAACTGGCCACATCTCGCGTTCGAATGGACAGAGATGAACCCGACTGGCCAGGACTTCGCCGTCGCGGTCGGATTAACCCACGATATCGAGGCCGCGGTGCGCCGACAGGTCGAGGATCACGCGAACATTCGGGGCCTCTTGAGTTGTCGGCCAGTCGGCGGCGCCGGCGCGCGGGCTATTGTTTGCGGTGCACACGCCTCCGTTCTCGCCGAGGCGGTTGTCGCCGAGGCGCGGACGCGACGGCTAGCAGGCGGCCGTATCCACCTGTTCATTGCCGGACCCAACGCCTTCAGTTTCCTTCTAGGTCAGAGGCGCGTCGCAATGGGGCCGACTACACTTTACGAGTTCGACTTCGAGGGTGCCCGTACTGGGGCGTACGCGGCGTCGCTCTCCTTGCCTATCGACCCCTCGGAACAGAGGCGCGGCTGAATATCGTCTGGAAGCCTGCGTGCAATGGCCGATGCGGTAATATGTGATAAAGGACATTATCACATATATAAGCGTGTCATGAACGAACTCGTCCCGGCCTCCGCCGCGCATCCTTTACCGGCGATCGTCACGGCCGCAGGCGAGCGCGCACAGCTCCGCTTTCTCGAATTCTTCGCCGCCAACATCCGCAACGCCAACACGAGGCGGGCGTACGCCCGCGCCGTTGTCGATTTCCTGGCCTGGTGCGAGGGCAGGGGGGTGGTCTCTCTCACTGGCGTTCAGCCGCTCCACGTCGGCGCCTACATAGAGGCTCTGAGCTTCGCCCGATCGGCGCCGACGGCGAAACAGCACCTGGCCGCGATCCGCCATCTGTTCGACTGGCTGGTGATGGGACAGGTAGTGCCGCAGAATCCGGCCGCCTCGGTACGCGGGCCATCCCATAGCGTTCGCAGGGGAAAGACGCCGGTCCTCGATCCGACAGAAGCGCGCCAGCTCCTCGATGCGATTGACATATCGACTCCGGCCGGCCTGCGCGACCGAGCGCTGATCGGGCTGATGGTGTTTAGCTTCGCGCGGATTGGCGCGGCGCTCTCGATGAAGGTCGAGGATGTCTACATTCAGCACCGCCGGCTGTGGGTGCGGCTCCATGAGAAGGGCGGCAAGATTCACGAAATGCCCTGCCACCATTTCCTGGAGGATTACCTGCACGGCTATATCGACGGCTGCGGGCTCGCCGACGATCCCAAGGGTGCGTTATTTCGGACGATCGCGCGGGGGAGGGGAGCCCTGACCGCCACGCCGCTGCCGCAGGCCAACGCCTACGCCATGATCGGCCGCCGCGCGGCGTCGGCAGGGATCATGACCAAGATTGGCAATCACACCTTCCGGGCCACAGGGATCACCGCCTACCTCAAGAACGGCGGCGCGCTGGAAACCGCCGCGGCAATGGCGAACCATAGCTCCACGCGCACGACACAACTTTATGATCGACGCGGGGACCAGGTGAGCCTGGATGAGATCGAGCGCGTCCGAATCTAAATCATTTCAACAGCACTATTCCCAACCGCCTCAGACCGTCTTGCGCTTCGCGTAGATCGGGATCGATCGCCAGCGCCGTCCGGTAATCTGCGATTGCCTTCTCCCGCTGACCGAGCTTCTCATAAATCTCGGCACGGGTCTCAAGGACGTAGGCGTCGTTGGGAGCCAGTTCCACAGCCTTCTGGGCGTCGGGCAAGCCCCGAGCATCATCGCCCTTGCCATGATAGGCCCAGGCGCGGGCGTTGAAGGCGGCCGCGTGACTGGGACTCAATCCAATCGCCGTTGACGCATCCGCGATAGCCAGGTCGTGAAGGCCTTTGGCCTCATAGGCATCTGAGCGGTTGCTGTAGGCGACGGCAAGGTTTGCTGCGGTCTCCTGGCCCGACAGAATGACGGCTGTGCATCCAGCAATCTTGGTGTCGGGGTTAGGGTTCATGCACCTTGCGCGCCCATCGTCCTGGGTCTGCGCCCAGGCTGGAGAGGCGGTTGCCATCAAGACAAACACCATCAGAAGTCTGAGCATTTCGCCTCCGCGAGTTTCAAGCTTCCGATATCAGCGCCCGCGCGCCCCGCAAGCCTCAACCGCCGCCTGGGAAGGTCCCGGTCGGTCTGAAAAGTGCGACGCTCCCTGGATGATTTGGGGCAAAGACAAACGTGAAGACGGGCCTTAATAGTGGGTAATGGGCTGGGGTAGCGGCAAAGCTGGATATTGGCGCGGCGTCTCTTTGGCGCTGGTCATCGTTGCGCTCGCCATGAAAGTGCTGTTGCCACCGGGCTTCATGGTGGCCAGCAACACCGGCTCGTTTCCGCTGGTGATCTGCACAGGCCATGGTCCGCTGGTCATCGGCGATCACGGCGATCAAAAAGCGCCGGCCCATAAGACGTCGGACGCCCCCTGCGCGTTCGCCGGTTCAGCCACCCCGCCGACTCCGTCGGTCGTGGCGACGATCGCTGAACCCCTCGCGATCGCCATCGACCAAGTTGTGGGGGTTCAAAGCGCCGATCAGGCGCCTGGGCGCGGGCTAGCGGCCCCGCCTCCTCAATCTCACGCACCTCCCGTTTTCCCTGAAATGACCTGATCCGCCGCGCGGGCGAACGCTCGCGTGAACGCTTGTCTTTGAGGCGCCGGCTTCGGCGGCCTCCGGGGAATCGCTGCAATGTCGATCCAGACCATGGCGGGCGGGTGCCTTTGGGCGCGGCGTTTCGATGGCGCTGGTCACTCTAGTGCTCGCCATGAAGGCGCTCGTGCCGCCAGCTTCATGGTGGCCGGCAACCCCGGTTCGTTCGATCCGTACGCGTATCTCGGGCAGTCGATCGTGATCCCGACCGAACCGCGCTCCGCCTTCGCCACCCACAAAGCCCACTTCTAAGGAGAGCCAACATGACTGATTTCGATCGCCGATCCCTAGCGATGCTAGCCCTGATCGGACCTCTCGCGGCGGCGGCGGGCGCCGCCGCAAAGGACGCTGCGTCACCTCCAGCGCCACCGGTGCCGGGACACGACATGAGCATGGCGCCGGCCTCTTGGATGGGCCACGACGAAGTGGCGATGCTCGTCTACCCCAAGATGACCGCTTTGGACCTGGTCGGGCCGCAGTACATGTTCGCCTCGCTCATGGGCGCAAAGGTCCACCTGGTGGCCAAGACCCGCGAACCGGTGACCAGCGACACCGGGGTTA
>PLSW01000075.1 GCA_003165275.1 Caulobacteraceae bacterium
CCGATCGTCGATGATTGGGCCATGGCGCGGAGCAGGGGCGGGGCCTTCTACGAGGAGATGGCGGGTCATCGGCGTGAGCACTTCCGCAAGGCCGCCTTTGGATCGGGCTCGCGATCGGCGCCCTTCTTCTTCCGGGATTACCGGGTGTTTCTCGCCGTGGAAAAGGCCGGCGCCGGCGATGCGGTGGCGATCGCCGAGATGTGCGAGATCCGCGAGAAGTTCGTCTCGTCCCTGACCACCATCAGGACCGCCAGCGTCGTCGTCCATCCTGAGCGCCTGATCGGCTTTCTTACCGATCTGCTGGGCCCAACGCGCACGATCAGGCCGGCGGAGGCGGCTTACGACCCGGGCCGGCTGATCAGCGACCAGATCGTCGCTTCGGACACGAGGTGGACGAGGTACCGCGAGCGGATCGTGGTTCAGGCCCGCGGCCAGGGTGACGCCTTGGAGGTTGATCCCCACGAGCGAGAGCTGACCGCGAGCGACGACATCTTCGAGCTACGCGGCTTCTCCGTGCTGCAGTACCCCGACGCCTGGTCGCAGGGGCTGATGTCGCGGACCCTGGGCGACATGTTCAACGACCAGCTTCGGCTGGTGGGCGCCACCCTGTCCTGTCTGGTGATCCGGCCCGAGGGGGTTTCCAAGACCAAGTCGCTCACCGAGTTCAATCGGATGCGCAGCGAACAGTCGGCGCAGAACCCGCTGACCAAGGCGTTTCCCGCCATTCGCAAGAAGGCCGAGGACTGGGCCATGGTCGCCGAAGACGTCTCCGACGGCGCCCTCCTGGGCAAGCTTGCCCTGTTCATGGTCTCGATCGCCCCGATCGAGGACGGCGAGCGGGCCGAACGCGCGCTCCGCGCCGTCTATCGGGCCTCGCGTTTCACCATCCAGCGCGACGACGATATCCACATCCAGACCGTCCTGGCCTGCCTGCCCCTCAGCCTGGCCGGCGGGCTGATCGACGACCTCGGCGATTTCGGCCGCCTGCGGTTGATGCCGACCACGGTCGCCTCGCGGATCGCGCCAATGCAGGGCGAGTATCTCGGCTCGGAGACCCCGCACATGCTGCTGGTCGGGCGCCGGGGCCAGCCCTTCTATTGGTCCAACTTCTCCAACGACGGCGGCAACTACAACGCCATCGTCGTCGGCTCCTCCGGCTCCGGAAAATCGGTGTTCATGCAGGAGATGGCGACGTCCCTGCGCGGCGCCGGCTGCGAGGTCTTCGTCGTGGATGACGGCCGAAGCTTCATGAGCTCCTGCCTGCTGCAAGGCGGCGCCTTCATTCGCTTCAGCCTCGATCTCGACGTGTGCCTGAATCCCTTCTCGATGGCCGACCACGAACTCGCGGCATTCGACTCCGAGTACCTGGTCGAGACCAAGAAAAACATCGCCTTCGAGATCCTCTGCATGGCCCGCGGAAGTCAGATGCCGTCCAAGGAAGAGGAGGGCATCGTCGATCGCTGCGTCAGCCTGGTCTGGGCCGCCAAGGGCCGAAATGGCTGCATCGACGACATCCGAGACGTCATGTTGGGCGCCTGGCATGGGCCCGCCGATGACGACCAAGCCATGGGAAGGACAGGGCAGGGGCCCGGCGAGGCCTCCCAGCAGCAGGTTCCGGATGGCGGCGAGACACGCGCAATCGATTTCGGGCAGCGCGGCCGCGACCTCGCCCTCTCCCTGACCCCCTACACCTCCGAGGGCACCTACGGCGCCTTCTTCAACGGCCCGGCGACCCTGGAGATCACCAACCCCTACACCGTCTTCGAGATGGGCGATCTGGAGTCCAAGCCGGATCTCAGAGCCGTGGTCGTGCTGGCGGTGATGTTCCTGGTGCGCCAGCGGATGCGGATGAGCGGCCGCCAAGTGCGCAAGGCCCTGATCATCGACGAGGCCTGGTCGCTGCTGGCGGATGGAGCCATGGGCGCCTTCATCGAAGGCTTCGCCCGCCGCTGCCGCAAGGAGGGCGGCGCCATCATCACTGGCACCCAAGGCATCAACGACTACTACAAGACCAGCGGCGCCAACGCCTGCCTGCAGAACTCCGATTGGCAGGTCTTCCTTCGGCTGAAGCCCGAGGCCCTCGAACAGGCCCGCAAGGACGCCAAGCTCTCCCTGGACGAGGCGGGCATGCAGCTGCTGAAGTCCCTGCGCACCTCCAGCGGCGAATATTCCGAGGCGATGATCCAGGGCCCCAACGGCCGCGCCGTGGGAAGGCTGGTCCTCGATCCCTTCGCGGGGACCCTCTATTCGACAACGCCCGCGGTCTACAACGCCATCGAACAGCTGGTCAGCCAGGGCCACAGCCTGCAGGAGGCCGTCCGGCTGGTGGCGTTCAAGCAGGCGCCGGTCCGCGCCTCGGCCGATACCGAGGGGCAGGCCGCTTGACCCGGGCCCTCATGATCTCGCATCCCCGCCGCGAGACCGGCCTGGCGCGCTGGCGCCGCGGCGCCCATTGGGCCTTCGCGCGCGCGGCCTTCGTGGTCGAATCGGTCGCCGTCGCCATTGGGTTTTTCGAACTCGTGACCCTCGCCATGCTGCAGGGCGACCGGTTGCTGGCGGCGCACGAATGGGGCCTCTTTCTCAGCCACTACGCGGCGGCGGCGGCTCCGGCCCGGACGCCGATCGATCTCGGCGGCCTCGCAATCGTCCTAGCGCTTAGCGGGATTGTCGCCGCCTGCCGGTGGCCAACGGCGCGGCTGGCCTGGCACGTCGCCAAACCCGCGGAGGCGCGCTTCCGTGGCCGATGATCTCGAGCAGACGCCACCCGACACGGCGCCGAACCCGCCGGCGTCCACCCCTCGGCCCAAGCCCGCCAGAGGCCGGCTCGCCGATTGGGCGCCGAGCCGAACCCAGATCATGGGTCTGATCATTGGCGCGCTGGCCGCCTCCAATATCGCCCTCTGGATCACCCTGCGAAAAAACCCCGACACCCGGCCGGTGACCGTCGTGGCTGTCCAGCAGATGACCCAGGAATACGTCCGCAAGATCACCTCGCCGCAGCTTTCTGAAGCCGAGAGTGTCGTGCGGGCCAACCTATTCATCGCCGCGGCCCAGGACGAGCTGCAGCACCTGGTCCCGAGCGATCGGCTGGTGCTCGCCCGCGAGTGCGTCCTCTCCGGGACCATGAATGACATCACTCCGCAGCTGCAGAAGCGCGTTGAAGCCAAGTTGGCCCAGGACACGATGGGTCTCTCTGCCACGGTTGGTCCCGTCCGGTCCGCGGGCGCGGCGACAGACCCGATTCAGTCGGGCCGGATTTCAGCAGCAAGCCTGCTCTCGCCATCCCCGGCCCCCAGCGATGGCTCGGTCCGATGAGAATGCCCTCCCGTATCCTGCTGCTGGCGGCCGCGATGTTCGCTTTCGTCGGCGCGCGGAACCTGGCCGACATGGCCGGGCGCTACCGGTTCGGGATCAACGAGACCACCAGCCTGCCCAACTGGGCGTTTGTGATCGACCGTGCCAATCACCGCCCCAGGCGCGATCAGCTGGTCCAGTTCATCGCGCCGGACAATCCCTACTACCCGCACGGCTCGCCGTTCGTGAAACACGTCTGGGGCCTGCCTGGCGACCTCGTGGAACGCCGGGGCCGGGAGTATTACATCGCCGGCCGTGACCTGGGCTTCGCCAAACCCTTCAGCCAAACGGGCAAGGCGACGAGCCTCGGCCCAACAGGTGTCATTCCGGCCGGCCACTACTTTGTCGGAACGGCGAGCAAGGACTCGCTGGACAGCCGCTATGGCGAGATCGGCTGGATCGGCGCAGACCGCATCGTCGGCGTCGCCGAGCCGCTCCTATGAAATCCCCGCTCGCCATCAACGTCGTGGCGGCCATGTCTGCCATGGCGGCCGTTTGTATGGGCTGGTCTCCCCGGGCAACCGCGGCGGACCTCGGCGTTCGAGGGAAGCTCTTTCCGATCATTGAGGTCGACCTGCTCGACCTGATCGGCGCGAAGCTCAAGGCCGCCAAGGCCAGCGGCAGGATCGACGCCCTTAACCAGGCCTTCGCCAAGCGGTCGGTGGCCTCAATCGAACGGCCCGCCGCCGTCCCAGGTCTTGTGGCGACCCGCGAGCCGCGCAGCTGGCTCTACGATCCGACCTTCACCGTGCCCCGCGACTACGCCGATCAGAACGGCCGCGTCTTCGCCCGCGCGGGGGACCGGATCAATCCGCTGCTGCGAATGCCCGAGTTCGATCGGGTGATCGTCTTCTTCGACGGCGACGACGCACGCCAGGTGGCCTACGCGCTGAGCGTCCTGCATCGCTATGGCGGCCAGCGCACCAAGCTGATCCTGGTGAAGGGCTCGCCCACCCTCCTGATGCGCCGCGAGAAAATCCCGGTCTTCTTCGACCAGCTCGGCCTGCTCGCCGACAAGTTCCGCCTGAGCCAGGTTCCCGCCCTCATCGTTCGTGAAGGCGACCGGCTGCGGATCTCGGAGGTCAGGCCGTGAGCCGCGCGCCTTGGGTCCGTGCCGGATTCGCTGCGTTGGCGCTCGCGGCTAGTGTTGGACTGGCGCAGCCGGCGACCGCCGCGGTCTGCAACGGCCATTTCGTCAATCCGATCACTGATGTCTGCTGGGACTGCCTGTTCCCCCTGACCCTGGGCAGCATCCCGCTCTTCTCTGGCGACGAGCCCGACACGCCTAATCCATCGTCGCCGATCTGCCTTTGCCCAGCGCCGCCGCCGCTCTTCATCCGCCCCGGGCTTGAGGTCGGCTTCTGGGAGCCGGTCCGCCTGGAGGATGTCACCGCGCGGCCCTTCTGCTTCCCCAACCTCGGCGGGATCAGCATCCCGGTGGGGATCGGCGCGCCGACCCAGGCGCGGGCGGTCACCTCGCAAGGCAGCAACAACACCGGCTACCACGTCCACTGGTACATCTATCCGGTCATGTACTGGCTGGAGCTGCTGACCGACTTCCTCTGCCTGGAGGAGGCCAGCTTCGACATCGGCTACATCACCGAGCTCGATCCGACCTGGAACGACGACCAGCTGGCAGAGATCGAGTTTCCCGAGACCTATCTGTTCAACAATCCCATCGCCACGGCCGCCTGCGCGGTCGACTGCGTGGGCGCCTCGCTCACCGGACAGGCCAATCCCGCCCTTTTCTGGTGCTCCGGCTGCCAGGGGACCATGTACCCGGTCGAGGGCCACATCGTCGGGGAGAACAGCCAGGTCAATGGCTCGCTGCTCGCCGGCGAGCGGCTGGCCTTCAAGCTGCACCGGATGCTGCTCGCCGATGGGACCATGGGCGACGCCGCCGTCTGCCAGAAGTACCCGATGCCGATCATGGATAAGCGCCAGTACCGCTTCCAGATGGTCAACCCGACCTCGGTCTCGGCCCCCGTCGCCAACCTCACCTGCCCGGCCATCGGGGTCGGCTCGATCCTTTGGGAGACGGGCAGGGTGGTCCCCGCCGTCGGCGAGGATCTGGGCTTCCTGATATGGCGCAAACGNNGGTCCTTGCTGGGATGTGCGTCGGCCCCGCCCTGTCACAGGAGACGAACGCCGATCTGGAGACTCTGCTCCAAGCCGCTCAGGCCCGCGTCGATCGCGAGCAGGCCGACATCGCCCTGTGGGCCGCCTCCCTGCAGCATCGCGGAGACCCGGACACCGCCCAGGCCACCGCCATCGAGGCAGCCAGCCAGGCGCAGCTTAATCATGGCGCGGCCATGATGGACGATCCGGCGCTTCGCGGCGCACGCCTTGGCCCCCAACCTAGCGCCGATACCGGCGGCGTCTATGTCGCTGTCTCGCTGTCGATGCCCCCCGAGGCCCTGCGCCAGCTTGCGCGCGACGCCCACCGAGCCGGCGCCCGGGTCGTGATCCGAGGGCTGGTAGATGGGTCGTTCAAGGCGACCATGGTCCGGGTCCGGCAGGTCTTCGATGACCGCTCGGCCGGCGGCGTCGCCATCGACCCTCAGGTGTTCAAGGCCTTTGAGGTGACGGCCGTTCCAACCGTAATCGCGGCGCGATCGCGGGTCGAGCCTTGCGGGACGCTGGGATGCAGTCCCGCGGCGCCGGCCTTCGACAAGATCTCCGGAAATATCTCGCTCGCCGCCGCGCTGAAGGCCTTGGCGGAGGAGGGGGCTTCGGGGCAGGCCGCCGCCAGCGCCGCGCTCGCGCGCCTGACCGGCTGATCCGCATGTGGCCGCTCAAATCCCTCCTTGGCGCCCTCGCGGCCGGACTGGTCGGCATGGCGGCCGGCTATGCGGGCGCCCAATCTACCGCGAATTTGGCCATGTCAGGCCTCGGCAACCAGGCGGGGCAGTCGGCGGCCCAGACGTTCGTGACGAGCCAAGGATCGGCGCTGAACGCGACAGCCACGGCCGGAGACACCAGCGTTGTCGCCGGCGCGAGTGCTGACACCAGCGCCTACCAGGGCCTGGCCGCCAATCCGAGCGGCCTCGCCAGCGCTGGGCAGGCTGCCGGATCGGCAGACCCGACGGCGGGCGTGGTAGGGACGTCCTACAGCAACCAGGGTTCCACGACCGTCAGCAGCTCGGACGCCTGGTATCAGTCGTCGTTGAGCGGCACAGCCACGCAGTCGAGCGCCCTGGCCAGCTCGGGAGCGCCGCAGCAGACCTGCCAGACCACCCAGACCCAATCGCAGGTGACCACCAACGACGGGCTCTACACCTGCGACTCCACCGAACAGGTGACCGACAGCAATTCCAGCTGCGTTCAGAACCTGCTCGTCAGCATGGCGACCACGGACCTCTACGCCTGCCAGAACACCTACAATCAAAACACCAGACAGTGGGTCACCTCGCCGGCCTGCTCGGCCCTGGCGGCGGCGGCGCAATGCTCAAGCACCGGGACCGCCTGCACCGCGCCGGCCAACCCCTACTTCCAGGCCACGCAATGCACCGCGGGGACCGAATGGACGGGAACCCCGCAGACCTGCTCCGAAACCCGCAACGTCGTCATCGGCACGGACTACAACTACGCCTGCGCCAACACCTACAATTCGGCGACCAAGACCTGGACGACCTCGCCGGCCTGCGCGGCCCTGGCGTCCAACACCGCCTGCCTACAGCAGACCCAGACCTGCGGGGTTCCGACACCGCCGCTCTCCAAGACCTGCCAGCAGGGTCAGCAGGGCGCGATCGCGACCCAGACCTGCGATCCGGTCCTCCAGGTCACGGTCGGGACCAACTACATCTACAACGGCTACAAGAACTGGAATGGATCGGCCTATGTGCCGACCGCCCAGGAGACCGCGCTCATAAACGCCAGCGGCGGCGGAACCTGCCAGCTTCAAGCGACCAACTGCACCGCAAATTACGCCGCCCAGACCTATAGCTGCCAGACCGGCTATGCGGTCCAAAGCACCCAGACCACCTGCCAGATCCCGGCCGGTCCGTTCTACGCCAATGGCGTTCAGTACGCGGCTGGAAACGGTGCGGGCATGCCGCTCGTGGTCGGGCCGACCTGGCTCTACAGCTGCTATGCGATGCCTGCGACGGGCACGGGCGTGGCTGAGACCTGCTCGGAGTTCTCGGCCGCCAGCGGATGCACAAAGACCGGCCAGACGACGGTGCTGGTTGGCCGCCCCTATTCCAGCACGAACAGCTACCCCGCCAACACGCGGATTTCGGTCACCCAATACAGTTACTCGTGCTCGGCGGCGGTCACCGCCACCAATCCCTATTTCGCGTTCGCATTGAGGGCAGGCCCGGGGGCCGCCGCCGCCGGCGCGCAGGCCTATTTCGGTCAGTGCGCGCCGACCTACTCCAGCAATTGCACATTCGTATCGAGCACGTGCGTCGACAGTGGTGGCGCCACGGTCTCGAGCAATGGCACGGGGCTCTATGGGACCGGGTGCCTACAGGAGACCGCGACTTTTTCGTGCTCGGCCACCGTCAACGCGTCCGGCTGCTCGCCACCGGCCGGTTATTCAGAGACCGCAAGCAGCTGCGCGGCGAAGGACGCCAACGGCAATTGCACCGAGACCAGCCAGACCTGGACGCTGCCGGGCGGGTGCTCATCCTATCAGGACCAGTGGCTCTGCAGCGCCGATGTGCCTGCCGCCGACCCCTATTTCCAGAACCAGCAATATGTCGCGTCCGCCGTTTGGTCGAACGCCTGCCAGGCCCTGGCCGCCAACGGCGCATGCTCGCTGACCTCTAGCGTCGTGACACAGGGGCCGGCGACTGAAACCATCAGCGGCCTGGCGGTAACCGAACCGGCCTGGGCCGAACACAACACCTACACCTGCGGGACCACCACTCCGGTCGACACCTGCACCGGTAATATCACCGGCTGCTCCCAGACCGCCGCGACCTGCGCTCAGACCGGCCCAACCGGGGCTTGCCAACTCTGGACCTACACCTATGCCTGTCCGAACAACGACGGCTCCGGTGGCTGCGAGCAGAACAACTTCACCTACCAATGCACGGTCGATGTGCCGCCTGCCGATCCGTCGGTCTCTACGAGCCCTTATCTGGTTTCCGCCAACTGGACGACCGAGTGCCAGGCCTTGGCGCAAAACGGCGCCTGCGGGCTGACTAACGACCAGACTGACGGAACCTCCACCCGGGTGTTCAACGGCCTGTCGGTGACCGAGGCGGGCTGGAACAAGACCGACACCTACACCTGCTGGTCATCCCAGCCGATCGACGGGTGCAGCGGCAACGTCACCGGCTGCAACCAGACAGGAAAGACCTGCGCGGGGAACGACAGGACCGGCGCCTGCTCGGTCTGGACCTATACCTACAGCTGCCCCGCCAACGACGGCTCAGGCAATTGTTCGGTCAAGACCTCGACCTACAGCTGCACGGGGTCCACCCCCGCGGCGGCCGATGTGCCGCCCGCCAACCCCGCGCTATCCTCCTCGACCGTCGTGACCGGGACCCAATGGAGTCCCGCCTGCACTCAGGCGAGCCAGGCCAGCTGCCAATCGACGGGAACGACCTGCAACCAGGGCCCATCGACTCAGACGATCAACGGGGTCGCGGTCACCGAACCCTGCTGGCAACAGACCACAGCCTACACCTGCGAGGCCACAGCTGCGGAATCCAGCGACTGCAACCCGCCCGCGGGCTGCACCCACACCGCCGACTCCTGCCTGGACGACCCGCCGGCCGCGAGCGGATGTGCCTCAGTCGAACATAGCTACAGCTGCTCTACAACAGCCACCCAGACCACCACCAGCTCGACCTGTTCGATCCAGCTCTGCATGGGATCGCAGTGCTTTTCGGTGTCGGGATCCAACGACAGCGGCAGCCTCGCCAAGGCCTATACGGCGCTCTCGATCGGGAATGCCGCCGGTCAGAGCTACAGCGATCCGGCCAGCAATCTGCAGATCATGCCGGGCGCCCACTACGCCTGCCACAAGGCGCTGACGGGTTTCAGCAACTGCTGCCAGGACGCCGGCTGGGGCCAGTCCCTGGGCGTGGCCCAATGTTCGGAAACCGAGAAAACCCTCATCCAGATGCAGCAGGCTGGCGAGTGCCACTACGTCGGTGACTACTGCTCCAACAAATCCCTGTTCGGGATCTGCCTGCAGCGGACCATGAGCTACTGCTGCTTTCAGGGCTCGCTCGCCCGGATCATCAACGAGGCCGGCCGGCCCCAGGTCGGCAAGGTCTGGGGCAACCCCAAGGGCCCCGACTGCTCCGGATTCACCGTCGCCCAGTTCCAGTCCCTGAACCTCGCCAACGTCGACTTCTCCGAATTCTACAACCAGGCGCTGGGCGGCCTGAACGTGCCCAGCGCGACGTCGGCCACCTCGACCATCCAGGCGACGCTGCAGCAGATGCAAGGCGGAAACACCCCGACAACCCTCAGCCCAGGCGGTCCTTGACCATGCCCATGGCCCCCTCGGGCGACCTTCCCGCCTATCTGTCAGCCACGACCGCCGCGATCTTGGGGTGCATCCTGCAGCGGGTGAACCGACGACGTCCGTGCCGCGGCGCGGGCCGGCGCCTCGGCCTTGAGTTTATCGCCGTCGCCATCGTGTCCTGGGCAGTGGGATGCTGCGCCACCGGCTTTGCGCAGTCCGCCGACAGCCCTCCGGTCGAGGGGGCGCCCACCGCCGAAGAAGCGCCGCAAGCCGACGGCTTCTCCTATTGCGGCCGCAAGCTGGGCGCCTGGTTCTACTGCGTCACGCCGGCTCCGCCGGCGGAGGAGGTTGCCCCAAAACCGGGCGAGCAACCCACCAAAGTCGTGGTTCCGCCTGAGATCGTCGAGCTGGAGGCCTATCAGAAGCAGCTCGATGAAGCCGGCAGGATCGCCTCGTGGAAACCCACCAGCGCTAATGTCGAGCGCTACATGCGCCTGCAGCGCATCTCGATGGATAAGAGCGGTCTCTTTTCCGACCTCTGGCGCCGCGTGGTCTGGAACAACCCCGACCTGGACTACACGATCCAGCGGCCAACAGGCTCGGTGGCCAAGAACGAGTTCGACTCTGAGCGCCAGTCCGACCGCGACCTCTTCCTGCGATCGGTCAGCGCCGAGATCGGCGTCTTCTACGTCTACTCAGGGGTCTGCGGCCCTTGCCGGATCGCCTCGCCGATCATCAAGGAATTCTCCGACCGCTACGGCGTGCCGGTGAAGGTGATCTCGACTGACGGCGCAGCCAATCCCGTGTTCGGACCGACCCTGCCCGACCGGGGCCAGCTAAAGGCCTGGGGCATCGAGCACGCGGTCACCCCGGCGCTGCTGATCTTCCAGTCGCCGACCCCGATGGACACCGGCGGCCACTACGCCAAGCGGACCGTCGCCACCGTGGAAGGCCGCACCATGCAGCTGCGGCCATGCGAACAGGCGCGCGGCTGCCTGACCTATCTAGGCGCCGGGGTGATGTCGGTCGAGGACATCGCCGAACGCTTCTTCGTCCTGCTCTCCAAAGATCCTGGCACTGACTATTGAGGCGATGATGGACCTGCTCCTTCGGAAGATTCTCCCGCGCCTGATGGTGCTGATCCTCACGTTCAGCCTAGCCGCAACGGCCTCGGCCGACACCGGCAGCAAGATGGACGCCTACTGGTCTGGAAGCATGGGGACGGGAAACGTCACCGGCCCAACCGCCTACAGCGGCCAGACCATGCGCTACTATTCGGGCGGGAACCTGACCATGCGAACGCCGCAGCAGAACCTGCAGCTGTTCGGGTTTCAGCCGCCGTCCTTAAGCGCCGGCTGCGGCGGCATCGATATCTTCGCCGGCGGCTTCTCGTTCGTGAACTCAGCCCAGCTGGTAGCCTTCATGAAGGCGGTGGCTTCGAACGCCGAGGGCTACGCCTTCAACGCCGCCCTCGGCTACCTCTGCCCCACCTGCCAGAAATGGCTGAACGACCTTCAGCACATCGCCCAGGAGATCAATTCCACCAACATCAGCTCCTGCCAGGCGGCCAGCGCCTTGGTCAACACCGCCTTCGGTTCCCTGGAAGCCGGGGCCCATTCCCTCTGCTCGGAGTTGGGGACCAGCAGCGGCGCCTTCAGCGACATGGTGCAGGGCTGGGCCCAGTGCCAGAACAACTCGGTCAGCCAACTGGCCGCCGGGTCGGCGACCGCCCAGCAGGTCAATCCGACCTCCCTGAACCTGGCCTGGCAGGCGATCCAGAAGAACGCCTTCCTGGCCTCGGACTCAACCTTCGCCCAGACGATGATGACCATCACCGGAACCCTGGTCACCAACTGCAGCGGCGACGGCGCGGGCCAATGCACCCTCTCCAACTCCCCGCCGATGGGCGACCAGAAGACTCTGATCGCCGCGATGCTGGATGGCGGCTCCGTCACCATCCTGAAGTGCGACGAGCTCACCAAATGCCTGAACCCGACCGCGGGCCAGACCACCACAATCGTCGCCTCGAGCGGCTACAAGCAGCGGGTCCAGAGCCTGCTGGACGACATGGTCCAGCGGATCGTCTCGCGCCAGGCGCTGACCTCGGACGAGGTCAACCTGGTCAACGCCAGCCCGCTGCCGGTGCTGAAGATGGCCCACGTCTACGCCACCGCCTACGGCATCGGCGCCCAGCAGGTGATGGACAACTATTCGGAACTGATCGCCACCAGCCTGGTGATCTCCTTCGTCGAGGACGAGGTCTACCAGGTGAGGATGGCGGCCCAGAACCTACCCAACGCCAACCACGACCAGATCACCGCTTGGAACACCGGCGTCGACCAGCTTGGCTCCAAGCTGAAGGCCTTCGAGGCCACCGTCTCGACCCAGGAGTCGGCCTACGAGCAGATCATCAACAACACCCGCGCCGTGGAGGCCACGCTCGCGGGCAACTACTCCAACCTCTTTGCCCAATCGAACGCCTTCACATCCAGCCAGAGCGCCCACTAGCGCGGGGCCTGAAAGCGGGGGAGGGGCAGATCGTGGCCTACGGCAACTATGAGATCATCACCTATGGCGGCGGTCAGACCTTCGTCTCGGTGATCCAAGCGGTGGCGCTGCTGTCCGGCAATAGCGCCCTCAAATCGATGATGACCGTCGCCCTACTGGTCGGCCTGCTGATGGGCATCCTCAAGGCGGCGTTCGACTTCAATGTCGGGACGATCCTGCGCTGGCTGATCATGAGCACGGTGATCTATGGGGTGCTGTGGACGCCGACCGTGACGGTCCATGTGACTGACCGTTTCAACGTCGGTCTGCAGTCCGCCGACATCGCCCATGTTCCGCTTGGGGTCGCCTTCGCGGCGGCCTTCAGCACCGAGGTTGGCGACACCGCGATCTCGGTGACCCAGACCGCCTTCAACGACCCGGCCTCGCTGGAATTCTCAAACACCGGGATGATCTACGGGGCCAAGCTCTTTTCCCAGATGACCAGCTGGCAGGCGCTCGATCCGTCCCTGGCCAACAACCTGCAGGCCTATATCCACGACTGCATCGCCGACGACATTATCGCCAATGACATCTCGATGGACGGGATCCAGAACTCGCCAAGCTTGTGGGCCTTCCTAGAAGCGAACGGCAACCCAGCTCTGATGACGCAGAGCTGGGGCGAGCCGTCGGGCGGCGCGCCCGCCGTCGTGACCAATGTCACCTGCCAGGCCGCGGCGACGACGATCGATGGACAATGGCCTGCGGCGATCACCGAGAGCCAGGGCATGGCGCAGAAGATCCTCGGGTTCTCGGGAGTCCAGGGAACCTCGCAAACACCCATCACCCAGACCGTCAGCGACCTGACCAACGCCACCTTCGGCACATCGACCAACGCCACTGACTTCTTCAAACAGGCACTGGCCATCAGCGCCATGAAGCAGTCCGTCGCGAGCTATACGGGATTGGTCGGGGGCTCCACGCCGCTGCAGACCTTTTCCAACATGCAGGGCCAGCTGCAGAACAACGCCACCTCCGGCTCGATTGGCCAGCAAGCGGGAACGGCCATCCCCATCCTGCAGATGGTGATGATCCTGCTCTTCATCGGCATGTTTCCGGTGATGATGCCGGCTTTCCTGCTGCCGGGCGTCGGGCCGAAGATGATCCAGGCCTATTTCGGCGGTTTCATCTACCTCCAGCTCTGGGGGCCGATGTATGTGATCCTCAACAAGATCTTCCTGGCCGTCACCGTCGCCCAGACTGCCGCCAGCGCCTACCTGCCCACCGGAACCAGCCAGTTCGGCGGTCAGACGGCCCTGACCCTGTCGAACCTCGCCTCGGCCTCATCCACCAACCAGCAAATCTCCAACGTCGCCGGCATGATGATGATGGCCATCCCGGTGATCGCCGGGCTGCTGACCAAGGGCGTCATGGATGGCGGCTCGGCCGCCGTCTCGGCGATCGCCGGCTTCAGGTCGGCCGGCGAGAGCGCCGGCATGATGCAGGCGACCCGCAACATCAGCCTGGGCAACACCAGCCTGGATACGACCCACTTCCAGAACACCACGGCCTTCGGCCGCCACCTGCACAACACCTCGGCCAACCAGGACATCGAGGCCCCGCTTCGCACCCTGGGCGCGCCGATCACCAGAACGACCCTCGCGGACGGCAGCATCGTCACCGCCGCGGCGGACGGAACCACCGGCCTGGTCACCAACAACTCCAGCGTCCCCATCAACGCCCGTCTGACCAGCGGCCTGACCAACTCCGCCGGCGTCGCGGCCAGAGAATCCCAACAGAGGGGCGAGGCGATCAGCGACACCTGGTCCAAGGCCAACACCCGCACATCGACCGCCATGACCGAGGCTTTCCAGGCCTTCCAACAGGGCCGCAACAGCTCCGACACCTCGGGATCGGACGTCCGGGGATCCACGGGATGGGTCTATTCAACCCTGACCAATGCGTCGGGCCGTCTCCAGCGCGATCTCGGCATCTCAAAAACCGAAGCCAACTCAGCGGTCCTCGATGCGGCCGTTAGGGCGCAGGGCTCGTTCGGAACCGGGCCGTTGCCTGGTCTTAGCGGGAGCGTCGGGGCCAGCGCCGGCGGCAGCCTCTCGCAAAGCAAGGGTTCGGCCGCGACCGAGAGCGTGCGCCGCGCCTCGGAGATCCTCGACCAGGAGGGCTTCTCCACCAAGGTCGACCAGACCCGGCAAGCCTTCGCCACCCAGGTCCTCGGTGACACCGCCTCGCGCACATCCGGCTATCGCAGCCTGACCAGCTCGACGTTCGCCAACCAGGCCTCGGTGAGCCAGGCCCTAAGCGACACCCAATCCCAAATCAAAAGCTTCGAGCGGATCGCCTCCCAGACCCAGACGGCGAACTGGCAGCAGTCGACCGACTACACCAACGCCACGGTCAACGAACTGCGCCGCAGGCTCTCCGACCCGACCAAACCGGTCATCGACGCCAGCCACCGGCAGTGGACCGCCAAGGACATCGGCGCCCTCGTGAGCCCCGTCGGCGCCGACCGCGATCAGGTCGCCGGCTTCCGCGACGAACTCCTCTACGGCTTCAACCAAAGCTATGTGCAAAGGCTCGCGACAGCGAAGGACCCGCAGCTTGACGCCGATCGCGCGGCGACGACGGGGCAGGGCGGTCTCGCGAGCCCGGGGCATTTCTCTCTGGCGCCCGGCCAAGCCGCCGATGCAGGCGGCGCCCGCTCAGCCGTGGACGCGAAACTTGGAAGCGGTCCGCTCCCAGCGCCGGCGCTGCCCGCCGTCGACCCCGCCGCGTTAGCGCGGCTGCAGCGTGATGGCGCCCTGGCTCGCGCCGCTGGTCGCGCAGCTGGCACCGAGACCACGGATGCCACCGATCAGCACCCAGCAAGAGTGCTGGACTGGCTCGACCAGACGCCCACATCGCCAAAGAAGTGAGCGTAGCCGGCGATAGAGAGATGGCGGCTAAATCAGACCGCGGCGGCGATAGGCCCTGAAGGACGCCCATCCACCCGCAAACACGATCAGTCCAAGCGCGATGCAGACGACGCCGCCAATTACAGGGCCCAACGGGCGGCCAAAGTCACTCAACGTTCCCGCGCTGGCATACTCAACAAAGTCGAACGCCACCACCACCCCGATGCCCGTGAGGACGCTGCCGAGAACGACGGCAATGCCCAGCCGCAGCCGGAGCGCCCAGGTTGAGGAAACCACCTCCAGATCGGCGTCCAACGCCGTCAATCCGCGACGTGCCGCCGGCGCCCGGGATGAAGTTTGGTGGCCTGTCTGAGGCATTGGCATAGCTGCCCCGCGTCCTTAAGGACTCTCAGCCTAGCATTTTCGCCTGCCAATTCGTAACCGGGGCAAATTGCAGGGCATGGGGACTATTCAGGGTGACTCGGTCGTGATTCACCCTGTGGATGACTGCGCCGTCTGATCCTGCTGACGATCTGCCGCTGGCCGAGCTTCGGCGGGTGGTTGCGACGCTGGTGTCGGAGGTGGGCCG
>PLSW01000167.1 GCA_003165275.1 Caulobacteraceae bacterium
CCGAGATGAGCCTCCACGTCCTGGCCTACAATCTCAAACGGGTGATCCAAATCCTGGGACCCCAGCCACTGATGGCGGCGATGCGGGCCTGAGGGGAAGGCCAGAGCCCCTATCCAACACCCGCCAACTCGGGCAGCATTATCGCGCCGTCAGGACAGGTCTGGCGGTCGGCCGAGGGGCGGGTTGCCACACAGCCTCGACCCGTTTCAGACGTTCCGCACCGCCTCGGGGCTGGATTGATACGTTGGGCGCCAACCGCTACCGTCCAGGCTCCCCTCTCGCCATGGTGGTCATCCGATGACGCTTTCCTGCCATTGCGGCCATGTCCACGTCACGGTGGAAAGGCAGCCGGAGTTCATCAATGAATGTAACTGCACGCTGTGCAGTAAAACAGGCGCTCGCTGGGGATATTATTCCCCATCTGAAGTGAGCATCGACGGCTCGACGAGGGGATATTGCCGAGCGGACAAGGAAAATCCCAATGCGGAAGTCCACTTCTGCGCCGAGTGCGGATCGACGACCCATTTCGTCCTGACCGAGGGGGCTGTGTCGAAATTCGGAAACACGCTCATGGGCGTCAATATGTGGCTGGCGGACGAGCGCGACCTCAGCGGCGTCGAAGTGCGGTATCCCGATGGACAGGCCTGGTCCGGCGCCGGCGGTTTTGGCTATATCCGCGAGCCCCGCGTCATCCGTTGAGAAGCGGCGCGTGTTACACCGATTTCCACCCAAGGCGGTGTTCGGTCGATCGCCATTTGGCTTCCCCGGTGGGTGAAGCCCGGGCGAAATCGCCGCTGTGGCAAGGTCTGGCGACGACCGGTCGCCGACCCGCGCGCCTATTGATGTCGTCGCCGCGGCCTTGGCCCAGTCGGCGGTTCCGGATGGGCCGTCCAGCGTCAGAACGACCGTCGCACGCCGAGTTTAAGTATATTGGCGTCGTTTCGAAAAGCGGTTCCGGTAGTGAAGATATGTTCATAGCGATATGCGGGGATGATCGGCCAACGATTATTCAGCGCTATGGCGACCCCGGCCTCGCCCAAAATGGCCGCGTTCATGATCTGGCCGCCATCCTCTGTGAAAATTGGTCGCGCCCCGGGTTCGCCAAAGTGCGCAGTGGCGGCGGCAAGATCGTCAACGCCGATTCCGGCGCCGACATAAGGTATGAATTGTTCGGAGACCGGCATGTCGTAGAACGCGTTGATCGTAGCCGAGTAGTTGTTACGACCACCGCCGGACTGCAACGGAAGACGTGCGCCGACCAGAGCGGGAAACGCGCCGTTGAGGCTCAACGGACTCGCGCTCGAGACGGAGTCCTGTGAGTAGCCCAGCTCGCCTTCAACCCTAAGGTGGTTCGGTAGCCTGTACCCGACCTCGAGATAGACGGCTGGTCCGGTGTCGAACGTGACCTTGTTCGTCCCCGGTCCCGTTGTGCCCGTCTTGTTGGAGAAGGTGGTCGATCGGCTCGCGTCCATGCGCAACGATGCGCCGGCGTCGCCGGCGACATACCAGGGAATGTCCGCTTCAGCAGAGCCAGCGATGCAGATCAGGCTGACCGACGTCAAAAACAGACACGCTAGACCCCGCATGGTTCACTCCAACCAACACTGATCCCGCAACACGCGGGCGCCTTGGCAAGCACTACGCCCCTTAGTGGCATTGCAGCCTGTTTGCAATTCTTTCCTGTAGGTCGACTCGCCGACGGAGGCGTCAGCCATTCCGGAAACGGCTTTCACGCCTCGGCCCAGACCCTTGCGGTCCACGCGCCCAACCCAGCCATCAGATCCGATCTCCGGCTTTGCGGACTCCTGGCGGCGAACGCCTACGCCGGCGCTCGGCCGCGCATTACTGGAGGTCGAGCCCTCGCCCGCATCCCTGCGCTCGTCCGCGCGGCGGCGCCGGTCTCAGTCCGCCGGATCCCCGCCTTCGCGGGGCTGAGCGGGCGGCGACGGCCCGGACTCCGCGGTCGGCGGCCGTTCGATCGACGGGGCGGTGTCGTTCGTGGTGGGATCGTTGAACCTGTCCCGGTTTTCCCGCCTGAGTGCGCGGGTTGGAGGCGGCGCGCCATCGGGGGCGCCTTGGACGGCCTGCGGAGTCAATTTGTACGAATGGGCGGGGGTCTCATCGGCCGCATCGTCCGGCTTGTGGTCTCCGAAGACGTAGATGGCGACCATGATCAGTCCGTAGAGGGCGGCCGAGATGAGGATGACGATGCCGGTCAGCAGCAACAGGCTGGCGTGGCTCCAGAGCCGGCCAACGGTGTAGCCGAGCCCCAGATAGAGGCTTACGCACAGGGCGTTGGCGACGGCGTCGGCGATCAGAAACGTCCTGAGTGGCATGTCGACGAAGCCGGCGATGAAGTTCGCGGCGGTGGTGCTGAACCCGACGAACCGGGAGATGAATATGGTCGCGAAGGGATGGGCGCCGATGTACCGCTCCATGACCCGAAAGGCCCGGTTGTTCTTGCGATAGCGGGCGAGCCGTTCCGGCGTGCCGAAGATCCGCGTGGACCAATAGGCGGTCAGGTCGCCGCAGACGGTGGCGGCGAAGGCGGCCACGAACGCAAGCGGCAGGTTGATGTACCCGCGGTGAGCGAGGGAGCCGATGATCAGCAGGATGGTCGCCCCCGGAAGCGGGACGATGACCGAGGTCAGGTAGTTCAACGCGAAGACGCCGACGTACCGATACGCCAGGAGCAACGGAATGAGGGCCATCAGCTGTTTCATACCGCAGTCCCGACGCCGCTCGCCCAGAGTCCGCCGTCGCCGGCCGCTTCCGGATAGCGGGCGAAGGATCACACGTACAGAGCGCGGGCAGAGCGCGGGCGTCACGGCGGGTCAAAAGATCGACGGAGCGGGGCCGTTCGCGTCGGGACCTGTCTGCGTATTGGCGATGTCGCGTGGGTCGCGCTTTATCAGCCGGGCGAAATCAGCCGCACCTTGGGAAAGTAACCGGCATATCGGCGGGCGTCACGGGTCAGGAGGCTGAGTCCCGAAACGGCCGCGTGCGCCCCGATGTAGAAGTCGGGCAGCGGCGAGGTCCGCGCGCCGCCGCGCCTGCGATACTCCACGAACGCCCGGCCGGCGACAAAGGCCGCCTCATAGGGAAGGGCGAGCCTTCGAAACGCATCGACGCCAAGGTGAAGGTCAAGATCGCTCATGGTGGCGAACCCTGACGCAATCTCGGCATAGATGATGGGGTTGATGCCAACGTCGTCGTGGTCAGCGGCGTCGCGAAGGGCCGCTTCAGACCACGCTCGCCATGTGGGGTCCTCGGTCAGGACATCAATGATCACGTTGGAATCGACGAGGATCACGGCTGGGCGGCTCAGCCATCGTCCGCCGATGGGCCGCGCATCAAGGCGACGATTTCATCGGTGGTCATCTTGAAGTCGCCGCGTCCACGAAGGCCCTCGACCAGCTTTTGGCCCCGGGTCCGGCGGCCGGCGCCCGTCGTCGCCTTGAGCAGGCGGACGACGCCGTCCTCAATCCGGAACTCGACATCGGTCCCCGGCATCAACCCCGCCCGTTCCCGCACGTCCTGAGGGATGGTGACCTGCCCCTTGCCTGTGATCCGCATCGGCGTCGCCTTTCTTACTCGGTACAGTAAGAATAGGACGCTTGGGAGGGCGGCGCAATTCCCGACGCCGCGCGCGGTTGGGTTCACCTTCCCTTTTCCCGGCCGGGCCGGAAATATGGGAGGCTCAGCCGAGGTGTCGGATCCTCAAGGCGACCGCCGCCACAATCCTGTCCTAAAGTCTTAGTTGACCACTCTCCCATTTCGCCCTATCCATGTCCGAAGGTCTAAGAAGCTTTCCCGTGGCGGCGGCCCCGCGTGAGCGGACATCCGGGGTGTTCACCCCCCTCGAGCTTGAGATCATGCAGGTCCTGTGGGCGGCCGGGTCCAGCACCGTGGCGGACGTGCAGGGCCGGCTGCAGGCCGACCTCGCCTACACCACCGTCCAGACCATGCTCAACGTCCTCTTACGCAAGAAGAAGGTGCGGCGCACCCCGGTGGGCCGCGCCTTCGCCTACGAGGCGGCGGTCAGCCGCGAAGGCGCCATCAATTCGGCGTTCAATGACCTGGTGAGCCGCATGTTCGGCGGCTCCAGCGAGGCGCTGCTGATGGCCCTCGTGGATGCGCGCCAGATCACCTCGGACCAGCTGGAGCGCGCGGCGCGGATGCTGACCGAGGCGGAACAGCGCCAGACCAAGGGGGACGATCAATGACCGGCGGCCTGCTCGACTATCTGGTCAACGCCGCCTGGCAGGTTCCGCTGCTGGCCCTGGGCGCCTCCGCCCTGACCCGCCTGGGCGGGCTGGACGCGCCGGCCCGCTACCGGGCCTGGATGACCTGCCTGGCGCTGGCGGTGATCCTGCCGGCGGGACGCCTCGATCCGGCCGCCATCGCCCCGCCCCTGGTTCCGGCGGCGATCGTCAGCCTCGGCCGGCCGGCGACGACGCCGGTCCCTGTCGCGTTGACGAAGCCGCGGGCGGCTGCGCCGACCCCGGTCATCCCCGATGCCCTGGCCCCCGCCCTCGCTGTCGACGACCGGCTGGCCTGGCTGCTGGCCGCGACCCTCGCCCTCGCCGTCGCCATCAGCCTTGGACGGTTGATCGCCGGCTGCCGCGAGGTCGCGCGTCTGGTGCGGGAGGCGCGGGACGTGACCTTGCCGGCCGGCGTGGCGGCCGAGCTGGCGCGGGTCGCCGCCGCCTATGGCGCGGCGCCGCCCCGCATTCTTCAGCACCCGGACACGCCGGGGCCGGTGGTGGTCGGCGCGCTTTCGCCGGTGATCCTGGTTCCGATCGGTTTCGCCGATCGGCCGGAGGGCGAGCTGCGCGCCGCCCTGCTGCACGAGCTGGCGCATGTGGCCCGGCGGGACTACGCCGCCAACCTGACCAGTGAACTGATCACCCTGCCCCTGTGCTGGCACCCGGCCCTCTACCTGATCAAGGCCGAGGTCCGCCGGTCCCGTGAATTGGCCTGCGACGCCATGGCCTCGGCGGCCATGCGCTCGGAGACCGCCTACGCCCGCGGCCTCGTCGACCTCGCCCGGGCCCTGACCGCCGCCGCCCCTTCGCCGACGCTGTCGATCGCCGTCGGCCTGTTCGGAAAATCCCAGTTGGAGGAACGCCTGATGCATCTGATCGGACCCAAGCGGGCGGCCAACCCCGCCCTCAGGACCGCCGGCCTGGCCGGCGGCGGCCTGATCGCCGCCGTCGCCGCCGGCGGCGCGGTGCTGCTGCACGTCTCCACCGCCCTGGCGCAGCCCGCAGCGCCCGCCGAGCCGCCGGTCCCGGCGATGCAGTCGCTTCCGCCCGTTCCGGCGCCCCCCGCG
>PLSW01000366.1 GCA_003165275.1 Caulobacteraceae bacterium
ATGGTCTCGGTGTTGGAGATGGTGCCGGTGTTGGCCACGTTGTGCAGGGTCAGCTTGTCGGCGCCCGCGCCGAGGTCGACGGACATGGCGGTGGTGAGCGCCGTCCCCAGGGTGATGGTGTCCGCGCCGGTGCCGCCGGTGATGGTTTCGGTGTTCGAGATGGTGGCGGTGTTGGCGAAGGCGCCCAGGGTCAGGACGTCATTGCCGGCGCCCAGGTCGATCGAGGCGTTGGAGAGGACCGCGCCCGTGGTGATGGTGTCCACCCCGGCGCCGCCGAGAATCGTCTCGGTATTGGAGACGGTGGCGGTGTTGGCGCCGTTGGCGAAGGTCAGGCTGTCCAGGCCGACGCCCAGGTCGATGACCGCCGCGGTGACCACCCCCGACAGGGTGATGTTGTCCGCGCCCGAGCCGCCGAGGAGGCTATCGACGGTGGACAACGTCAGGGTGTTGTTGATGTTGCCCAGCGAAACATTGACCGCGGTCATTCTAGCCCCCAGATCCATCTCAACGCCCTGCGGGGTAACGACCCTCGCCTGGCGACCTCACCGTGATCCAAGCCGGAATTCTTCCGGCGAGCCGACACGGATCGGCATCGTTCAGGCCGGAACCTAGGAATCAGAGATTAATATTGAGTGTTTGGGCCGCCCCGGCCTCAATCGGAGTGCGAGCACTGCCCAGCAATTCAGCGATTGTCAGTAATGATGAACAAATATGGTTAATGACGTTCCAACGAACATGGTTAACACTATTCATTCATTCGAATTTCGCGGCGCATCATGGTGACTAGGCTGGGGATTGCCTGGACGACGCTCGTTCGGGCCGCGACGCCGAGGGCCCGAAGGCGGCTGACGTCGATCTGCGGGAACTCAACCAAAGGGGAGTCCGGCTCGATCTCGATTGCGCAGCCGCTGGCCGCGGCGAGGGCCCCCAGGATCTCCGCGTTGGCGGTGTTGGCCCCGGCCGCCACATTGTAGAGCCGATCCCTGCCCGCGATGGCGATCCGCTCCAGGGCGGCGGCCACATCGGCGACGGCGATATAGTCCTTGGCTGAGCGGGGATCGGTCATCAGCCGCACCCGTCCAGCGCCGATCGCATCGCGCACGATGGAGGCGATGAAGTTGTCCGAGGCCGGGTCGTGGCCGAAGACGTTGGAGAGGCGGGCGATGCGGACGGCCGGGCTGGGATGGGCCAGGCAGGCCGCCTCCCCGGTCAGCTTGGAGAGGTTGTAGAGGTCGCCGGGCTGGTTGGGATCGACGGTCAGGGTGGCGGTTTCCACCGCCTCGGCCGCGCCAGCGTAAACCCTGGTCGACGAGCAGTAGAGGAAACTATCGAAGCGGGCATGGCGGAGGAGCTCGACCGGGAAGCTCACATGGGCCTCCAGTGCGTCGAACGGTCGCACGCGAAAATCGGCGGTGAGGCCGGCGCAATAGAAGACCTGGCCAAGATCGGCGCCCCGCCAGGCCGCATCGCCTCGGCCGAGGGCCAGGACGTCCCAGCCCTGGTCACGCAGATGTGTGGTCAGATGCCGGCCGATGAAGCCGGCGGCGCCGAAGACGGCGGCCTTCACCCCCGCCATCCGACGGTCTTGGCCGGGGCGCCGGCGCTGATGGAGAGGGCCGGCCGCTCGTCGCGGACCACGCTGCCGGCGGCGATGATACAGCCCCTGCGCAGGATCGCGCCGTCGAGGATCACGCAGTTGGCCCCGATCCAGACGTCGTCCTCGATGACGATGCCACCCCGGCTGGGCATGAAGCCCTGGGTGCGGATGTGCTTTTCGGGGTCGCGGAACTCGTGGTTGGTGGGGGCCAGGGTGCAGTTGGCGGCGATCAGCACGTCGGCGCCGATGACGATGCCGTGCCCGGTGTAGAGGACGCAGCCGGAATTGATCACCGAGCCTGGACCGATGACCACGTCGCCGGTTCCCCCCGCCGGCTTGACCTTGACGAAGGCGTCGATCACCGCCCCCGCCCCGACCACGATGCGGGTTCCGCGGGTGGAATCCTCGATGTCGGCCAGGGGGGAGACGCAAGCGGCGGGGTCAATGATCAGCATGCAATGGGCTCGAAGGCGCTGAGCGGCGGCAGGGCCCGGTCGCGGTCGGATAGGACGGCGGCGGCGGGGTCGGGCCAGGGGATGGCGAGGTCGGGGTCGTCCCAGCGGACGCCGGCCTGGGACGCGGCCTGGTAGGGGACGGAGATGTGGTAGAGCACCTCGGCGGCGTCGGTCAGGCTCTGGAAGCCGTGGGCGAAGCCGGGGGGGATGTAGAGCTGGGCGCGGTTGGCGGCGCTGAGCTCGACGGCCTCCCAGCGGCCGAAGGTGGGCGAGCCGGCGCGGACATCCACGATCACATCCCAGATGGCGCCGGCAGTGACGCGGACAAGCTTGGTCTCGGCGTGGGGCGGGCGCTGCAGATGCAGGCCGCGCAGGGTTCCGGCGCGGCGGTTGAAGGAGACGCTGACCTGGTCCAGGCGCGGGTCCAGGCCGTGGGCGGCGAAGGTCTCGGCGCAATAGAGGCGGGCGAAGAAGCCGCGCTCGTCCTCCACCGGCTCCGGCCGCACCAGCCAGGCGCCGGCCAGCGGGAGGGGCTGGAAGATCACGGCAGCACCGCGGGCTCGGGCAGGGGCACGATGAAGCGGCCGCCCCAGTCCTTGATCCCCGCCGCCTGCTCCATGATCTCGGCCTTGAGGTTCCAGGGCAGGATCAGGACGTAGTCGGGGCGGGTCTCGAAGATGCGGGCGGGGGCGTAGACGGGGATGTCGAGGCCCGGAAGGATCAGGCCCTGTTTGTGCGGGTTGGCGTCCACCGTGTAGTCGAGGAAGTCGGTGCGCACGCCGCAGTAGTTGAGCAGGGTCACCCCCTTGGCCGGGGCGCCGTAGCCGACGATGGACGCGCCCTTGTCCTTCAGGCCGATCAGCAGGGTCAGCAGGCGGCGCTTGGTGGCGCGGACGCGTTCGGCGAAGTCGGCGTAGGCGGCGGCCGCATCCAGACCCGCGGCGGCTTCGCGGGCGCGGAAGGCTTGGACGGCCGCGCTGGCCGGCGCAGCGGTCACGGCATGGGCGGCGAAGACCCGCAGGCTACCGCCGTGGGTGGTCAGGGTCTCGACATCGATCACCGCCAGGCCATGGCGGGCGAAGAGGCGCTCCACGGCCAGGAGCGACAGATAGGAATAGTGCTCGTGGTAGATGGTGTCGAAGTAGTTGGCCTCGATCATCTGCAGGAGGTGCGGGAACTCGACGGTGAGGACGCCGCCGGGCTTGAGCAGGATGGCGAAGCCGGCGACGAAGTCGTTGATGTCCGGCACGTGGGCGAGGACGTTGTTGGCGGCGATGACGTCGGCGGCGCGGCCCTCGGCGACCAGCTCGCGGGCCAGCTCCGCGCCGAAGAAGCGGGCGAGGGTCGGCACGCCCCGCTCGCGTTCGGCGACTTCAGCGCAGTTGGCGGCGGGGTCGACGCCGAGGACGGGGACACCGGCGGCCTTGAAGTATTGCAGCAGATAGCCGTCGTTGCTGGCCACCTCCACCACCTGGCTTTGCGGGGTCAGGGCGAAGCGGTCGACCATCATCGCCGCATAGGTTTCCGCGTGGCGCAGCCAGCTGGCGGAATAGGAGGAGAAGTAGGTGTAATCGCCGTGGAAGTGGGCCTCGCGGGCGGCGACGTCCTGGGTCTGCACCAGGCGGCAGACATCGCAGACGAAGGTGCGCAGGGGATAGAAGGGCTCCATGTCGCTAGCCTGGTCCGGGCGGCGCATGGCGTTGGAGATGGGGGAGAGGCCGAGGTCCACAAAGCTGGTGATCAGCGGCGCGGCGCACGAGCGGCAGCGAAGGGCGACGCCGGATTTAGGCATGCAGGTGCTCCTCGATCTGGCGCAGGGTGACGGCGCGGGGATCCTCGCCGTCCTGCACGGCCCTATACCAATCCACCGTGCGGTCCAGCCCCGCCTCGAGGCGCCATTTCGGGCTCCAGCCGAGCAGGCCGCGGGCTCTGGCCGAATCGACTTCCAGCAGGCGGGCTTCGTAGGGCTGCACGGCCGGGTCCTGGCGCCAGGCCGCGCCCTCGCCCCAGCGGGCGGCGAGGGCGTCGATCACCCGGGCGACGGGCCAGGCGTCCTCGGCGGCGGGACCGAAGTTGAGGGCGCCGTCTTCGGGGAGCGCCAGGCCGGCGGTCAGGGCTTGGGCGAGGCGCAGGTAGCCGGCCAGGGGCTCCAGCACATGCTGCCAGGGGCGGACGGCGGCGGGGTTGCGGGCAATGAGCGGCCGGCCGTCGGCGAAGGCGCGGATGGCGTCGGGGACCAGGCGGACGGCGGCCCAGTCGCCGCCGCCGATGACGTTGCCGGCGCGGGCCGAAGCAATGGGGACCGGCCGGTCGCCGGAGAAATAGCTGTGGCGATACGCCTGCAGCACGATCTCGCAGGCGGCCTTGCTGGCGCCGTAGGGCTCCTTGCCGCCCAAGCGGTCGGTCTCCCGGTAGGCCCAGGGCCATTCGACGTTGTCATAGACCTTGTCGCTGGTGACCACGACCACGGCCTCGACCGACGGCGTGGCGCGCACGGCGTCCAGCAGGCGCACCGTGCCCATGACGTTGGTGTCGAAGGTGTCCGCCGGCTCGGCCCGGGCGCGGCCGACCAGGGCCTGGGCGGCCAGGTGCAGCACGATGCTGGGCCGGGCGTCCCACATCGCCGCGGTCAGGGCCGCGCCGTCGCGGATGTCGCCGATGTGGGAGGCGGCGGTCAGCTCGCCGATACGGGCCATGTCGTAAAGGCTCGGCCCCGGCTCCGGCGCCAGGGCGTAGCCGGTGACCTCGGCGCCCAGGCGGTGCAGCAGGGCCGTCAGCCAGCCACCCTTGAAGCCGGTGTGGCCGGTGAGGAAGACGCGCCGGCCCCGCCAGAACCCAGCAGCGTCGCCGCTCAGCTCCAGATTCGCCATGGCGCGGCGCCCGAGTTCCAGAGGTCGTTGAGCAGCTGCGTCTCGCGCAATGTGTCCATGCACTGCCAGAAGCCGCGGTGGTGGTGGACGGCGAGTTCGCCCATGGTCGCCAGCCGCTCCAGCAGGGAGGTCTCCAGGGGCTCGTTGAGATTGCGGTCCATCAGGTCGAAGGCGCGCTTTTCGAAGACGAAATAGCCGCCGTTGATCCAGCCCTGGGTCACCTGGGGCTTTTCCGCGAAACTGCGGATCACGTCGCCCTCAATGTCCAGCTCGCCGAAGCGGGACGAGGGGTGGACGGCGGTGACCGTGGCCAGCTTGCCGGCGCGCTTGTGGGTCTCCAGCAGGGCGTCGATGTCCACGTCGGCCACCGCATCTCCGTATGTGGCCATGAAGCAGTCGCCCTTCACATAAGGCAGGGCGCGCAGGATGCGGCGGCCGGTGAGGCTCTCCTGGCCGGTCTCGGCCAGCACCACCTTGCAGTCCAACGGCGAGTCCGTCGGGCCCGGCATCACCGTCGCCGAGCCGCTGCCCACGTCCACCTCCAGGTCGTGGGAGCGGTTGTGGTAGTGGATGAAGTAGTCGCGGATCACGTCGCCCTTGTAGCCCAGGCAGAGCACGAACCGGCCGGCGCCGAAGGCGCTGTAGTGTTTCAGGATGTGCCAGAGGATGGGCCGGCCGCCCACCTCGACCATGGGCTTGGGCTTGAACTCGGTCTCTTCGCGCAGGCGGGTGCCCAGGCCCCCGCAGAGGATCAGGGCGTCGAGCCCCGCGGCGCTATTGTTCCTTGAGGCCATGTCGGAAGGACTCCATCAAGGGCTGGAACAGGTAGTAGAGGGCGGTGCGCGAACCGGTGGGGACGATCACCTCGACGGGCGTGCCCAGCTCCAGGGTCACGCCGGCGCGGTTCAGTTCGTCCCGATCCGCGGCCACGGTCAACCGATAGTAGCTGGCCCCGGTCTTGGGATCGGACATCAGGTCGGCGGAACGGCTCTGCACCACCCCGTGGAAGGTGGGCAGGGTGCGGCCGCCGGAGATCATCACCTTCAGATTGACCTTCATGCCCTTGTGGACGTGGGCGCCCTCCCCCGGCTTGATATTGGCCTGCACCGTGGGGGCGGCGCCGGAGGGCAGGATGTCGACGATGCGCTCGCCCCGGGCGATCACCCCGCCGATGGTGTTGGGGGCGAGGCCGAAGACGACGCCGGCGACCGGGGCGCGGATCACGGTGCGGTCGACCACGGCCTGGGCGGCGGCCTTGCGCTGTTGAGCGTCGGCGAGCTTGGTCTGGGTGTCCTCGAGCTGGCCGGCGACGGTGCTGAGCTGGTCGCGGCGCAGCTGGCCCACCTCTTCGGAGAGCCGGCCGACGGTGAAGCCGAGGCGGGCGATGTTGGCCTCGTACTCCTTCTTCTGTCCCTCCAGGGCGGCGGCGGAGCGCTCCACGGCCAGCACCTGCGGCTTGGTGGCGTAGCCCTGGGCGTAGAGCTTCTTCAGGCCCGCCAGCTCGTCGGCGATCATCACCGACTGCTTGTCGGCGGCGGCCATCTGGCTGCGGTAGCCGTCGGCGAGGCTGCGGCTCTCGCCGATCTGCTGATCCAGGTTGCCGCCGTTGCCGGCGATGACCGAGGTGTGGCTGCGGAAGATCTCGTTCTGCACCCGGATCAGGCCCGCGACATTGGGGTCGGCGGCGCGGCTGGCGAGGCTGTCGGGATAGGCCACCGCCCTGGCGCCCGCCGCCTCGGCCTGCAGCCGGGCGAAGTTGGCGGTGTAGGAATCGACGGCGCCGGTCTCGATGTTCAGGTTGGCCGTGGCCTGGACGGGGTCGAGCTTGATCAGCACCTGGCCGGCCTGCACCGCATCGCCCTCCTTGACCAGGATGGCGGTGACGACGCCCCCGTCCGGATGCTCCACCACCTTGTGGGCGCCCTCGGCCTGGACGGCGCCGAAGGCCATGGTGGCGGAATCCAGGTGGGCGAGCATGGCCCAGCCGCCGAGGAAGACGAAGAAGAAGGCCACGACGGCGAGGCCGCGGCGGATCAGCCGGCGGCTGACATTATCGCTGGCCAGGGCCGAGAGGGTGGCGACGGCGGTCTCGGCCCTGGGCTGGGGCAGCAGGATCTCGCTCATGCGGTCTTCGCCAGGGGTTGGGCCAAGGACTGGGCGAGCGGCTGGGCCGGCGCCGCAGGCGCGGCGGCGGGCGCAGCGGTCGGCGCGGGCGCCTGGGCGGGGACGGCGA
>PLSW01000173.1 GCA_003165275.1 Caulobacteraceae bacterium
GCCCGGGAATCTGCCCCGGTTACCGGTAGAGGTTACCGCCGGGGTGTTGCCGCGGCGCCCTTTCGCCGCCCGGGGTCCGATAATAGATTGTAGACTTGCGGCTTGAGCGGCCTTCGCGTCGCCAGCCGGTTAAGCGCGCCTGACGTCCGCGCATTGTCGTGAGGGGAAGTTATGAAGCTGAACTGGTTTGGCGCGACCGCCGCGGCGGCGCTGATGGTCTCGTTTGCGCCGTTCGCCGCCGCGCCCGCGCGGGCCGCCGCGGCCGACGCCGACACCGGAACCTTGCCGGAAGTCATCGTCCAGGCGCGCCGGGTCGACGAGAACCAGCAAAAGGTCCCGGTGGCGGTGACCACCCTGGGCGCCAAGACCCTGGCCCAGGACACCGTCACTCAGGTGAGCGACATCCAGGACTTGGCCCCCTCGCTGACCGTCGACCCGGGCTCCCTGGGCGGCAGCGCCGACCCCACCTTCTCCCTGCGCGGCCTGTCGGGCACCCTAGTGTCGGATCCCTCGGTGGTCACCTATTTCGACGAGGTCCCCAGCGATCCGCGCAACTTCGCCTATTCGCTCTACGACCTGAACTCGGTGCAGGTGCTGAAGGGCCCGCAAGGCACGCTGTTCGGCAAGAACTCCACCGGCGGCGCCGTGCTGTTCGCCCCCACCCGTCCGGGCAAGGACTTCGGCGGCTACATCGACGGCCGCTACGGCAATTTCAGCGACCGGGAGGTCAACGGCGCGATCAACCTGCCGATCATGCCCGGCCTCTACGCGCGGATCACCGGGGACGGCGAATGGCGGGACGGCACCGTCGACAGCGTCACCGGCGGCTTCAAATACAATAATCGCGACCACCAGTCCGTGCGCGGCGAACTGCTGTTCCAGCCCAACGATCAGTATGAGAACTATCTGACAGGCACGCTGTACCGGGTGCGGGAGATCGGCAACCAGCCGATCCTGACCGGCCTGGCCTGCAACTTCGCCAATCCGACGCCGGGCTGCGGCCTCGGCGGCCTGCTCGCCTTCCAGCAGTCGCAGGGCACGGACAAGACGGTCAACAGCTTCCATGCGCCGTTCGACGTGGACTACGCTGGCGTCACCGACATCGCTACCGCGCACTTCGGCGCCTTGACGCTGAAGAACATCGCCCACATGGACTCGGCCAACTACCACGTGGCCTTCGACCTGACCGGCACCGGCGAGGGCATCCTCGACCAGGACGACTATCAGGCCAACCACAACTATTCGGACGAGCTGCAGCTGCTGGGCCACGCCTTCGACAGCAAGCTGAACTGGCTGCTGGGCGCCTACTACAGCGACTTCATCCAGAACGAACACGAGACCTTCGACCTGGAGAGCCAGCCGGGCAATCCGTTCAGCCCGCAGGTGATCGCCCTCAACGAGCCGCAGACCTCCACCGCCGTGTTCGGCCAGGCCACCTACGACTTCTCCAAATGGGTCGAGGGGGTCAGCCTGACCGCCGGTTATCGGTACACCTGGGACGACAAGACCTTCACCCAGCAGCGCACCGGTAATGGCACATTACTCGTCAATCCTGGTCCGCCGCCGGTGTTCGTACCTGTGTCGATCTGCGCCCTCACGGGCTTCCCCGGCGTCAACCCGGCCACCTGCATCGAGCATCTGTCGACCCGGTTCAGCAATTCCAACTACAACGTCAGCCTGAACTGGCAGGCCAACAGCCACCTGCTGCTGTATGCGGCGTCGCGCAAGGGCTACAAGGCCGGCGGCTTCAACTTCGCCGCCACGGATCCCGCCTTCATCGAATACCAACCGGAGACACTGCAGGACGTTGAGCTGGGGCTGAAGTCGGACTTCAAGCTCGGCGACATACCGGTGCGCGCCAACCTCGCGGTCTACGAGGGCAAGTATAACAACTTCCAGTCCCAGACGATCCGCCCAGGCGCGCTCGGCGGCCTGCCCGAAGCGGTCATCGTCAACCAGGACCCCACCACGGGCACACCCAACAAGGCCACCCTCACCGGCGGCGAGGCGGAGGTCACCATCGTTCCGATGCGCGGCCTGGAGGTCTCGGCCTTCTACGGCTACGCCCAGGGCAAGTACGACCAGTTCATCTACAACCCCGGCCTGGGCGCGCCCTCGACCAACCTCGCCGGCCAGCAGATCGATGGCCTGGCCAAGAACACCGCTGGCCTGACGGTGAACTATGCGCCGCAGATTCCGGACGGCCTCGGCCATCCGATCGCCAGCGCGGTGCTCTACTATCGCTCCAAGCTGTCCTCGAACTCGCTCAATCCGGCGAACCTGGGCGGCTACACGACCCTGGACCTCCGCGTCGACTGGCGCGAGATCGGCGGGCGGCCCGTGGACGTGGCGCTCTACGGCCGCAACGTCACCGACAAGCGCTATGCGACGGTGTACAACAACCTGGAAAGCGTGGTCGGCATCGACAGCACCCAGCTGAACGAGCCGGCCATGTACGGCATCGAGGTGAAGTACCACTTCGGCGCGGGGCGGTAGGGATTGGCGGAGCGGCCGCCGCGTCCTTCGACACGGTCGCTCCGCTCCCTACTCAGGATGACGTAAAGGGCGGGCCGCAAAGAAAGTCGTCATGCTGAGTAGCGCGCCCTTTGCGCGCGTGTCGAAGCACGCAGCCTGGAGCAGCCGCCGGTAGCGCCCCTACTGCGGGATCTCCACATGCCCGCCGAAGCCGTACCGCATGGCCGATAAAAGCTTGTCGGCGAAGCTGTGGGCCTGGCGGGAGCGGAAGCGGGCGAAGAGGGCGGCGGAGAGGACGTCGGCGGGGACCGCCTCCTCCATCGCCGCCTGCACCGTCCAGCGGCCCTCGCCGCTGTCGGCGACCTCGCCGGTGAACTGGCTGAGCTGGCCGTCCTTGGCCAGGGCCTCGGCGGTGAGGTCCAGCAGCCACGATGAGATCACGCTGCCCCGGCGCCAGACCTCGGCGACGTCGGCGAGGTTGAGGTCGAACCGGTCCTCCTCGGGCAGGGCCGTGGAGCCCTTGCCCATCAGGATGTCGAAGCCCTCTGCATAGGCCTGCATCAGGCCGTATTNNACCATCTTGACGAAGTGCCCCGCCCCCACCGGGCCGGCATGGATGTAGCCGAGCTCCGCGCGTGAATCCGCGCCCTCGGGACGCTGGGTCCGCGGCAGATCGCCCGCCCCCGGCGCCAGGGCCTTGAAGATCGGATCCAGCCGCTCGACCACGGCGGTCTCGCCGCCGATCATCAGGCAGTAGCCCCGCTCCCGCCCCCAGACGCCGCCTGAGGTGCCGACATCCACATAGTGGACGCCCTTGGCGGTGAGCGTCTTCGCCCGCCGGATGTCGTCCCGATAGAAGGTGTTGCCGCCGTCGAGGATCACGTCGTCCGCCGACAGATGACCTTCGAGGGCGGCGATGGTCTCCTCGGTCGGGGCGCCGGCGGGAAGCATCACCCAGATCGCCCGGGGGCTTCCCAACTGGCTGATCAGGTCACCCAGATCGCGGGCGGCGGACGCGCCCTTGGCCGCAACCTCGTGGACGGCCTTTTCGCTGCGGTCGTAGACCACGCAGTCATGGCCGGCCTGCATGAGGCGCTGGACGATGTTGGCGCCCATTCGCCCCAGTCCGATGACGCCGATGCGCATGCCCGTGCTCCCTGTTCCGTTAGAGGATGAAAACGTCGCGGCTCAGCCGCCGGCCCGCGCCCGATCCAGCTGGGCCTTGGCCGCCGCATAGATGTGGTCGGTGGTGAAGCCGAACTTGGCCTGCAGGGCCTCGATCGGAGCCGAGGCGCCGAAGGTACGCATGGCGATCACCTCGCCGGCCGCGCCCACATAGCGGTCCCAGCCCAGGCTGGCGGCCGACTCCACCGCCACCCGCGCCGTCACCGACAGGGGCAGGACCTGGTCGCGGTAGGCCTGGTCCTGGCGCTCGAACAGGTCCCACGAGGGCATGGAGACCACCCGGGCGGCGATACCCTCCGCCTTGAGCCGCTCGAACACCTCGATGCAGGGGGCGACCTCGCTGCCGGTGGCCAGCAGGATCACCTGGGGCGCCGCGTCGTCGCCGGCCAGCACATAGGCGCCCTGGGCGACGCCCGCGGCCGACGCGTAACGGCCCCGGTCGAGGGTGGGCAGTTTCTGGCGCGACAGCACCAGGCAGGCCGGCTCCCGGGTCTGGCCCAGCAGCACCCGCCAGGCCTCGGCGGTCTCGTTGGCGTCGCAGGGGCGAAGGGTGATCAGGCCGGGCACGGCGCGCAGGGAGGCCAGCTGCTCCACCGGCTGGTGGGTGGGGCCGTCCTCGCCCAGGCCGATGGAGTCGTGGGTGAAGACGAAGATGCTGGGGACCTCCATCAGCGCCGCCAGCCGCACCGGCGGCTTCATATAGTCGACGAAGATCAGGAAGGTGGAGCCGTAGCCGCGCAGGCCCGACAGGGTCAGGCCGTTGACGATCGCGCCCATGGCGTGTTCGCGCACGCCGAAGTGCAGGTTGCGGCCGCCATAGTCGCCGGACTGGAAGTCACCGGCCTCGGGGAAGGTCAGGTTGGTCTTGGTGGAGGGGGACAGGTCCGCCGCGCCGCCGATCAGCCAGGGAACGCGCGGGGCGATGGCGTTCAGCACCTTGCCCCCGGCGTCGCGGGTGGCCATGCCGGTCGGGTCGGCCGGGAAGCTGGGGATGGCGGCGTCCCACCCCTCCGGCAACGCGCCCGCCCACATCCGGCGCACGGCCTCGGCCTCCTCGGCGTTCTCCTTGCCATAGGCGGTGAGGGTCTTGTCCCACTGGGCCCGCGCCGCGCGGCCGCGGGCGCCGAAGGTGGCGTCGAAGTGCTCGCGCACGCCATCGGGGACGAGGAAGTGGGCGTCTTCCGGCCAGCCGTAGAACCGCTTGGTCGCCCGCACCTCGTCCTCGCCCAGGGCTTCGCCGTGGGCCTGACTGGTGTTCTGCTTGTGCGGCGCGCCGTAGCCGATGATGCTGTGCACCACGATCAGGGTCGGCCGATCGTCGGTGGCCTGGAAGGTGCGGATCGCCTTGGCGACCGCCTCGCAGTCGTTGGCGTCGGCCACCTCCAGGGTGTTCCAGCCGTAGGCGCGGAAGCGGGCGGCGACGTCCTCGGTGAAGGCCAGGGTGGTGTGGCCCTCGATGCTGATGGTGTTGGAATCGTAGATCCAGCAGAGGTTCGACAGCTTCAGGTGGCCGGCGAGGGAGGCGGCCTCGCTCGACACCCCCTCCATCAGGTCGCCGTCGCCGCAGATCACATAGACGTTGTAGTCGAACAGGCTGGTGTCCGCCCGGTCGTAGCGGCAGGCGAGCCAGCGCTGCGCCATGGCCATGCCGACGCTGTCGCCGCAGCCCTGGCCGAGGGGGCCGGTGGTGGTCTCCACCCCGGTGGTCAGGCGGTATTCCGGATGGCCGGGGCAGACGCTGCCGATCTGGCGGAACTGTTTGATGTCGTCGAGCCCCACGGCTGGACCGCCGGTCAGCTTGCCGCCTGAGTCCACCCGCTTGACCCCGGTCAAGTGCAGCAGGGCGTAGAGCAGCATGGAGGCGTGGCCGGCGGAGAGGACGAAGCGGTCGCGGCCGGGCCAGTCGGGCTTGTCCGGATCGTAGCGGAGGAAATCCCGCCATAGGGTGTAGGCGACGGGGGCGAGGCCCATGGGGGTCCCGGGGTGGCCGGAGTCGGCCTTCTGCACCGCGTCCATGGCCAGGGTGCGGATGGTGTCGATGGCCAGTTGGTCGACGCCGCGCTCTTTCGGCGCGTCGCCCGTAGGGGTGAGGCCGGGGGCGGCGGAATCGGCGGCCGGCATGGCTCGGTCCAGAGGGGAATTGTCCATGCCCGCCAACGGTCCGCTCCCCCGGTTGGTTCCCGGCCGTGACGGCCCTGGCCATCGCAACGCCGCATGGGCCCGCCTATATCAAAGGCGACCGTCTCGCGACCCACACGGTCGTGATCGCCAGGAAATTCCATGACCCACCAAGACGACGACGCGGTCCGCGCCGCTACCCTGCGGCTGATGAGCGACTATCAGCGCCTGATCAGCCAGCCGGGGGACACCGGCTGGATCGACCTGTGGGCCGAGGACGGCGTCCTGGAGTTCCCCTACGCACCCGCGGGCCGCAAAAGCGTCTACACCGGCAAGGCCGAAATTGCGGCCTACATGGCCCATGTCTCGGGCCGGGTGAAGATCGACGGGCTGGACAGCCTGCAGGTCTTTCCGATGCAGGATCCGCGCATGGCCGTGGTCGAGATGGCCCTGCGGGTCCATTCGCCCGTCACCGGCGACGCCTACACGCAGCGCTACGTCGCCTTCTTCGAGACCAAGGACGGCAGGCTGCAGCGCTATCGCGAATACTGGAACCCCCTGGTCACCATCGACGCCGTCGGGGGCCGGGAGGTGTGGACGCAGGGGTTCGGGTTTCCGGAGGGCGAGGGGGCGGGGTGACCAGCGCCGCCCTTGCGGCGGACCGACGCCCCCTCCGTCAGTTCGCTTCGCGAACTGCCACCTCCCCCGCTACGCGGTGGAGGAAAACGATCGATTTGCTCCACCCCGTAGCGGGGGAGCGGTCGGCGCAGCCGACTGAAGGGGCGTCGGGCCGTCGCACCCATGAATATTGCCCCCCTCAGATCACCTCCAGATAATCCCTATCCGGCAAGGCCGGGAACGGCGCGGTGGGCAGGGTCTGGTACCAGAAGGCCACCGAGGCGATGTCGTCCTGCAGGGGCAGGTAGCGGCGGTCCTTGTCGGTGCGCCAGCCGAGGGCCTGGATGGTCACCCGCAGGTCGGTCTCGAAGCGGATCGGGTCCATGATGTGCCAGCGGTAGAGGCCGAACCGCTGCTGGGAGCGGTAGAGGCCGTCCGGGCGCAGCACCTGGGGCAGGCCGGCGTAAGGCGTCGTGAACTCCACATAGGCGGGGGGGATCTTCGGGTCCCGCTCCATGGTCCCGACATCGAAGTTGTAGGCCCCGCAGAAATAGTCCTCCGTGCCGGTGCCGCAGATGGTGGGAAACGCCCCGTCACCGTCGAGGAAGAACTTGATCTCCCCCTCCCCCCACCAGCCGGCGTTGTTGACCCCCCAGGCCATGTAGGTCCCGATGAAATGGCCGCGGCCGCTCACCCCATCGAGGATGGTGTAGTCGGTCTTGAACGGCAGGGGATTGGTGCGGCGGAACTGGGCGTGGAAATAGGCCACGTCGTCCGGGACCTCGGTGAGGGTGTAGTTGATCTGGTAGTAGACGTAGATCGCAGCATTCGAGAGGTTGGTCAGGGTCCAGCGGGCGCGGGTGCGGAAGGGCATCTCCCAGTAGCAGTTGAACGCCCGGCCCGGATTGACGCAGACCGCCAGGGACGAGACCTGGGCGTACTTCTCCCAGCCGCAGGCGAAGAAGTCCCCGGCCGGGCATTCCACCGAGGGCTGGTCCTGGTCGTCCCAGTAGGCGCGCAGGATGGTGTGGCGCCATTTGCCCCCCGCCAGGGTCATCCAGATCTGCTGGATCGCGCCGGAGCCTTCGATATCCGCCAGGGTCACCGTCTCGCCGGGCGGCACGATGATATAGGGCGAGACCTTCCACCCCTGCCCCAGCCCCCGCGCCGCATTGGCCGCCGGCCCGTCCACCGACATGCCGCCGGCGCCCTTCTCGCCGGTGAAATTCTCCGGGCTGATGGAGCGGGTCTTGGCCCGCGACAGGCGGGACAGGTTGCCCAGGTGCAGACCCAGGCCGGAAAACTCGGTCATCGCGGCGACTCCCCCCGTTTGTGGTGTTGGGGTGAGGGTAGAGCGGGAGGGGGGCGGATCGGAAGGGGGGACGTTGGGGGCGGGGTGGCCGGTTTGGCGTGGACTGTTGGAAGGCGAAATCCGACAACCACCGGCCACCTATTCCGAGCATTCACCGGCCGGGGCTTCCGATCATTGTCCGGCCACCGGTTCCGATAATTAACCGGCCACCGATTCCGAGATGAAGCCGGCCACCTTGGCGGCGGCGTTTTGGACGCTCGATTGGGTCAGCAACTCAGGCATGCGCTTGTCCTCGGAGGATCACGAGGGGAGCGGGTATGCCGAAGATGAGGCAGCTGACAGTGAGGCAAATCCGGCGGTTATTGCGCCTTCACCATGAGGGGACGGCGACGCGGGAGATCGGGCGGGTCTTGGGCGTGGCGCGCAGCACGGTTCAGGACGCCCTGACGCGGGCCAAGGCGGCGGGACTGTCGTGGCCGTTGCCGGAGACGTTGGGCGAAGAGGAGCTGGCGAGACGGATGTTCTCGCGGCCTGGCGTGGTGGTGGGTGCGCGCCGCCGCGCGGAGCCGAACTGGGCCTTTCTGGCGCGCGAGTTGCGCCGGCCTGGCGTGAACATGACGGTGCTCTGGGAGGAGCATGGGCGGGATGTGGCGGACGGCTATGGGTATAGCCGGTTCTGCGATCTGTTCCGCGGCTTCGAGCGCCGCCTGTCGCCAGTCATGCGTCAGCACCATGTCGCCGGCGACAAGATCTTCGTCGATTATTCCGGCAAGCGGATCGGGATCTGCGATCCGAAGACGGGCGTGTTGCATCCGGCTGAGATCTTCGTGGCTGTGATCGGGGCGTCCAACTACACCTTTGCTGAAGCGACCTGGACGCAGACGCTGCCCGACTGGATCGGTTCGCATGTTCGGATGTTGCGGTTCTATGGCGGTTGTCCACGGCTGCTGGTGCCGGATAATCTGAAGAGTGGCGTCAACAAAGCGTCGTTCTATGATCCTGAGATCAACAGAAGTTACGCCAAGATGGCGTTGCACTATGACGTCGATATTCTTCCAGCACGACCGCATCGCCCGAAAGATAAGGAGAAGGCTTCATATTGCACCTTGTTCGGCTAATGGAGCGGTGATGGGCGCGAGGCGAGCCGGGTAGGCGTGGAGCCCGGGGCGGCCTTTGAGGATAGTTCGGTCAGTGGGAAGCTCCCAGAGGCCGCGATTGTGATTGTCGCTGAAGCACTTGGTGATCAGACCCTGGCGACCCCATTTATGCACGGTGGTCGGGGTGATGTCGAACCGGGCTGCGACTTGCTCTGTAGTGAACATGCCCTGATCAAGCAGTCGCTGCCGGCGGCTCGGCAAGTTGTAGGCGCTCCGGATATGGGCGATCTTCTTGAGATTATAGGGCGAGTTATCCCAGGTCCGAAGGCCGCGCGCGTTGAAGATCTCCGCGATCTCGCGATCGCAGTGACGCTCAAGCAGGCGATCAACCTCGGCGACCAGATCGGGCTTAAATTTGCGGATCTGGGCGATCGGGAGCGGCCGATCCAGGGTCAAGGTTCGGGTCGCGCCGCCAGACAACCTGACGTGGGCTGTGATCTTGTCGGCCTTGATGAGGGTAACGTCGGCGATGAGCAGGCGCAGGATGCGCTTGCGCTCGCGAACGTCGACACGGGGGTCGTTCCAGATCCGAGGGAACTGTTCGGCGAGATCGAGGATTCGTCGGCGCATCTCTGCGTCAAGAGCGGCGGCCTCCTCTGGCGCGCGCCGCTCGTAATCTTCGACGACGTCGGCATGGAGTCGAAGCTTTTCATTCCACTCGGCTTCGAGGGCGTCGGCGACGAGGCGGTTGTCCGGATCAACCTTCATGTAGCGTCGCTGGGCGAGTTCAGCGTCATAGCGGGTTCGCTCGATATGTTGGCGACGTAGGGCGTCGGTCTCGGCGCGACGGGTCTCGATCTCGTCCTGGACCGCAAGGCTGACCTCCAAGGTCATCGGGGTCATCAGCTCGACCAGCAACGCGCTGATGGCGGGATCGACCACTTTGCCCTGCACTGTCTGGCAGACCTTGCCGCCCCGGCGCGTCGCGGTTTCTCTGCAAGCGTAGGTGGGGACTGACCGCCCATCTTCCTGGCTGTACTGGACGCTCATGCGCCCGCCACACAGGCCGCAGAGGACGCGCCCTTGGAGCAAGCCAGGCCCCTCACGGACTGGGCCTGCTCTGCGCTCGATCGCATAAGCCTGAGCGTTGTCGGTGAGCTTTTCTTGGTTGGCCTTGAAGCGGTCCCAGTCGATGTAGCCGGGATACATGTCGGGCATCACGACCTGCCACTCAGCCATCTCCACCTTGATCTGGGACACGCCGCCGCCCGGGCGGGGCCGACCGTGTGATCTCCCATAGACGAAGGCGCCGGCATATCTGGGATTGTGAAGCACCTGCAGGATGCGGGCATGACGCGGCGAGCCCCACAAGACGTCGCCCTTTTGTGGGCCTTTGCGCAGCCGTCGCGGGAACAGGATGCCGTGGTCGAGGAAGTACTTGACCGTGCGTGTCGCGCTACCGAGACGGTCGAACGTTGCGAACACCAGGCGAACCGCGGCCTGCACCTCCGCGTCCGGGTCTAGATCGAGAGCGCCGTCAGGCCGATAAACCAGGCCCACGGGCGCGCCGATCCGAAGTTCGCCGCGCCGCGCCTTATTGATCTGGCCGCCGCGCATCCGAGCTTTGAGGAAGTGAAGCTCGGCCTCGCTCATGGTTCCTTTGAGCCCGAGCAGCAAGCGATCGTTAAAGCCCGTCGGGTCGTAGATGCCGTCCTCGTCGAGGATGAGGGTGCGGGTCTGACCGCAGAGCTCGAGAAGCCGGTGCCAGTCGGCCGAGTTGCGCGCCAGCCGGGAGACCTCCAGGCCCATGACGATGCCGGCCTTGGTCAGCGCGACTTCGCTGACCAAGGTCTGGAAGCCGTCCCGAGACATGGCGCTCGACCCGGACTTGCCAAGATCGCAGTCGATGACGTGGATACGATCGGCGGGCCAGCCCGCTGCGACGGCGCGGTCACGCAAGGCGTATTGTCTCTGGGTACTCTCGCCATTCTCGGCAACCTGCCGCAACGTCGATTGGCGGACGTAAAGGTAGGCATCGCGCCGGAGGTGGTCGGCGGTGACTTTAAGGTCAGGCATGGGTTGGCTCCGCGACGAGGGTGGCGACAAGACTGGCTATAAGGACGGCGAGCTCGTTGGCTGCTGGGACGCAGGGCGCGGGCGGGCGATACGCGGGTCGACCCGGTGTCGGAGTCGGCGTCGTGGACATGATCTTGATCCAGGCGGCCATGCCTTGGCGGTGGAGAGTGGCGAGCCCGGCGGCGGTAATCATCGGAGCGCCAAGCACGGCAGCCCGCAGGTGTTCGTAGGTGTCGACGAGATTGGCCGCGTCGGCGGTTAAGGAGCGTCGAGTCGTTTTTTTTTGCGCGCCATCGCGCGCTCGAGACTTCGTCGATGCACCGTGATCCCGAAGCGCTCCGCGATCTCGTCGATGCACTGCGGCAAGGTCAGATCCGGCTTGGCCGCCTTGAGCTCGTCGACGAAGGTGATCACCTCGGCCGAGAGCTTGTGGCCGCCCTTGGGGCCCCGCTGTTGCGGGACCAAGCCCGGTAAGCCGTGATCGGCCAGCGCGCCTTGGGCTTTGTAGAAGGTTGGCCGCGAGACCCCGAAGTCGCTGGCGACGTCGCTGATCGGCACGCCTTCGGCTTGGTGACGGCGCACCATCTCGTAGCGAACCTGGACCAGATCCCTCGGGTCGAAGAATGGATTGCTGGCGAACAGCGGGTCGGTGACGGCTTCGGGATGGGGATTGAGCGCACCATCGCGGGCTAAGGCGTCGCCCTTGGGATCGTCTCTCGCCGGCTTGGGTTTGGCCATGACCAACCTCAACACTGATTCGTAAACTAAAATACGCCTTGCCCAAGCCGCCGTCAAACGAGTTCACCGCACTCCGACTAGCGATTATGCCCACCATTATGCCATTATGGGATCGGATTAGACCCCGCTGCGGCGTATTTTGCATTACACATGCGGCGTAGTTATATTTACGCATCCTCACCCCCCATCGAGGAGGCAATGGCGTCCAGGGCGATGACCAGCCGCTGTAGGTCAACCATCCGGAAGGCGGCCCGCCCGGCGCCGATCCGCCGGAATGGATCAGGCGGCGCCATATCAGTCAGGGTGACGGCTATGGTCGGCAACGTCCCGTCTGCCGCCCGGTAGATCACTCGGTCATCGCCCCAATGCGGGCTGCGGCTGACCACGTCGAACGTCTGACCAAGCAGGGGGTGGAACGGGTGCGTAATGCACACCGTAAGCCCCGTGGTTCCCACACAGGCTGCAGTTGACGACTTTGTCCAA
>PLSW01000256.1 GCA_003165275.1 Caulobacteraceae bacterium
AACGCCAGCCCGCTCCAAAGGTGTTTGGTGGTCATGTCCAGCCTCTCCCCGAGGCGCAGGTGGCCACAGGGCGAGCGGCCAGCCAAGACGGAAGTGGAGGCCCCCCGAGACGAGCCGGACAAATGTCCTCCAGCGTCCGTGTGATCGCCAACACTGGCGCGCAGGTGAACAACCGCCGGGCGCCGAGCGTCAACCCGGCGTCAGGCCGCCCCCGCCCGCAAGATCCTCAGCTCCCGGTACAGAATATAGATCCCGCTGGCCGCCACGATCCCGGCCCCGACCAGGGTCGCCGCTCGCGGCAACTCTCCCCAGACGAAGAAGCCGATCAGGCTGGCCCAGATCAGCTGGGTGTAGTCGAAGGGCGCCACCACGCCCACGGGGGCGACGCGCAGGGCCTCGGTGAGCAGCATCTGGCCGACGCCGCCGATCAGGCCGGCGAGGATCAGCAGGGCCAGGGTCAGCGGATCGGGGGTCACCCAGACGAAGGGCAGGCTGACCAGGCCCACGGTGGCGCCGGCGAGGGTGAAGTAGAAGACGATGGTGGGGCCGCGCTCCGTGCGGCCGATCTCGCGCACGGCGATCATCGCCCCGGCGGCGCCCGCCGCGCCGAGGAGGGCCAGGGCCGAGCCGGCGAGGACCTTTCCCGAGGCCGGAAGTGTCCCGTGGCCCGCTTCCGGCCGCAACATGACCAGCACCCCCACGAGCCCCGCCGCCACCGCGCCCCAGCGATGCCAACCCACCTTCTCGTGCAGGATCAGGGCGGCCAGGGCGGTCATGAACAGGGGCGAGGCGAAGGTGAAGGCGGTGGCCGAGGTGAGCGGCAGGAACTGCACCGACGAGAAGCTGCAGATCATCGCGGAAATGCCGATCGCGGAGCGCGCCAGATGCCCCAGGGGACGGCGGGTGTGCAGCACCGAAAATCCCGTCGTGCGCCAGATGTAGAGGCCCAGGGGCAGGAAGGCGAAGGCGTTGCGGAAGAAGATGATCTGGAAGACGTTGATTCCCCGCGCGCCGCACCACTTCACCAGGGCCGAGAGGGCCGCCATGCAGACCATGGCGCCGACGCGGTAGGCGATCCCGCGCCCCGCGTGCTGCACGGCGGGACCGAGGGGGGTGGGCGCTGGGATCGCGAGTGTCTTGGCGGGCGCGACCATCAGCCGAACGGCACGACGCAGTTGCCCACGTCGTGGCCGATGTCGGCGCGGCCGAGGTAGGGGATTCCCGCCCGGGCGCACCAGTCGGCGACCACCTCGACCTCGGTGTGGGCGAAGTCGGGGTCGTTGGGGGCGATGTCGCTGCAGCGGCCCAGGCGGATCCCCGCCACCCGGCGGATCGCGGAGTGGTTGGTGATGTGGAAGAGACTGCGGTCGATCCGGTACATCTGCTCGGAGACCTCCTCCAGCATCAGCACGTGATCGGTCAGGTCCGGCGCGAAGGGCGTGCCCAGCAGGGCGCCGAGGATGGTGATGTTGAAGGCGGCCGCCTTCTGCCCGGGGGCGAGGCTGGGCTCCAGGGCCGCCGGGTCGCGGTCGACCAGCCAGGCCAGGGCGCGGCGCACCGCCGCCTCACCGCCGTGCCGCCGCACGTCGCTGACCATCGGCCCATGCGCCGCCTGGCCGAAACCGTTGCGATAGAGGGCGCCCAAAAGGCTGCCCATGTCGCTGTAGCCCAGAAAGGTCTTGGCCCGCGCCGCCTCCTCCAGGCGGGGGATCACCGCTTCCAGGATGCGGCACGATCCATAGCCGCCGCGGGCGAACCAGACCGCGTCGAGGGTCGGATCATTAGCCACCTCAACAAACGCCGCCGCCCGCGCCGCATCGTCGCCGGCGAAATGGCCGTCGGACAGATAACACTGCGGGTGGACCATGATCTGCGCCCGGCCGTCCGGATAGGACTCGGCGGCGATGGCCAGGACTTTCTCGGCGACAAGCGGATCAAGCCGGCAGGCGGGGGCCACAACACCGATTTTTATCGGTTGTTTATTCATGATCCAAGTATTCTTTGCTATTACTTGTCAGGTCAATCTTCCCCTTATATCGTCGGCGCATGGATCAAAACAGACCCTATTTCTTCTGCGGCGTCGGCGGCAGCGGCATGCTGCCCCTGGCCCTGATCGTCCAGGCGCGGGGCCACGCGGTGGCCGGCTCCGACCGCTCCCTGGACCAGGGCCGGATGGGCCCCAAGTTCGACTTCCTGAGGGCGCACGGGGTGGCCCTGTTTCCCCAGGACGGCAGCGGGGTGACCGGGCCCGAGCAGATCGTGGTCGCCTCCGCCGCCGTGGAGGACACGGTGCCGGACGTCGCCGCCGCCCGCCGGGTCGGGGCGCCCCTGGTGTTCCGCGCCCAGCTCTTGTCGGAGCTGTTCAACGNNCCCCCACGATCATGAACGGGGCGGTGATGAAGAACTTCGTCACCGAGGACATTCCCTTCGCCAGCGCCGTGGTCGGCGGCGACCTCTTCGTCAGCGAGGTGGATGAGAGCGACGGCTCCATCGCCCGCTATACGGCCAGCATCGCGGTGCTGAACAACATCTCCGAGGACCACAAGTCCTTGGCCGAGCTTCGCGACCTCTTCGCCGGCTTCGTGGAGCGGGCGGGCGCCGTGGTGCTGAACCTGGACAACGCCGAGACCGCCGCCCTGGCCGAGCGCCTGCCGGCCGGCAAGGCCGCGACCTACAGCCTGACGGACCCGAGCGCCGACCTCGTCGCCGGCGACATCACCCCGGGACCGATGGACATCGCCTTCACCGTCACCGAGCGGGCGAGCGGGGCGCGGGCCCGGGTGCGCCTGCCCGCCCCCGGCCGGCACAACGTCTCCAACGCCCTGGCCGCCATCGGCGCGGCGAGGGCCTGCGGGGTGAGTCTGGCGCAGGCGGCGCAGGCGCTGGAAGGCTTCAGCGGGGTGCGCCGGCGGATGGAGCTGGTGGGCTCGGCCGGCGGGGTGACGGTGATTGACGACTTCGCCCACAACCCCGACAAGATCGCCGCCACCCTGGCCACTCTGCACGCCTTTCCAGGACGGCTGCTGGTGATGTTCCAGCCGCACGGCTTCGGCCCGCTGCGGCAGATGCGGCAGGCCTTCGTCGACGGCTTCGCCGAGGGGCTGGCGGCAGGGGACGTGCTGATCATGCCCGATCCGGTCTACTACGGCGGCACCACCGATCGCTCGGTCTCCAGCGGCGACATTACTGGCGCCGTGGCCGCCCGCGGCCGCGCGGCTCTGGCCTTCGCCGACCGCGCCCAGTGCTGGGACGAACTGGTCAGGCTGGCCCGGCCCGGCGACCGGATCGTGATCATGGGCGCCCGCGACGACACCCTTTCCACCTTCGCCGCCGATCTGGTGGCGCGGCTCGGCGACTAAGGCCGCAATCGGCGGCGCAAGCTTCAGGAAGGAGCTCAAGATGGCCTTCAACAAGACCCTCAGCATGGCTGTCGGCCTGGCGCTGGCGGCGGGCGCCGGCGTGGTTCGCGCCGATCCCGCGGCCACGGAGCCGGCGTCCGACCACGGCGCCTTCCTGGCCGCCAACGCCACGGCGGCCGGCGTCGTCTCCCTGCCCGGGCTGCAGTACAAGGTGCTGAAATCGGGGCCCGCCGCGGGGCTCCACCCGGCCCGGGCCGACACCATAATCGTCCGCTATGAGGGCCGGTTCGTGACCGGGGCGGTGTTCGACAGCTCGCAGGACCAGCCCGGCGGGACGGCGACCTTTCCCCTCGGCAAGCTGATTCCGGGCTGGGTCGCGGCCCTGCAGCTGATGCGGCCGGGGGACGAGTGGATGATCTATGTGCCGCCCTACCTGGCCTACGGCGCCGCCGGCAAGGGGCCGATCCCGCCGGAGACCACCCTGGTGTTCAAGGTCGAACTGGTCGGGATCGCGCCGAAGGCGCCAGCGACGCCCTAGGGCAGCGCCTATGCCGGCCCGTCCGCCTCCCCCGCGTCACGGCCGCTCACCCCGGCGGCGCGCAGGCGGCCGTAGTTTTCGAACGAATCGCGGGCGATGGGCCGGAGCTTGGCGATCAAGGCGCCGATCGAGTCGGCGTTCTCGATGACGAAGTCGAAGCCGCCGGACTGAAGGGCATCGAGTTCCGCCAGGCGTTCCACGGTGGCGTCACGCACGGCCTTGGCCGTCCGCGGCGAAGCCAGGATGGCGCGGGCCGAGGCGATCTCCCTGGCGGTGTCGAACACCCCGTCGATGGGCAGGGTCAGCCGCAGGACCAGGGTGTGCAGCTTGGCGCGGGTCTCGGCGTCGCGCAGGTCGTAGAGCTGTTCGCGGTTGCGGTCGTAGACGTCGATCTCCCGCCGCGCGGCCCGCAGCATCCGCATGGTCACCGGCCCGTAGGGGTCCCCCGTAGCGCGGGTGTCGTCGGCGATGCCGAGCAGAAGCGCGATGGTGGACAGCAACTCGCCGAACAGCAGGGCGGCGTTGCGCTCCCGCTCCCGCCGGCGAAACCAGGCCTCGAGCTGGGTGGCCAAGAAGCCGCTGGCGGTGGCCAGCAGCGCGCCCAGGATCACCGCCCACAGGGTGTCGTGGCTGGAAAGGTCCGCGGCGGATAGTTTCAATGGGATCCGGCGCTCCGATGACGAGGCCCGGAGCCTAGGAGGGCGCCCGGCGCGTGTCGATGGCCGCCGGGCTAGAAGTGCACCCCCAGCACCTCCAGGTCATGCACCATCCGGTAGAAGGCGAGAGTCACGTCGCGGGCGCATTCGCGCATGATCGCCGCCTGCATGAAGTCCATCGACGCCAGGTAGCCCTTGTCCACCCGCTCGACCATGCCCTGGCGAACAAGGGCCTGCACCTGGCGGCGGGTGGTTTCCTGCGGCAGGCCGAGGCGCACGGCGGTCTCCCGGATGCTCGCCGGCCGCCGGGCCTTATCGGGGGGCGGGCTGTCGGCGTAGGCGTAGAGCCAGGCGGCCTCGGGATCGCGGCTCAGCGCCTCGCCGTTCATCGTCATGATCTCCCCGAAGATCACGGTGGCGGCCCAGTCGCTGTCGAAGGCCCGGGCGCCGCCGACGATGACCCGCAGGTAGAATTCCATGACCACCCGGGAGACCAGGCCTTCCGGCGACTGTCCCGGCGGGCTGACGCCGGGTTCGGCGAGGATCTGGCTCTCGATTTCCGGCCGGCAGGCGACGTCGGCGAAGTCAAAGCCGATCGCCTTGAGCTGGCGCACCATTCGCCAGAACGAATCCTTGAGGGCCACGGCGAAGGGGACGACGCGATCGGAGGTCAGGGCGCTCGCCGGGACGATGACGCCGCCATCAACCTTCAGGCACAGCCCCTCGTCGATCAGCGCGTGCACGTGGCGGCGCGCGGTTTCCCAGGGCAGGGCCAGGGAGGCGGCGAGGCTGTTCATGTTGACCGGACGACGCTCATGGTCCGGGATCAGTTCACCACGCCGGGCATAGCGCCAGGTCTGTTCGGCCGAACGGGTGATGTGCTGGACGTTGGCCGCCACGATGGCGCAGAGGATCGTCGAGCGGCGGATGGTTCCAAAGCAGCGGACGCTGGTCGCCACCCCGCGCACCACGAAATCCGTCGACGCCCTCACGATGATCCGTGAAGGCGCGGATGGCGCTGTCGGCGATACTCTGGCGGTCAGTGTGCCCACCCCGGCCTTTCGCAAAGACGAATCCTCAAGCATGAGTATACGTCTCAAGATTGAAATGTCTTTCAGGTTCGGCGCCGTTCAATGGACGAACCCTCCGCCGCCACCCAATCCTTCGGCGCCTTGACCACCGGGCCGCCAAGGTCAGGGCAGCCGGCGAAGGGTGACATTCGCGCCGTGAGCGTGTTCGCTACACGCCGTCGGCGTTTTGGGGCCTGCGTCTTGGGGTGTGTTGGATGTGGAATCTGGTCGGCATACCGGTGGTGATCATCGGTCTGATGGTGCGGCTGAACCCGGTGCTGGTGGTCACCGTCGCCGCCATCGTCACCGGCCTGGCCGGCCACATGGACCTCAAGGTGATGATCGAGACCCTGGGCAAGGGATTCAACAACAGCCGCTCGGTGAGCGTGGTGTTCATCGTCCTGCCGGTGATCGGGCTGATGGAGCGGGCGGGGCTGCAGGCCCGGGCCCGGGCCCTGGTGGGGCGGCTGAAGGCGGCCAGCGTCGGCGGGCTGCTCACCACCTATCTGCTGGTGCGGCAGCTGTCGGCGGCGGTGGGGCTGTTGTCCCTGGGGGGCCAGGCGCAGATGGTGCGACCGCTGATCGCGCCGATGGCCGAGGCCGCCGACGAGGCCCGGCACGGGCCGGCCGACCCGGACCGGCAAACCCTGATCAGGGCCAACGCCGCCGGAGTGGACAACATCGGCGCCTTCTTCGGCGAGGACATCTTCCTGGCCATGGGCTCGGTGCTGCTGATCCAGGCGACCCTGGCGGCGAGCCATATCGTGGTGGCGCCCCTGCGCATCTCCCTGTGGGCGATCCCGACGGCGGTCCTGGCCTTCGTGATCCATGCGGCGAGGATGGCGATGCTGGACCGCCGCCTGGCCCGCACCGCCGGCGCCGGCGCGAAGGGGGCGCAGGGATGATCGGCGTCGAGACCGCCTTCACCTTCGCCGGCCTGGTGTTCGCCGCCATCGCCGCGGCCAGCGCCCTCGACCGCGCCAACCCCCGCCGCTGGATCAACGCCCTGTTCTGGGGCCTGTTCGCGGCCAGCTTCCTGGCCGGGAAATGTATCGGCGATTTCGCCAACGGCCTTCTGGTGCTGGCCATGGTCGGGGTCGGCGCCCTGGGCCTGCGCCCGACATCCCCCGCGACCACCACGGCGGCGGAGCGGGAAGCCGGGGCCGCGCGATGGGGATCGTGGCTGTTCCTGCCGGTGCTGATCATCCCGGCGACGGCGGTGGCCGGGACCCTGGCCTTTCCGCTGATCAGGATCGGCGGCGCGCCCCTGTTCGAAGCCAGCCAGGTGGCCGTTGTCTCCGTGGCCCTGGCGCTGGGCGTGGTCCTCGCCCTGATCGCCGCCATGATCATGGTCCGCCCGCCCCTGGCGGCGCCGGTGCAGGAGGCGCGGCGGTTGCTGGATTCGGTGGGCACGGCGGCGATCCTGCCGCAGCTGCTGGCGGCCCTGGGGGCGGTGTTCGTGGCCGCCGGCGTCGGCCATTCGGTGGCCACCCTGATCGGCGGCGTCATCGACGTGGACAATCGCCTGGCGGTCGTCGCCACCTATTGCCTGGGCATGGCCGCCTTCACCATGATCATGGGCAACGCCTTCGCCGCCTTCCCGGTGCTGACCGCGGGGATCGGCGCGCCGCTGATCGTGGGCAAGTTCCATGGCGACCCCGCGATCATGGGCGCCATCGGCATGCTGGCCGGCTTCTGCGGCACGGCGATGACGCCGATGGCCTCGCACAACATCATCCCCACCGCCCTGCTGAACCTGCCCTCGGGGGCGGTGATCCGCGCCCAGGCGCCGACGGCCCTGCTCCTGCTGATGTGCAATATCGCGCTGATGTATTTCCTGGTGTTCCGCTACTGATGACCGACCTGACCCTGACCGCCGACTTCGCCTCGCGCCTCGCCCGCATCGCCCTGGGCCATGTGGCGCGGGAATATCCCAACGTCCTGGTCCACGCGATCCGCGGCCCGGACGAGCTGGGAACGCCCCGCGCGCTGCACCCGATCTTCTACGGCAGTTTCGACTGGCACAGCTGCGTCCACGGCCACTGGCTGCTGGCGACAGCGTTGCGGCTGGTTCCGGACCTGCCCGAGGCCGCCGATGTCCGCGCGCGGTTCGACGAAGGCTTCACATCGGAAGCCGTCGCCGGCGAGGTCGCCTATCTGGCGCGGCCGACCAGCACCGGCTTCGAGCGGCCCTACGGCTGGGGCTGGCTGCTGGCCCTGGCGGCGGAGCTGGCCCGCCATGACACCGAGGACGCCGCCCGCTGGGCCGCGACGCTGCGGCCGCTAACGGACGTCTTCGTGGAGCGGTTCAAGACCTTCCTGCCCAAGGCCGACTATCCGATCCGGGCGGGGGTGCATTCCAACACCGCCTTCGCCCTCACCCTGGCCCTGGACTACGCCCGCGGCGCCGGCGACGCCGAGCTCGCCGGCCTGATCGAGGCCAAGGCCGTGGCCTGGTACGCCGCCGACAAGGCCTGCCAGGCCTGGGAGCCGTCGGGGGACGATTTCCTCTCGCCGGCGCTGATCGAGGCCGAGCTGATGCGGCGGGTGCTGGGGGCCGAGGCGTTCCGCAACTGGTTCGCCGATTTCCTGCCTGACGCCGCCGAGGGCCGGCCGGCCACCCTGTTCACCCCGGCCCGGGTCAGCGACCGCACCGACGGCAAGATCGCCCACCTGGACGGGCTGAACCTGAGCCGCGCGTGGTGCTGGCGCGGGATCGGCGCCGGCCTCGCAGAGCACGATCCCGTTAGAGCGGTCGCGGGGCGGGCCGCCACGGCCCACCTCAACGCCAGCCTGCCGCATGTGGCGGGGGACTATATGGGCGAGCACTGGCTGGGGAGTTTCGCGCTGCTGGCGATCATGGGCGGATGAGGTCAGCTCCCGATCATGCATGAATTCCTTTCGGAACTCCTCGGCCCTTTTGTCGAATTTGTCGTCGAAGTGGCCGCACAGTTCATGAGTTGGCGTCTGGCGCTGATCCTGCTGCTGACGGCCATCGTGTCCGGCGCCATTATCTACGGGCTATACTTCATGCCACGTTAGAACGTGTCTCGACTGGCTAGAACCGGCAGGATGCGACGGGCCGACGCCCCCTCCGTCGGCTTCGCCGCCACCTCCCCCGCTGCGCGGTGGAGGAGATCAAACGATCGCTTTGCTCCACCGTGAANNCTGAGGGGGCGGCGGTCCGCCGCAAATCCGCACGCGGGGAGGCCTCACAATCGTCACGTCGCGAATACCTGTCCCACATCCGCGAACGCCTTGAACTCCAGCGCATTGCCCGCCGGATCCAGGAAGAACATCGTCGCCTGTTCGCCGACCTGGCCCTTGAAGCGCACATAGGGCTCGATGACGAAGGCCACCCCGGCGGCGCGCAGCCGCTCTGCCAAAGCCTCCCAGCGGGGCATGTCGAGGACGACACCGAAGTGGGGCACCGGCACGTCGTGGCCGTCGACGGGGTTGGCGTGAACGGACGCCGGGCCGCCGGGCTTCAGGTGGGCGACGATCTGGTGGCCGAAGAGGTTGAAGTCGATCCAGTCGGCGGCGCTGCGGCCTTCGGGACAGCCGAGAACCCCGCCGTAGAAGCGGCGGGCGGCGGCGAGGTCGTCGACGGGAAAGGCGATGTGAAAGGGGGTCAGGGCGTCCAGGATCATCTCCCTCGGGCGAAGACTACAACGCGGCCATCAACCCCATCACCACCCCGCAGGTCAAATGGCTGGCGACGGTACGCAGGAAGCGCGGGAAATCGACGGGCGCCGCATGGTCGGCCCGGTCCGAGATCGCCCGCAGGACCACGAACGGGACCCCGTGCTCGAAACAGACCTGGGCGACGGCGGCGCCCTCCATCTCGACGCAGAGGGCGTCCGGCAGGTCGGCGAGGATCTCAGCGACCCGGGCGGCGCTGGAGATGAACTGGTCGCCGCTGACGATCAGGCCGGTCCGCACAGCGGGATTGTGCAGCCCGAACTCGCGCAGATGCTCCTCGCCGACGTCGGCGGCCAACCGCTCGGTCAGGTATCGGCCCGCGGCGGCCCGCGCCAGCCGGACCAGCCGCGCGTCAGACCTGAACCGCGACACGCCCAGGAGCGGAACCTCGTAGCGGGCGATCCCCGGCACCGCGCTGGCGTCGAGATCGTGCTGCAGGAGCTCCGCCCCGATCACCACGTCGCCGACGGCCAGGTCCGGGGCCAGGGCGCCGGCGACGCCGGTGAACACCACCGAATCGACACCGAAGACCTCGATCAGAGTCGTCGCCGTCGAGGTCGAGGCCACCTTGCCCCAGCCGGAGAAGACCACCACCGCATCCCGGCCCTGCAACCGTCCGCGCAGATAGTCCCGCGTCCCGCGCCGCTCCGACCGCGCGCCCTCCAGGTCGCGGGCCAGGAGGGCCACCTCCTCGGGCATGGCGCCGATCACGCCGATGGTCATTGCTCCGTCTCCCCCGCCGCCGCGAGCGGGGTGAAAAACCCCTGTCGCCGCCGCCCGCACTCTCCTACTAAGCCATCCGGACACGGGGCACACATCCAATGACCATGGGCGCACAATCGGCGGACGCGATCGTCATCGGCGGCGGCCACAACGGCCTGGTCTGCGCCTGGTACCTGGCCAGCGCCGGGCTGAAGGTGGTGGTCTGCGAGCGACGCGGCGTGGTCGGCGGGGCGGCGGTGACCGAGGAGTTCCATCCGGGATTCCGCAACTCCGTGGCCAGCTACACGGTCAGCCTGCTAAACCCGCGGGTCATCGCCGACATGGGCCTTCACGATCGGGGCCTGACCATTGTCGAGCGGCCGATCTCCAACTTCCTGCCGATCGACGCCTCGACCTATCTGAAGCTGGGCGGCGGCCAGGCCCGCACCCAGGAAGAGTTCCGCAAGTTCTCCGCCAAGGACGCCGAGGCCCTGCCCGCCTACTACGCCACGCTCGACCGGATCGGCGACGTGCTGCGCAAGCTGGCGGCGGAGACCCCGCCCAACCTCGGCGACGGCGTCCCGGGGCTGCTGCGCGCCCTGCGCCAGGGCGGGCTGCTGGCGTTTCTCTCCCGGGAGGACAAGCGCAACCTGCTGGACCTGTTCACCAAGAGCGCGCGGGATTTCCTCGACGGCTGGTTCGAGAGCGCGCCGGTGAAGGCCGCCTTTGGCTTCGACGCCGTGGTGGGCAACTACGCCAGCCCGGACACGCCGGGTTCCGCTTACGTGCTGCTGCACCACACCTTCGGCGAGGTGAACGGCAAGAAGGGCGGCTGGGGTCACGCCATCGGCGGCATGGGGGCGATCACCCAGGCCATGGCCGCCGCCTGCCAGGCGGCGGGGGTGGAGATCATCACCGACGCGCCGGTGAAGGCGGTGACCATCGCCGGCGGCCGCGCCACCGGGATCGAGCTGGAGGACGGCCGGCGGTTCGCCGCGCCCGTGGTCGTCTCCAACCTCAACCCGGCGCTGCTGTTCGGCGAGCTGATCGACCCCGCCGCCCTGCCCGCGGACTTCACCAAGCGGATCAAGGGCTACAAGAACGGCTCGGGCACCTTCCGGATGAACGTCGCCCTGTCGGAACTGCCCGACTTCACCTGCCTGCCGGGCAAGGCGACGGCCGAGCATCACCAGTGCGGCATCGTCATCGCCCCGTCCCTGGACTACATGGACGCCGCCTTCCGCGACGCCAAGGCGGACGGCTGGTCGCGGGCGCCCATCGTGGAGATGCTGATCCCCTCCACCCTGGACGACACCCTGGCCCCGCCCGGCCAGCATGTGGCCAGCCTGTTCTGCCAGCAGTTCGCCCCCACCCTGCCGGACGGCCGCTCATGGGACGACGACCGGGAGGCGGCCGCCGACCTGATCATCGAGACGGTCAACGCCTGGGCGCCCAACTTCAAGGCGTCGGTCCTCGGCCGGATGATCCTGTCGCCCCTGGACCTGGAGCGGAAGCTCAGCCTGCCCGGCGGGGACATCATGCACGGCAACATGTCGCTGGATCAGCTCTGGGCCGCGCGGCCGGTGCTGGGCCACGCCAGCCACCGGGCGCCGGTCAAGGGGCTCTACATGTGCGGGGCCGGAACCCATCCCGGCGGCGGCGTCTCCGGCAACCCCGGCCGCAACGCGGCGCGGGAGATCCTGCGCGACCACAGCCTCGGCCGCGCCATCGGCCTGGCGCTGCAGGCGCGTTGAGGAGAAAGGCCCAAACCATGAAGGACGCCCCCGACCACCGCCCGAACGACACCCTCGAAGACTGGGGCCTTCCCGCCTGGATCTATTCCAGTCCGCGCTTCTTCGCCGCCGAGCGGGACAAGGTGTTCCGACCCTCCTGGCAACTGGTCTGCCATCAGAACGACATCCCCAAGGCCGGCGACTACCACACCCTGGAACTGCTCGGCGAAAGCCTGGTGGTCGCCCGTGGCCAGGACGGCGTCATCCGCGGCTTTCACAACATCTGCCGTCACCGGGGCGCGCGGCTGCTGGATCCCGGGTCGGGCCATTGCGGCCGGATCGTCTGCCCTTATCACGCCTGGACCTATGACCTGACCGGCCGGCTGATCGGCGCGCCGCACCGGGAGACCTATCCGGCCCTGGACATGGCCCACGAGCGCCTGGCGCCGCTGGAGCTGGAGATCTTCGCCGGATTCATCTTCGTGCGGCTGGAGGGCGGCGGGCCGAGCGTTGCGGAGATGATGGCGCCCTACGCCCACGAGATCGTCCCCTACCGGTTCGAGGAATTGCAGCCCATCGGCCGGGTGACGCTCCGGCCACGGACGGTCAACTGGAAGAACATCTCCGACAACTATTCCGACGGCCTGCACATCCCCGTGGCCCATCCGGGCCTGACCCGCCTGTTCGGGCGCGGCTATGGGGTGGAGGCCCGGGACGGGGTCGACAAGATGTGGGGCGAGCTGGTCGAGGAGCCGTCGCACAATCCCTCCGAGCGCCTCTACCAGCGCATACTGCCCCCCGTGGAGCACCTGCCGCCGGAGCGCCAGCGCCTGTGGACCTACTTCAAGCTGTGGCCGAACCTCGCCTTCGACATCTATCCGGACCAGGTGGACTTCATGCAGTTCATCCCGGTCTCGGCCACTGAGACCTTGATCCGCGAGATCGCCTACGCCCTGCCCGATGACCGGCGCGAGATGCGGGCGGCGCGTTACCTGAACTGGCGCATCAATCGCCAGGTCAACGTCGAGGATACGGCGCTCGTGGCCAGGGTCCAGGACGGCATGACCTCCTCGAGTTTCGTCGCGGGGCCGCTGGCCGAGGGTGAGGTTTGTCTGCGTAGCTTCGGACGGCGGATGCGGAACCTGATTCCACAGGCCCGGTTGCAGCACGAACCAGCGGACTGGGTTTGATCCAACCGATTCGATACATACGGCACGGAAAATGCCAGTTTTACAGCCCGCGTCAATTCAACGCTTCTCGCGCCTATAGTTGCCAATACGCATGACCAATACCGATTTTGCAGAGCGCGGTCGAATAACGCGCTCAACGAACGAGGTTATGTAGCTTGCGTAAATCTGCCGGAAAGAAATATCCTTTACCGCTGGCCTGACGCTACATGACTTTGACCGGGCCCAATGCAGACCCTCTCGCGCAGATTTCTTGTCAGTATCGGGGTCATGTCCCTGATGGTGACGGTGTTGGGGTCGATCGGCGGGTTTGTCGTCTTCCAGGGCGACCTCGCCCGGCGACAGGTCAGCTACCTGGACGACTACGTCCGCGAGCGCAGTTCCAACATCGATCGCCGGTTCACCAACCTGGAGGCGATGCACCAGTCCGCGGTTCGCGAGCTGCAGGCCCGAGTGGACCACCTGTCCCCCGCCGCGGTGGACCGGCTGATGGACGTCTACTATCCCCTGCAGGCCGACGGCACCCGCCGCAGCCGGGCGCGCGACTTCGACGGCGAGACGGAGGCCAACGGCGAGCGCATCTACGGCATGGGCGCCTTCGTCCCCCGTCCGGACACGCTGACGGCCAGGGAAAAGGCGGTGCTGGTCGCCGCCTACACCCTGGTCTCCGAATTCGGCCAGGCCGAACACGGCAACTACGACAACTTCTACTTCTTCACCCCAGGCACCCGGCTGGCGATGTTCGGCCCGGACCGGCCCGACCACCTGCTGTTCTACCGGCACGACGCGCCGGCCAACCTCGACATCAGCCACGAGGACATGGCCAGGGTCACCCTGCCCGCGGCCGACCCGCAGAGGTTGACCCGATGCACGGCCCTGCAACGCCTGATCCAGAACACCCACGGCGAGCGGCTGGCCACCGGCTGCATGACCCCCGCCTATGTGGACGGGGCGTTCGCGGGCTCCTTCGGCTCGTCGATCCAGTTGACCGGCTTCTTCATGAGCGCGGTGAAGAACACCCTGCCCGGCTCGTCCAGCCTGATCGTCACCGCCGATGGCGACCTGATCGCCTCTCCAGAGTTCGCCCAGCGCGGGGCCGCCTCGCCGGAACTGGTGCAACGCTATGAGCGCATCCTCGGCCTGAAGGCGATGATGCGGTCCATCCGCGCCGCCGGCAAGGATTCCGGGGTGGTGACCAGCCCGGACGGGCGCAACATCGTCGCCTTCGGCCGCCTCTACGGACCCAACTGGTATCTGCTGCTCAGCTACCCCAAGGCCGCCATCGCCTGGTCGGCGGCCAAGTCGGCCTCGTGGATCCTGGCCCTGGGGGTGATGGCGTCGCTGCTGCAGACCCTGCTGGTGGTCTGGCTGGCGCGACGGACCCTGGTCAAGCCGCTGGAGCGGCTGGGCGCCTCCTGCGCCCCCTCAGTCGGCGGAGACCTCGCCGCCGACGACATCACCGACATCGAGCGGCGTACGGACGAGATCGGCGTCCTCGCCCGCGCCCTGCGCACCGAGCGCGAGCGGGCGGACGAGCTGCTCTGCTCCCTGGAGGTGCGGGTGCAGGAGCGCACGGCGGAGCTGGAGCGGGCCAACGCCGAGAAGTCGCGCTTCCTGGCCAATATGAGCCACGAGCTGCGCACGCCNNCGCACGCCGCTGAACGGCGTCATCGCCATTTCCGAGACCCTCGCCGACCGGCAGAAGACCAAGTCCAACCGGGAGCTGGCCGACCTGATCGTCTCCTCGGGCCGGCTGCTCGAGCAGGTGCTCACCGACATCCTCGACTTCTCGAAGATCGAATCCGGCGAGGTCCGGCTCGGCGCAGAGGTCTTCTCCCTGCGCAACCTTGTCTCGCAGATCGCGCGCCTGCATCGGGCTTCCGCTGAGGAGAAGGGTCTGGATTTCAAGTGGTCGGTGGCGCCCGCGGTGGCGGGCCACTATCGGGGCGATCCGGTGCGCCTGACCCAGGTGCTGTCGAACCTGCTCAGCAATGCGGTGAAATTCACCGAGACCGGCGGGGTGAGCCTTACGGTCCGCGCGACGGGCGAGACGATCCGCTTCGCCATCGCCGACACCGGCATCGGGTTCGACGACGGGGTGAAGGCCCGCCTCTTCCAACGCTTCGAACAGGCGGACGCCTCCATCCGGCGCAAGTATGGCGGCACTGGCCTGGGTCTGGTGATCAGCCGGTCGCTGGTGGAGATGATGGACGGGCGCATCTCGGCCACGTCGAAGCCCGGCGAGGGCTCGCGGTTCGAGGTCCTCGTTCCCCTGGCGCCGGCCGAGGCGCCCAGCGACCAGGCGGACGCCGAGGGCGAGGACGCGCTGANNCGGCCGGCGGGTGCTGCTGGCCGAAGACCACCCCACCAATCAGAAGGTGGTGCAGATCATCCTGGACGCCGTGGGCGTCGAGCTGATCATCGTGGACAACGGGCAGCAGGCCCTGGACTATCTGAAGGCCAACCCCGTCGACCTGGTGCTGATGGACATGCA
>PLSW01000299.1 GCA_003165275.1 Caulobacteraceae bacterium
ATGATTTCGGACAGACACTTAGGTATAGCGACGCACAATGATGATCAGGCCGACGCGCAATCACCGCCCATTTCCGACGCGCATTAGCTGAGATTATAGGGCGCGACGGACGCATGGTGTTTGAGATTGAGCGCACGCTCTGTGAGACGGACGCGCAATCATGCCGGTTCGACGCAGGCTATCCGAGATGTCCGGCTTTGGGCGCGAGGCCCAATGAGGTGAATCGACCTAAGCGGCCACTCAAGAGCGGTCTCTAATTTTGCTATTCCGTGTCGCCCAGCGCAGCTTTCAATGAATTGATAACGTAGCTCTGGCTCTCAATCCATCGGCTGAACCAGACCATCCGCCGACCGGCTATAACATATGCCTCTTCAGCAGTGCCTGGTGCGATTGAAATCTCATTCGGTCGTAATGGAGCGGAGCGCCACAACCTTGCAGCGGCCACTCTCAATTTACCAAGTGCAGCATCATCAACTAATTTATGATCGCATCAATCGACAGACGTTGAATTTGTTGTCAAGTTGAGAATACATGAAGTTTCTAGGCCATTATCTAGATTTATCATCGCCCATCGCGTCTGATGTGCAAATTCTCCCGTAAAACTGTAAATTACGGCGCGTTCAGGTATATCGGCCCACCGAACATTTCGCTCTGACGATGCTGAGATACAGCGAGCACACGCTCGGTTTAGCGTAGCTTTCCAAGCGTATTGTGTGTCGGCTGCCTGCGCAGGCGCACAAGGGACCGCGAGGCTTACGCAGACACCGACCATCAAAGTGAAGCTACGGATTGGGTGCATTTCGCAATATTCGGTCACAGCTTGGCGCTGTGCAAGGCCGCTATCCCCCCTTCTCTGAAATTCCGAAGGTCGACTATGGGGCCCCGCACCGCCAGATTACCGGCCGTTTTCCTTGCGGCAATCGTTGGCTCGGCCTATGTTACATGTAACGAATTGGATTGGAGTAACCCCGATGCCGGCACCAGTGACACAACGAGTCCAGAAGCGTCGCGACGCCCTGCGCGCGGCCGGTCTGCGCCCCATCCAGATATGGGTTCCCGATACCCGACGGCCGGGATTCGCGGAGGAATGCCGGCGACAGGCGCTCGTGATCGCGGCGGCCGACGCGGCGGACCATGATCTGGACGCCTTCATGGATGCTGCACTGATCGATCTCGACCCCGAGGGCGACGCGTGAACCGAGGCGACCTGGTGACGATCGCGCTGCCCGGTGATTTCGGCAAGCCGCGGCCGGCCCTTATCATCCAGTCGGACCAGTTCGACCAGACCGGCACCGTCACGGTGCTGCTGGTGTCGGGTACGCTGGTGGACGCGCCCCTCATCCGCACGACGATCGACCCGACACCGGCCAACGGCTTGCGCAAGCGGTCGCAGGTCATGGTGGACAAGGCCATGTCGGTGAAGCGCGACAAGATCGGGGCGACGATCGGCCACCTCGATGCCGACGCCATGCTGGCGGTCACGCGGGCGCTGGCCGTCTTCTTCGCCATCGCTTGATCCGACGATGACGAAAAATACGGCTTCCCCGGATAACGGCCTCTTTCCTCCCGAGGACAGGATGGGCTTCGCGGTTCCGGTTTCACCCGCCCATTCGCTGCTGCTCCTGAACAGCTACATGCGAACGGACCTGCTGCACGGTATCCACCGGCACGTGCATCGAATGAGGGACCAAAACGCGGCGGGATCGCCGATCCACCATCTGGCGGACAGCATCGCCCATGTCGTTGCCGCCTATGACGGCATCAACCTGTTCGAGTGTGTTGCCCGCAACACCCTGCACATCGATCCCGATTTCGAGTTCTGCCCCGAACCGGACTATGCTCATGACATCAAACTTATGAAGCATCATCTCTGTTGTCTGCGACGGACAATCAGGGATTTGGCGAGCTGCGACTGAGGCTTGGCCAACCGGCCGAACCTGTCGTTTCAGGTATCGCGCGCGAAAGGATCAGCAATGTGCGTCCGTCGCACCGATCATGCGCTGCGTCTCAACGATCGTGCGCCCGCCGCATCGATCCGTCTCAATTAATGTGCGCCGGAAACCGCCCTTTATTGCGCGTCCGGGCGATCATCATTGCAAGCCGCTGGACTTAGGGTGCGGTAGCGCGGGTTGGGTTTGGATGAAACCGCGTCCGTGCGGCGGACCGACGCCCCCTCCGACCCTACGCTTCGCTCCGGGCCGTCGAGAGCGCGGGCGCGCTCCCCGCGCCCGATGCGTTCGCCAAAGGCGAACGCCGCTCTCGACCCCCCGCTGCGCGGTGGAGGACAACGAACGCCTTGCTCCACCGTGAAACGGGGGAGCTGTCAGCGAAGCTGACTGAGGGGGCGTCGGGCCGGCGTAACTCCGCTTTCGACTATACCTGACCTGCTTTAGTCAGCCCCCCCGAACACCTCGTCGCAGTCCATCGGCACCGCCCGCAGCGCCTCCGTCGCGCGGCAGTCATCGCGTTGGTCGGCCGTTGCATAGTAGATCAGCAGCGAGCGCCGGGGCGCGCCGGTGTGGTTCCGCGTCGCCCCGTGCAGCAGGTTCGAGCCGAACACCAGGGCGTCCCCGGCCTGCCCACTCATCACCATGGCGCCCGACGTGTCCTCCCCCGCCACCGCCAGCAGGCCCGCCCCCCGATGGGTTCCGGGAACCACCTGGGTGGCCCCGTTATGCGGGCCGAACGGATCCAGGAAGACTAGGGCCGACACCCCCAGGCTGACGCTGGAGTCGGCGCCGTCCCGGTGCAGCAGTTGCTGGCCGCCCCCCGCCAGGGGCTCGCGTCCCTCCACCTGGGACAGGAAGAACGGCCCGCCCAGGATGTGATGCGCGGCGGCGAGGAGGGCCGGCACCCGGCAGACCCGCCGCACCGTCGCGTCCAGGTCCACCAGGGCGTGTCGCCAATCATGGCCCCGCGGCGCCGGCCATTGGTCGGACGGCGTCACCCCAGCCGCGAAGGCGGCGCGAAGCGGCGCGATCCAGTCCGCCGGAACCAGGCCCCGCCGCAGCAGATAGCCGTCCGCGTCGAGATGCCGGGCGCTTTCGGGGTCCAACGGGCCGACCCGGGTATGGGGCGGGATCTCGACCATGGCTCAGCGTCCTTGGCGACCCAGATTTCGCCGGGGCCTGATGCAACCTTGCGTGGCGCGACTTTCGCAGCCGTTTCAACCCTGTCGGGCCACCAGCGGCCCAGCCGGCCGGTCAAGATCGCGAACGCCCGCGTCGGCCGCGCCTGAGTTCGGGCCGTACGGGACGCGCTCAAGCCAGATAGTCCCCCCGCAGCCCTTCAAGCAGACCGGGCTGCGTTGGCCGCCAGCCGACGCTGTCCTGGGTGGCGGCGCTGGAAGCCGGAACATCGTTGGCGGCGAAGGGCGCCAGAAAGCCGAAGTGGGCCCCCGCCTCTCCCAGGTCGATGGCGCGGACCGGCAGGCCGAGCCCTTGCCCGATGGCCTCGGCGATCGCGCGCAGGGTGACCCCCTCCTCGCCCACCGCATGCAGCCGCTGGCCCGCCCGGCCGCGCTCGAGACCGAGGCGGAACAGCCGCGCCGCATCCAGCCGGTGCACGGCCGGCCAGCGGTTGGCGCCCTCGCCCACATAGGCGGCCACCCCGGTCTGCCGCGCCAGGCCGATCAGCATCGTCACCAGCCCCTGTCGCCCGCGGTCATGCACCGACGGCGGCAGGCGGACGACCATCGACCGAACGCCCCGATCGCTGGCCGAAAGCGCCAGCGCCTCCGGCCGTCCGCGGACGGCGGCCATGCCCTCCGTCTGCGCCGGGTCCGCCTCGGTGCTGAGGCGCCCGGGGGTGCTCGCCGTCATGCCCGAGGTGACCAGGAAGGGCTTGCCGGACCCCGCCAGGGCGTCCGCCATCGCCGACACCGCCCGCAGATCGATTTCCCCCGTCTCCACATACCGGGAGAAGTCATTGCCGAAGGCGCAGTGGATGACGCCGTCGCTGGCCTGGGCGCCCGCCGCGAGGGCCGCCAGGTCCTCCACATCGCCCCGTCGCACCTGGACGCCCCAGCCGGCGAGCTTCGCCGCCGCCTCGTCGCTGCGGGCCACGCCTTCGACCTGATGCCCCCCCGCCCGCAGTTCGGCGATGATCGCCGAGCCGATGAATCCCGTCGCTCCGGTCAGGAACACGCGCATGGGTCAATCTCCAAGTTTCGCTGACGACAAGCCTCCCCCCCCGGCCTATTCTGGTAAAGACGTGAGCTTATCCTATTAAGGTGGCTACCCGGATGAACGCCCCTTCCCCCTCCGAGAACCGCCTCGGCGCCTATCTGCGCGACCGCCGCGCCCGGCTCGACCCCGCGGCCTTCGGGCTCCCCCCGGAACGCCGCCGCACCCCGGGCCTGCGCCGCGAGGAGGTGGCGCAGCGGGCCAATATCAGCCCGACCTGGTACGCCTGGCTCGAACAGGGGCGAGGCGGCGCGCCGTCGGCCGACGTCCTGGGCCGCATCGCCCGGGCCCTGATGCTGACGGACCTCGAACGCGAGCACCTGTTCCTGCTCGGTCTCGGCCGGCCGCCCGAGGCGCGCTATCGCCCCAACGAGGGCGTCACCCCGCGCCTGCAGCGGGTGCTGGACGCCCTGGACCCCAGCCCCGCCATCATCCGCACCGCCACCTGGGACGTGGTCGCCTGGAACCGGGCGGCGAGCGCGATGCTGATGGACTACGGAGCCCTGCCGCCGGAGCAGCGGAACATGCTGCGCTTCGTCTTCCTCGACCCCCGCGCCCGGGCGGTCCACTACGACTGGGAGAGCGTCGCGCGCCTCGTCCTCGGCGCTTTTCGCCTGGACGCCGCCCGGGCGGGCGCGGCGGCGGACGTGGAGCCTCTGGTGGCGGACCTGCGCCGGCTCAGCCCCGAGTTCGAGGCCATGTGGCGCGATCACGACGTCCCCGGCGCCCACGGCGACGCCGTCAAACACCTCCAGCACCCGGTGCTCGGTCCGGTGGCCCTCGAATACTCCGCCTTCGCGGTGGACGGCCGCACCGACCTCAGCCTGCTGGTCTACAACGGGGCCACGCCAGAGGACGCGGCACGGATCGCGGCGCTGGTGGAGGGCCGTGAGGCGGGGATGGCGAAGGGTGAGTCCGGCGCCCGGCCCGCGCCGGGATGAACAGCGGCGGCGCCGCGTCAGGGCGATTCCCCCGGCCAAAATGGGGACACGTACATTATCCAGCCAGCCTGGCCCGAAGCGCGCGCCGACCGCGACTGGATAATGTACGTGTCCCCATTTTCGATGGTCCAGGAAACCGGGGACACGTACAATTTCCAGTGCGGGGCAGGATGGGCGGCGAACCCCTGGACGGCGCCGAACAATGGACCCCGCCCCGCCTTCTGTTTCCCGCCGTCTTGGAGGTCCGAATTCGGCCGACCGTCATCCATGACGGTATCGCCCCTGAAACCCTTGGTCAGATTGGAGCTCTGGGGTCTGGCTGGGCTGGGTCGGAGCTTTCGGACTTGCTTTTGCTTTGTCGGCGACGCCCGGATACTAAACCCGCATGACCGTAAGCCTGCCGACCTATCAGGATGCGATGCTGCCGCTGCTCCGCTACGCGGAGGCGGCGACGGAGCCGGTCAGTATCATGGAGGCCCTCCCCAAGGTCGCCACGGCCATGGGAGTGACCGAAGCCCAGTTGGCCGAGAGGCTACCCTCCGGCACCCAGGGCGCATTTCACAACCGCCTCCACTGGGCCAAGCACTATCTGACTCGCGCGGGGCTCCTGGACAGCACCCGACGCGGTCGTTTTCAGATCGCCGCCGCCGGACAGGCGCTCTTGGCCAAGAACCCTCCAGTGGTCAACACCGCATTCCTGTCCACCATCCCGACCTTTCAGGAATGGCGTAAGGGCGCAGCAGGGGCTGAGGTCGGTGGGATCGCTGACGTCAGCTCGGCCGCAGAGATCTCCGCCACTCCAGAAGAACGAATCGATAAGGCGCGCCAGGAGTTGGAGGCTAACCTGAAGGCCGACCTCCTGGACCGCGTGCGCCAGATGGACCCCAGCGACTTCGAGGAGTTGATCATCCTGCTCCTGGTCAAGATGGGTTACGGCCAGGGGCGGCAAGAAATGGCGAAGGCGCTGGGCGGCTCTGGCGATGGCGGCGTCGATGGCGTCGTGCACCAGGACCCCTTGGGCCTCGACCGTGTCTACATCCAGGCTAAGCGCTACAAGGACGGCAACACCGTCGGCCCCGGCGAGATCAACAGCTTCATCGGCGCGCTGAACGTGAAGAAGGCCAACAAGGGGCTGTTCGTCACTGCCTCCGGGTTCACGAAACAGGCGCGCGCGCACGTTTCGGCTTCATCGATGCATGTGGTGCTGATCGACGGCGTTCGCCTCGCCGAGCTTATGGTCCGCTACTCGGTCGGGGTGGTCGTGCGCGAGACGGTCGAGCTGAAGGCTGTGGACGAGGGGTTCTTTACCGACTGAGTTGTGTTCGTGCCGTTTCAAGCCGCCGCCCCGCCAGCGCTCCAGCCCATGTAACTGATCATAAACGCCAGAAACGCTTGTTTGCGAACGCCTTGCCAGAACCGGACTTGAAATATCCCTCAAGGGCGCGAGCGGTCAGTTCATCCTCGACGGCCACATATGACTTCAACTTGACTGGCAAGTACGCTTTTGTTGATTGAACCGTGCCTATCCGGTTAA